>CAYMRB010000108.1:5548-23844 GCA_964392615.1 uncultured Planctomycetia bacterium | reverse complement strand
GAACGGCGTCCTGCCGAACTCGCCCGACCACACCACGAGGGTCTCGTCGAGAAGCCCGCGGTCCTTCAGATCCCTCAGCAGCGCCCCGATCGGCTGGTCGACCGCCCGCGCGTTGCCGCCGTGGTTGTTCTTGATGTTGCCGTGCGCGTCCCAGCGGCCATATCCGAAGACCATCGGGATCGTCAACTCGACGAAGCGCACGCCGCGCTCGACGAGCCGGCGCGCGATCAGGCACTCCTTGGCATACGTCCGCGTGTGGACGAAGTCCGACTCGAGGCCGTACATGCGCTTCGTCGCCGCCGACTCGTCCGAGAGATCGATCAGCTCCGGCACCTCGACCTGCATGCGCGCGGCGAGCTCGTGGTTGGAGATCGCCGACTCGAGCGCATCGACGCGACCCGCGCGCTCGAGACCGAGGTCGTTGATGCGCCGTGCGAGCGCTCGCTTGGCAGCTTGAACGCGGCGGTCCTTCTCGTTCGGAACGACATTCGCGAGCGGCGTGCCTATCGCCTGCAGGAGCGAACCCTGATACGCGGCCGGCAGAAAGCCGTTCGAAAAGTTGTCGAGGCCGCCCGACGGGATCTGCCCGCCGTTCAGCACGACGAAGCCGGGGAGATTTCGGCTCTCGCTACCGAGGCCGTACGTCACCCACGCCCCCGCCGTCGGCCGGCCTTGCAAGCCGAAGCCGGAGTGCAGAAAGTAGTTCGCGCTCGTGTGCTCGGGGAACTTCGACGTCATCGACCGGATGACGCAGAGATCGTCCATGTGCTCGTTCGTGTGCGGGAACAGCTCACTCGCGAAGATGCCGCTCTCACCCCAGGAGCGAAACTTCCACGGCGACTTCATGACGCCGCCGATGTTCTCGAACTGCGTCTTCTCGAGCTTGCCGATCGCCTGCCGGGGATTCTTGCCGTGAAAGCGCTCGAGCAGCGGCTTGTGGTCGTAGGAGTCGACCTGCGACACGCCGCCCTCCATGAACAGGAAGATCACGCTCTTCGCGCGAGCGCGGGCATGCGGCGGTCGCGGGCGCATCGGGTCGTCCTGTCGCCGTGACGCCGGCTGCCGTTCGGCACGCGCCTCGTCCTGCGACAGCGCCGCGAGCGCTAACGAACCGATGCCGAGCGATGCGCGGTGCAGCATCGCCCGTCGCGACATCGAGTGAAGGCTGGAATCACGCGCAATCATGGTGTCTCGGTTCTCGTCAGCGTATCCAGATGAATTCGTTCGCGCCGAGCAGCGTGTGGCACAGATCGATCCAGACGCGCACGTCGTCGTCGTCGACGCCGTAGAGCTGCGCCAGCTCCGATCGCATGTCGACGAACGCGGCGAGCTCCGCGTCCGCGGCCGGTCGCCCGAACGCGCTCGCGATAAGGCTTCTCAGCCGGTCCTCGGCCGCCGCGCCGGGCGTCGACTCGATCACGCGCCGCGCCCAGACGCCGGCCTGCTCGAAGATGAACCGATCGTTCGTCAACGCGAGCGACTGGCCCGGCACGTTGGTCACGTTGCGACGACCGACTGTCGAGAACGGTATCGGCGTGTCGAACGTGAGCATCAAGGTCGGCAGAAAGTTCCGACGGACCGACGTGTAAATGCTGCGCCGCCCCGCGCCGTCGAGAGGACCGCTCTTCGACGGTCGCCCGCGACCGATGACGAACTCCGTCAGATGAACGGGCACCGGCGGGCCGAAGGCCTTGCGGTCGAGACGCCCCGACACCGCGAGGACCGAGTCGCGAATCGCTTCGGCCTCGAGCCGTCGCACGGGCATGCGATGGAGCAAGCGATTCGTCGGGTCGAGCTCCTCCGCGCGCGGGTCGTCGGGCACGCTCGCCATGCCCCACGTGCGCGACAGGACGAGGCGTCGAATCAGCGTCTTCATCGACCAGTGGTCGTCGGTCATGAAGACGCTCGCGAGCCAGTCGAGGAGCTCCGGGTGCGTCGGCCGATCGCCGAGCTGGCCGAGATTATCGACCGTCGACACGACACCGCGACCGAACAGATGGTGCCAGACGCGGTTGACGAGGACACGCGCGACGAGCGGGTTGCGCCGATCGACTAGCTGCCGGGCGAGCGCGAGCCGACCGCTTCCAGGCCCGCCGAGGTCCTCCGCGTAGGCAAACGATCGCGGCAGACGACGAACGGCCACACCGCCGGGCTGGAACGGTTTGCCGCGCAGGAGAACGCGCTCCTCGATGCCGGTGCCGTCCATCCACGCGACGGCGGTGCGCGAGGATGCACGGATGTCGCGCACGATCTCGGCGCGCCGGTCGAGGTAGCTCCGCGCCACCCGCTCGATCTCCGCCGCGCCCGCTTCGCTCGCACGAAGGAGCTCGAGGTTCCGCAGCAACCAGTCGACGAGACGCGCGTCGGACACGGCGTCGGGATCGTCCGACGACCATTGCCCGGACGCGAAGCGCCGCCACGCGTTCGCGAAGAGATCGCGATAGCGCCGCGCGAGCTTCGCATCGGAATCGATCGCGCCATCGCGCAGAGCCGCGACGACGCGCGAGCCGACGGCCGGCGGCGGTGGAGGCTGCTTGTCCGACTCGACGACGAGGGCGATCTCGACCTCGTGGCTCGGCTTGTCGACGTGCGGCGAGAACTCGAGGTGGACGCGATGACCGGCGTATTCGCGCAGATCGTGCCCGATCCACCTCAGCCGATCCTCGGGCCCCTCGTGATTCGCGACGAGCCTTCCGTGCAGCGGTCCCGTGATCATCACGTGCGCGTCGACGGCGGCGTAGACCGTCACGTTGCCGCGCACGAGATACCACAGGCGACCGGAACCGAGGCGGAAGTCGCGCGTGCGGATCGTACGCCCGGCGCGCCGCGTCGCCATCGTCCGGCCCGATTCGTTCTCGCTGCCGACGACCTCGAGAACGTCCCAGGCCGAGTCCTTGCGAGCGCTGTCGGTCGTGGCGATGCCGCGAATCGGCCGCTCGGGATCGTCGCTCAGCAGCGCGCACCCGACACGCGTCGGAGCGCTGCCGAACGCCGGACCGTTGGTCAGCCACGGATCCTCTCGCCGCCAGTCGACGATGACGCGCGCCGCCGCGACTGCTTGTCGATACTCGCCGGCCCGACGCTCGAGCTGCGCGGCGAGCTCGGTGCGAACCGCATCGCGCTGCGCGGCGGGGGAGCCCGCGAGCCTCGCGAATGCGTGCAGCGGATGCTCGGCCGTCTTCTTCGCCGCCTCGATCGCGCGCGTCCAGCGGGAGGCGCTCTCGTCGTCATTCTCCGGCCGCGTTGCGCCCGTATCGACCGCGGCGATGAGCCATCGATCGAGCGATTCGACTGCGTCGCCGTACGCTGCCGCGACCCCCTTCGCGAGGCGCGGGGCGTGCTCGCGGCGCAGCTCGTCGAGCTGCCGAGCGACGCGTCGGTTGTGCCGGTCCGTCTCGAAGCGCACCTGCCGGTAGCTCGACGCGAACACGACTCCGGCGAGGCCGTAGTAGTCCTCCATGCTCAGCGCGTCGAATTTGTGATCGTGACATCGTGCACAGGCGACGGTCAAACCGAGGAACGTCTTCGAGAGCACGTCGAGCTTGTTGTCCGTGCGTTCCCACGCGTCCTGGCGGATGTCGACGGGCGAGTGGACCTCCTCGCCGAGGAACGCCCACCCGGTGCCGAGCACCGACTCGTCGGATCCGGTCTCGGGGTGGAGCCGCGGCTCGGCGACGAGATCGCCGGCGATGTGCTCGATGACGAAACGATCGTACGGCACGTCGGCGTTGAACGCGCGAATGAGGTAATCGCGGTAGTGCCACGCGTTCGGGATGCCGAAGTCGCTTTCGTGGCCGCGCGACTCCGCGTATCGCACGAGATCCATCCAGTGCCGCGCCCACCGCTCGCCGAAGCGCGGCGACGCGAGAAGGTCGTCGACGATCCCGCGACGCGCTCGCTGCGAGGAGTCGGCACGAAACGCGTCGACGGCAGCGGACGTCGGCGGCAACCCCGTCAGCGCCAGATGGACGCGACGCAGCCAGATGGTCGGCTCGGCGTCGCGCGCGGGTCGCAGGCCCGCGGCCTCGAGGCGTGCGAGGATGAAGCGGTCGACGTCGGAGCGCGCCCAGCCGTCATCCTGCACCGCGGGAACGGCGCTGCGCTCGGGCGCCGACCAGGTCCACGCCGGTCGCTCCTCGCGAGCCTCGAGGCTCTTCCCGGCAAGAGCCCCACTGGTAGCGGCTTCGAAATCGCGAGTGTGAAACTCGTCGTCAGCGCGACCGTCGCCGGCCACGACAGCGCACGACAGGAACAGAATCCATGTCTTCACGATGCGTCTCCCTTCGCGCGCCATTCTCCTCCACTGGACGCCGGATGGCTACGACCTCACCGACGCTCAGCGGCGCGATCTCTTCGTGCACCTCCGGATCGAGCCGCCGATCGCGCCGGAGTGAGGGGCCCGATGTAGCTCTTGGCGACGACGATGTCGTCGAACCAGACCTTGCTCACGTGCCCCTCCGGCGCCTTGGTGATGTAGAGGAGCAGCCAGAGGAAGTTGAGCTGCAACTTCTCGTCCGTTCGCCAGCGGAACCCCTCGAACGGCCGACCGCCGCTCGGAACTCGGAAGCGCTCGGGGCCGCCGGCCTCGTCGTTCCAACGCACGGCATCGCCGCCCTGCCCGCGCTGGAACTTGTCGAAGATCCACTTGCCCTTCGGAAACCCCTTGCCGAGGTGACTGACCAACTTCCCGTCGATCCACAGAGCCATCTCGCCGTTCGAGTCACCGACGTCGTTCATCTGCATCATCAGCTCAACGCAGGTCCAACCGCCACGACGGACCTTGACGTTCGGGTCGCGAACGAAGCTATTGCCCCAGGTCTGTCCTCGCGGTGGGCTACCGCCCATCTCCGTCCAGTAGGCGTAGTAGTCCCAGACCCACTTGTTTCCAAAGGGCTCGATACCGGTCGAGAACCTCTTGGCGCCGTTCGGTCGGACACCGGCTCCTCCCTGCGGCCAGGCGGTCGGTGGGTTGTAGCCGCCGAAGTGAACGAAGTGGTGGATCGGCCCGCAGTCGGCGTCGAACTTGACGTAGAAGCGGTAGTGCAGGCGATCGTACCCCGGTCGCAGCCGCCGATAGAGGTGACCACCGTTTCCTCGTCCGCCGACGTGCGCCATTCGCAGCGAACGTCGACCGCGGCTACCGGGCGGCACGTCGGAAGAGAGCGACATGATCTCGGCATTCGAGACGCTCTCCCAGCGCGACCGCACCGCGTCGAGAGAGTCGTCCTCGAAACGTTCGACGAAGACGACGTCGGAGTGCTTGTCGATGGCGACGTCGCCGCGGTACTTCGCAGCGATGCCCGTGCGCCCCTGCGGCAGCTTGCCCTTGGTCGTCTCGTCGGCCCTCATGGCGAGGTCGCCTGCGGAGACGACCACCGCGCTCGCCAAGACTGCGATGCAGGTCTTCCGGAATTCGAACATCTCTGCGTCCCTCCGCGGCAGTCCCTCGCCGTCCGTCCGTGTCAACCGACGCGTCCTCCAGCGTCGACGCGGCGCAGGCACCGAGTCAAGCGCGTCTCGAACGCGGGTCCGGGGTGACGGCCGACCGTGTATAGTGTCGCCCATGCGCCTTCACGACTCGCGCCTCGGCTCACCCGACGCCCCGCCCCTCTTGATCCTTCACGGCCTGCTCGGATCCTCGCGCAGCTGGCTCGGCTGCGCGCGCTACCTCGCCGAGCGCTTCTGTGTCTGGCTGGTCGACCTGCGCAATCACGGTCAATCGCCGCACGACGACGAGCACGGCATCGGCCCGATGGTCGACGACATCCTCGAATGGCTCGACTCTCGGGATATCGAGCGGGTACGGATCATCGGGCACAGCATGGGAGGCAAGGTCGCGATGCGGCTCGCGTGCCGCCATCCGCAGCGCATCGAGCATCTGACGGCCGTCGACATCGCGCCGCGCGGCTACTCGGTCGCTTCGGCCGAGCTCGCCGCGATGCGCGCGATCGACCTCGACAGCATTCGCAGCCGTTTCGAAGCGGAGGCGGAGCTCGTCGAGGTCGTTCCGGACCGCCCGACGCGGCTCTTCCTGCTGACCAATCTGCAGCGCCGAGAGGGGCGGTACGTGTGGAAGATCCACCTGGACGCGCTGATCGCATCGCTCCCCAACGTGCGCCGCCCGCCGCTCGATCCGGCAGATCGATTCGACGGCCCGACGCATTTCCTGATCGGAGGCCTGTCGGATTTCGTGCGCGACGAGGATCACGCGGTGATTCGCGAGCACTTCCCGACGGTGCGCATCGAGGTGCTCGATGCGAGCGGACACAATCCACACATCGACGATTGCCCGGGATTCGTGAGCGCGGTGCTGCAGGAGGCCGCGATGACGGGGCGGTAGTCAGCGCCCGGTCTCGCCGTCTCGACACGCCGCGAGCGCCATCACGGCGAACGCGGTGCCGGCGTTCGCGATGTAGTGCTTGCTGTCCTTCGTCGGTGAACGCGTGAACCAGCGGCCGCTCTCCCGCTGATTCGCCTCGAGCCACGCGACGCCGCGTCGCAGCCTCGCGTCCGTCGCCGGGACGCCGGCCTCTCGCGCGATGAAGATGACGAGCCCGGTCGCATAACCGTCGCTCGTCGTCGAATCCTGCTCCGCGTCGTCCTTGCGTCGATGCGTCTTGTCACCCGCCAGAAGCGCCGCGGTCGCCCAGCCGCCATCCGGGCGTTGCAGTGCGAACAGCCGCTCGAGGACCTCCTTGCGTCGCGCGTCGGTGAACACGCCGTCGAGCTTCGTCGACACCCACAGCAGCATCGCCTCGTGGTGCAGCGACGGTGCGGGCTGCTCGCGCAGGTAGCGCCGGATCTTACGCAGCCCCGTCCTTGCTACCGCCGTGGATGCGTAATCGTCGGGAGCCATCGCGACGCCGAGCGCCGCCATCGTCACGCCGTAGTGATCGTCCGACTCCATCGGCGCCCAGCCGCACTTCAGCCAGTCCCAACCGCCGTCCGGGCGTTGCACGGACCACATCCGGTCGAGCGCAGTACGCGCCGTCGCGCTCAGCCGCCCGGTCGTCGCCGCGTCGTGCATCGCGAGCGTCGCGGCAGTCATGACGACCTCGGCATCCCATCGCGGCCCTTTCTCGCGCCAGCGATCGCGCACCATCGCGTCGAAGAACGCGCGCACCTCGGGCGGCGCCTTCGCGTGCGATCGCACGGCCGGACGTACAATCAGGCTCATGTAGTTCGTGTGACACGCGCCGCACTTGCGCCGCCTCTGCCAGCTCAGCGCGGCGCGGTCGAGGTAGCGCACGGCGCGATCGAGCGAGAACGCGTCGGCGAGAGGCTCCGCGGCATCGACCTCGGGCGGCCTCTCGACGTTTTCGAGCGTCAGACTGTCCTCGGAGGCGGCGGGCGATGCAATAAGACACGCGATCGCGAAAAGCGCGGATCGCCAATCGTGACGGAATAGCATCACTCGCGGCACTGGTGGGTACAGCCTTCGAACCGCACGCAGCTCGTGCCCAGGGCCGGCGCGGGCCCCGACTGGAACATCCAGTTCAAGACGTGGAGAGGATCGGAGATGTCGACGCCGCCGTCACCGTTCGCGTCGAGCAGCAGCCGGTTGCCGCCCTCGTTCACCGACTCGCCATCGCACGGCAGGCGAGCGGGCGGCGTTACGAAGAGCGCGCGGACGAGCCACACCGCATCCGAGACATCGACACGCCCGTCCTCGTTCCCGTCCGACGGCACTCGGAACCCGCCCTGAGGCGGCTCTCCGGTCGGCCCGAGACCCGGCGTGCCGTAGTCGACCGCGCTCGCCTGCCAGGCCGCTTCATCGTTCCACGTCGCCGCGGGTGCGCTCGGGTCGACGATCTCGAGCGACCGTCCCGCACCGTCCGTTTCCGGATACCAGATATCGTCGAACAGGAAGTCCTGCACGAGCAGGCTGCCGGCGACGACCACGCGCACGCCCTCGCCGCCGTTGTCGAGGCGGTTGCGATACTCGCCGGCGATCTGCAGGTCGTCGATCACGTATCGCGACGCGAACGCTTCGAGGTTGCGCACGACGAGCACGTACTCGCCGGACGCCAGCGACTCGACCGCGCTGCCTGCGAACTCGAAGTCGACGCCGTCGTCGATGGCCACGCCGCGCAAGTCGAGGTCGCTCGGCCCGGTGTTCAGTAGCTCGATGAACTCGTAGTCGCTGCCGTCCGGCGGGTTGTACATGAGCTCCGTCACGCGCAAGTAAAGCTGCTGCGGCAACGGCTCGAGCGGCGCAGAGGGAATGAACTCGAGCGGGTCGGACCAATGTCCCCAACGCCCGGTGTTGTCCATCATGCGGAGTCGCGCTCGGTACGCGTGCCCCGGCTCGACGACCGGCGGTACCGCGATCTCCTCGAGGGGCGCATCGATCGGCCCGCTCCGCCACACGGTCGTCCACTCGTACTTGCGCGGCAACAACGGGTCGAACGCTGGAGCGTCCGAGTCGGTCACTTCGCCGATGCGCCACTCCTGCGCGCCAAACGTATGAGCGCCCTGCGGGTCGTCGAATCGCGTGTTGACGAACACCAATTGGTCGACCGGAAAGCCCGGCGGTCCGGGGTACCCGACGAGCGGCGTGGCCGGAATGCTCGTCCGGTCGCCCTCGGCGTTCGTCAGGTTGTCCAAGTGCTGCGCCCGACCGCCCGCCGGCACGGTCGGCCCGGTGCTGCCAGACCAGCCGACGAACGCGAAGCGCTTCATGTCCCGGACCTTCGCTTCCATCGTGCCGAAGTCCTGACTGCCCGCTGCGGACGGAGCGTTCCGCCAGCGATCGCGGTCGGCGCGCACGAACGGAGCGATCGATTCGGCGAGATCGTCGATCAGGTCGTAGAGCGCCTCCTCGGTCCACAGCAGGTCGCGCACTTCGCGAACCGCGCTGCGATAGTCGCGCTTGAAGGCGGGCTTTCCGGCGCCGCCGAAGATCGCGTTCTTCGAGTAGTCGATGCCGGAGTTCCAGTTCGGCCCCCAGCTCGCGTCGGAGTCGTGTGGCAGCGTCCACACGCGTCCCCACGGGCTCGTGGTCCCGGCGAGCTCGAAGTACCACGCGCGGTTCTTCATGTGCGAGTCGGCAGGACGGAAATCGTAATGCCGCACGCCCTCGACGATCGCGTGGTAGTAGTACCACCGGTCGTAGTTGACGTACGTGTGGAGCCACGAGTCCGGACGCTCAGGCCGCAGGTTGTTGCGGATGTTCTGGAAGTCGACGTCAGACGTGACCGAATCGGCGCCCTGGTGACGCCGCACTCGCGTGCCGTCGAAGATGCCGTCCTTGAGCTTGTACAGGTTGCCATCCTCGAGGTCGTGCGTGTCGAGGAAGCGCGTGTCGTAGTCTTCCGTCGCGAGGAACAGCCCCCAGAAATCGCCGAAGTACTGCCCGTTCGTGCCGCCGGGCGCCTCGTCGTCGTCGTCGATGACACGCAGGTGGAAGTGGTGCATCCACGGCGACGGCACGCCGACCATGTTCCACATCACGTTGTTGAGCTTTTCGGTGAGCCCGAAATTGCCGACGCGCTTGTTGTCGAAGAGCTTGCCCGTATTCAGCGTGCGCCACGGATTCGGATAGCGCCGCCCGAATGAATCGCGCGCTACGAGATAGCGCCCCTTGTTGAACCGGAAACGCATCGAGCGCTTGCCCGAGCCGCCGTAGCGGTCGTTCGCCTGGCGCAGACGGTAGCGCACGTGGTCGTACACCTGGCCGTCGTAGACGAACGCTCCCTCCCAGTTGAAGCGGTCGCGCGCACCCTCGTTCGACTTCGGAATGCGGAACGAGCCGTCGTACGCGATACACGTCGACAGGTCTCCCGCTCGCGTAATCAGGTGGTACGTGGGTAGCGAACCCATCACCGACTCGCCGTACGTGTACGGCACACCGGCCGGCTGGACGGTGCGCGTCGTCACGGTGTACGCCGGCACGCCGTCGTAGACGAACGCGCCGAAGTTGAGCGATCGGTCGTCCGCATACGGCACCCGCACCGATTCTCCCAGTGCGTCAGTGACCGTGATTCGATAGCGCACCAGGGTCCGGTTCTCCTGACCCGGGATGCGCACGCTGAAGATCGAGTCACCCGCCGTCGCGTCGACGTCGCTGCCGTCGTCGACCATCACGAGCGTCGTCCAGTTCGCGGGATTCTCGAAGTCCGGATTCGCGTCGGCGTCACGGTCGGGATCCGAGAGGAGCACGCTGTGCGCCAGCGGCAGGTAGGCCGGCACGTAATCGCCGGGCGCCACCGTCTGGTAGTGCAGCTCCACCGCGAGGACGCCGTCCGGATCGGTCACCTTCGCGGTGACGGCGAAGTCCTGCCCCGTCGGGGGCTGCCGAGGACCGTGCATGACCTGCCGGATCTGCGGCGCTGCGTTCGCCGCGAAGATCGTGTTCTCCAGGCCCGGCGACGGTTCGGCGAAGTCGTCGGCGTCGGTGCCGGGAATCAGGATCGCGGCGTCGATCGAGAAGTCGCTCGACGTCCTCGACTGATTGAGCGCGTGAATCGCGATCAAGTTCTCGCCGTCGACGAGGAAATCGTCCGGGTCGATCTCGACCTCGTCCCACGCGGCTTCGTGGTTCTGGCCGAAGTCGTCGAACGCGAGCTCGCCGCCGTCGACGTGGAGTCGTGCGGCTTCCTGGCCGTTGATCCATACGACGCACCCGTCATCGACGTAGACGCGCAGCCGGATCGTCCGCGGCAGCGCGTCGGCGTCATCGACCGTGAACGTGCGACGGAGGTAGACGCTCGAATACGATCCGGACATGTCGTCGAGCACGGTGTTGTCGTCGCCGTCGCCGTAGCCGATCGGGGTCCGACCGACCCGCCACGTGCCGTCCTCGCCGAAGCCGGGCTGCCGCCACGCACTCGTCGGGCTCGACGCGTTCGACGTGCCGCGACGATAGTGCCAGCCGGTCGCCGAAGGCGCGAGGAAGTACGTCGGCGGGACCGGCTCGGCCGACGAGTACCCGGACGCGCGCCAACTGCCGCCGAGGTCGTTGTCGAGCGCCGGGTGGATCAGCTCCATGGAGCTGCCCCGCCCGCCCGAGGCCAGCGGCCACGGGAAACGAACCGCGTAGTCGACGCGATCGAGCAGATTGCCGGCCGCATCGCGCAGGATGACCTCCTCGCCGTCACCGGCGAGCTGGCCGACCCACGGCCCGTAGTCGGCCGCGAAGCCGAAACGCGCCTCGAAGGCGTCCGGATCCTCTGCGATGATCAGGTACTGGTCGGGGCCGATCGCCGCGCCGTCAGGAAACGCGAACGAGACGCCGCTCGAGAAGTAGGCTCCGGACAGGCCGACGCTCCCGGCGCCGGCGTTGTAGAGCTCGATGAACTCCTCCGGATGCGTCCGGTCCGGCGGATCGTAGTGAATCTCGTTGATGACGACGTCCTGAGCGGTGCTGTACGCACACAGGACGAGCGAACAGACGACACCGACACCCCAACAAACCCGCTGTTTTCGCGCACTGAGCATCCCGTCTCCGATCAAGTATTTCGACGCCACGCTCGATTGTCTGACACACCGGCAGTCCGATCAACCTCGGAACCCCTGGACAATTCGCCGCTCGTGACGTAAGAACCGAGATCCGGCGTCCACTCCTCGGTCGGCCGCACCCCTGGCCGATCGGATTCCCTGTCCAATCGCACTTGCGTGCGCCGACCCGAACCGCAAGCTATGCCCGCCGACAAGTCTCTTCTGGACGTTTCCCCGACCATCCGACCGGAACTCGACCCGGGATTCCGACCGGCCGTCCTCGCGAACCGCAACTACCGGCGCGCCGTCGCCGACGCGCCGAATCGGGAGCCGCTGTCGATCGCTCTGGAGCGCAACCAGGGCCTCGTGTCGCGGCTTGACCTCGAGGTGCTGCCCGCGGGTTCGCACGATGACGACACGTACCGCTACGTCGAGCGCGTCGTGAAGTTCCTGCTGTGGTCGCGCGGCGGCTGGAAGGTGTGGATCGCGGGCCCGGACTGGATCGCCTCGCGACTGCGCGAGGAGTACTCGCCGCAGGGCGCCCGCGCATTCGACGTCGACCTGATCGCTCAGCGAGCCTACGGTCACGACATGGAGGTCGTCTCCGTCGCGGCAGACGAGATGCCCGCCGAGAAGACGATGAGCTCGAGCATCGGCGGCCACCTCGACGGCTGCCGGATCGGCTTCGACCTCGGCGCGAGCGACTACAAGCTCGCCGCGGTCGTCGACGGCGAGTGCAAGTTCGCGACCGAGATCCCGTGGAATCCGACAACGCAGGCGGACCTCGAGTACCACTACTCGCGGATCGATAGCGGGCTCCGCGAGGCCGCCTCCCACATGCCGCGCGTCGACGCGATCGGCGGCAGCTCCGCGGGGATCTACATCGACAACCAGGTCATGGTCGCCTCGCTGTTCCGCTCGCTGTCCCCCGAGGACTTCGAAGGGCGGGCGAAGCCGATGTTCCTCCGCATGAGGGAGCAGTGGAAGGTGCCCTTCGAGGTCGCCAACGACGGGGACGTCACCGCGCTCGCCGGCGCGATGTCGCTCGGCAAGAACGCCATGCTCGGTATCGCGATGGGCTCGAGCGAGGCCGTCGGGTACCTCGATCCGCAGGGGGCGATCACGGGCTGCCTGAACGAGCTCGCGTTCTGTCCGGTCGACATGAATCCGACCTCGCCCGCGGACGAGTGGTCGGGCGACAACGGCGTCGGCGCGATGCACTTCTCGCAGCAGGCCGTCAACAAGCTCGCCCCGGCGGCCGGCATCTCGTTCCCGGACGATCTCCTGCTGCCAGAGCGCCTGAAGATCGTTCAGGCCAAGGCGAACGATGGCGACGACGCAGCGCTGAAGGTGTTCGCGACGATCGGCGTCTACCTCGGCTACACGATCCCGTACTACCGCGAGTTCTACGACTACTCGAACCTGCTCATCCTCGGCCGCGTGACATCGGGCGCCGGCGGCGAGGTCATTCTCGAACGCGCTCGCCACGTACTCGCAACGGAGTTCCCGGAGGAAGCGGCCGGCATCGAGCTTCACGTTCCGGACGAGAAGAGCCGCCGCGTCGGTCAGGCGGTCGCCGCCGCGAGCCTCCCCGAAATCGCCAAGTGACGGAGTTCATGAAGGCACCATGATTCATGCAACTCGACACTAGATCCTGAAGGCATGCAGTTCCACAACGACAGCGCCGACCTGTACATTCCCGACGGCAAGCCCGCAGCCGACGCCATCGCCCGCACGACGCACCTCGCGATCGGAGCGCACCAAGACGATCTCGAGATCATGGCGTATCACGGCATCGCGGTCTGCTATGGACGCAGCAATCGCTGGTTCGGCGGCATCACTTGCACGAATGGCGCCGGCAGCTCGCGCACGGGGATCTACGCGGACTGCACGGACGAGGACATGATCGAAGTCCGCCGTGACGAGCAGCGCAAGGCGGCATGCCTCGGCCAGTTCTCGATGGTCGCGCAGCTCGACTGGACGAGCTCGGCGGCCAAGGACCCGAACGAACGCGGAATGACCGAGGACATCGCCAAGATCCTCGCGGTCGCGCGTCCCGAGGTCGTCTACACGCACAATCCGGCCGACAAGCATCCGACCCATATCGGCGTGCTCATCGCGACGCTCGAAGCGCTGCGCGACATGCCGACCGCCGATCGGCCGGAGAAGGTGTACGGCTGCGAAGTGTGGCGCAATCTCGATTGGCTCGGTGACGACGAGAAGATCGGGTTGGACGTCAGCGCGCGGCAGAATCTGTCCGCGTCGCTCGTCGGCCTGTTCGACTCGCAAATCTCCGGCGGCAAGCGATACGACCTCGCGACCGCCGGCCGCTGGCGCGCGAATGCGACGTACTTCGACTCGCACGGCGTCGACGAGGCCGAGCTCATGGCCTACGCGATCGATCTGACCTCGGTCGTGCGCGAGTCGGCCGACATCGTCGACCTGACGCTGAGCGCGGTCGACCGCTTCCGCGCGGACGTCAAGGCGAAGCTCGAGGCGAGGCTGGGACGTTCCTGATACGGCCATTCTGAACGCGAGCGGCGAGAGCGACGACCGCGCCACGCCCACGCCGGACAGCGCCTCCTGGACTCGACCGGAGAGCGACTGCGAGCTTCGCGCTGAACCCGAAACGAAACGCGACAGATCGCGACTTGACCCCTAACATCGCGAGCGAACGTCGAGGCTGAGTCCTCTACTTGCGGAGAACGGGTCGATTCACGGGGAATCGTGGCCCCGACGCCGATGCCTGGCCACCGTCGCGCGTCACGGCTGCGTCGCCTCGTCGTCAGCTCGCCTCCGCCGAGGTCCCAGGGAGGTTCTCATGGAACGGGGTCACACGTCTCTCCTCCGGAGGCTCGCCGGCTGGCGGATCGCCGGCGTCGCACTCGTCGCGCTGCAGACGGCTGCACCACTCAATGCGCAGAGCCGCTTCCGCCGCGGCGATGTAAACTGCAACGGCTTCGTGTCGGCGGTCGACGGATACGAGCTCGGACAGTCCCTCTTCGTACCGGGCTACACGCTCCCCTGCAGCTGCGACGACGCGCTCGACGCGAACGACACGGGGAGCTTCGACGCCGCCGACATGGTGTTCATCCTGTCGTACACGCTGATCGGTGGCACGCCACCGCCCGCTCCCGGACCGCTGCGCTGCGGCGCCGATCCGACCGCGGACCCGCTCGGCTGTCCCGGCTATCCGCCGACGGCGTGCGATGCCTCGCCGACAAACGTCGTGTACAAGCGTGGCGACATCAACGGCGATGGCTGCGTGAACGTCGCGGATGCGTTGATGCTGCAGCCCATTCTCTCCGGCACCATCTCGCCGCCGTTCAACTGTCGAGACGCGGCCGACGCGAACGGCGACCTGTCCATCAATCTCGCCGACATGGTCTTCCTTCTCGCGTTCTGCCGGACCGGCGGCCCGCCGCCACCCGCTCCGGGGCCCTACCAGTGCGGCACGACGAGCGGCGGCCTCGGCTGCGCGGCCTACCCGCTGACAGCGTGCGCGACGGGCTGCCCGAACATGGTGCCAGGCGACTGCAACGGCGACGGCGTCGTCGATATCGGCGATCCGATCTGCCTCCTCGGCCACCTCTTCAACGGTCGTCCGGCGCGGCTGCCGTGCGGCGACGGAGCTGCGGCGCACCCGTCGAACATCCGGCTGCTGAGCTGGCGCGGACAGCGCAGCGTGGATCTGTCGGACGCGATCGCCGCTCTCGGCTGGCTCTTCAGCGGTGGACCGCCGCACCATCTCGGCCGGTCGTGCGTCTGGATCGAAGCCTGTCCGAGCATCTGCCCGGGCTGCTAGTTCGGGCAGCTCAGCAAGGGGTCGGCTCGATTCGCGCGCGAAGATCTTCGACCGCCGCCGGATCGAGCCGGCCCATCGTCGGCCTCGTCAGGTTGTCGGCCGCAGCGGCCATGCCGGTGCGCACCGCATCGAGCGGCTCCGCGCCGCAATCCAGCGCCCAGGCGATGCCGCCGCTGAGGCAGTCGCCACAGCCGATGGAGCTGACCGGCTCGACCCGCGGCGGCGGCAGGCGCCAGCGACCGCGACGCGACGCGACGAGCACGTCCTCGCCGCCGTGTGTGACGACGACCCAGTCCGCACCCGAATCGACGAGGCTCTCCATCGCGGCGAGGACCTCGGCGTCGCTCCTCAGCTCGCGCCCGAGCGTCGAGCCGAGCTCCACGCGGTTCGGCTTGACGAGAAAGGGCCGCGACGCGAGCGCTCGAAGCAACTCCTCGCCGCGGACGTCGAGCACGGCCCGTCCGTCGAAGCGCTCGAGCAGCTCGAGGTAGTACGTCGGCGATGCACCGCGCGGGAGTGAACCGCTCAGGAGCGCGATCTCGGCTCCGGCCCCCTCGTCCGCGAAGGCGTCCGCGAACGCCTCGAGCTCCGCTGCATTCAGCGCGCCCTGGTTCTCGACGAGCTCCGTCGCACGGGCCATGCACGGCAGCGCGGAGGTCGATGTCGATCTCTCGACGATCGTCGTGCAGACGCGCGTCGGCGTGGCGGTCGCGACGACGCGCAGCTCGATGCCGAGGTCGGCGAAGTCGTCCTCGATCGCGGCGCGGTACCGGCCTCCGAGGACCGTCAGCGCACGCGTCTCGCTCGCACCGCCCAGATGGTGCGCCGCGATGGCCGCGTTGAGCGACTTGCCGCCGCTCGTCCAGACGACCTCGCGCGCCCGATTCACCTCGCCCTCACGGTAGGCGTCCAGCACGACGACCTGTTGCCACGCAGGGGAGAGACCGGCGGCCAGGATCACGCGATCCCCTCCAGAACGGCTGTGAGCTCGGCGTCGCTCAGCTCCCGCGGATTGCCGCTCATGCTGTTGCCGCGCGAGCTCGTGACGATCGCGGGAATCGCATCCAGCTCGACGCCGATCTCGCTCAGGCGTCGGGGAATGCCGATCTCGGCGCAGAGCTCCTCGATGCGCTCAATCCCCGCATCGGTCGCCGCAGCGCTCGTCGACCAGGACTTCCCCGTCACGACCTCGCCGACGCGAGCCAGCGGCTCCATGGCGACGTCGCGGTTGACGCGCAGCGCGACCGGCAGCAGCACCGCACACGCCAACCCGTGCGGCACGCGGCAGTGCACGCCGAGCGCCGCCGCGACGCCGTGAGCGAGCCCGAGCCCGGAGTTCGCCAGCGCCCAGCCGGACAGCAGTGCCGCATGAGCCATGCACTCACGCGCAGCGAGCGAGCCGCCGTCGCGCACGGCCTCGACGACCGCCGCCCCGGCGTCGCCGCGCGGACCGGCCGCAAGCTCGAGCCCCGAAAGCGCCAGCGCCCGCGGCACCGGCTTCGCGCGGCACGAGACGTAGCTCTCGACAAGCTGCGTGATCGCGTCCATGCCCGTGTGCGCGGTCGTGGACTGCGACACGTGAACGGCGAGCTCCGGATCGATGAGAACGAGCCGGGGCACCATGCGGTCGGAGCGCAGGCTCTTCTTGAACGGCGGACCGTACGACGACACGACCGCGTTCTTCGTCACCTCGCTGCCGGTCCCACCCGTCGTCGGCACGGCGACGAGCGGCAGCGGGTCGCGCTCGATCTGCCGGCCGCTGCCGACCCCCTCGAGCCACTCGACGACGCTGCCGGCCGTCTGCGTCACCAGCGCTCCGGCCGCCTTGGCGAGGTCGAGCGCCGATCCCCCGCCGACCGCGACGACGACGTCACCCGCGGTCGCGCCGTGTTCGCGCAGGAACGCCGTCGCGCGATCGACGTCCTCGACCTCCGGCTCACGCGACACGACGGGCAGGCGCACGGCCTCGAGCCCCGCGCCCTGCAGCGACGCGATGACGTCGCCCAGGCCGCCATGCCGCTCGAGCGTTCGGGAGCCGCAGACGACGAACGCGCGCGTGCCACCCAGCTCTTGTACGAGCGAACCGATCCGATCGCGTCGACCGCGTCCGAACACGACTCGCTGCGGCGTGAGAAACTCGTACTCGATGGCGTCGTTCATCGTTCTCCGGCCTCGTCGTCAGTGTGCGACGGAGAGCTCAGATGTGCGCGAGGATGCGCCCGTCGTCCTCCACGCGCACCTCATAGGTGCCGACCTGGGCACCGGGATGGTCGGGCGAGACGCCCGTGGCGAGATCGAACTGCCAGCGGTGGAGCGGACACGTGACGACGCCATCGTCGACCGTTCCGCCGGCGAGCGGCGCACCGCGATGCGGACAGAGATTGTCGATGACGCGGACCTCGCCATCGACCACGAAGACGGCCAGATCGCGATCCGCCGCGCGCACCTCGAGCCGGCCTCCGTCGAGCTCGTCGAGGCGGCCGATCTCGATCCAGTCCGGCGCTGGAACAGAATCCACCTCCGTCGGCTCGCGGTCGTCCGCCAGAGAGACCGGCTGCTCAGACACCTCGGTCCGCGCCCCGACGCCGCCTGCCGGCGGCGCGGCGGGCGCCGTCGCCGTCTCCGCTGCCTCGGCGGCATGCGCCAGCTCCGCGAAGCCGGGCAGGTCGAGGTCGAGGATCACGTCGAGCGCGTCGACCACGCGCGTCAGGCCTGCGCACGGATACGAACACAGGATCGCGTCGACGATCTCGTCCGGCGTCGCGCCCGCGTCGAGCGCCCGCTTCACGTACTGCTCGACCCCGCGCGGCGAGAGGTTGATCACCTTCGTAACGATCGAGATCAGGAATCGAGTCTTCGGCTCGAGGTGGCGTCCCGACTCGCGGAAGAAGCTCATCAGGTGACGCGTCGCGTCGGGTCGCGCCTGGCCCAGAAAGGCCAAACCGCGGGACTCCCCCTTCGGCTTTCCCATTCTCTTCGAACTCCTCGGCTCTGAGACGGATGCAAAACGGCCTCTCGCGCCCCCGATTCGGCCGGCGCGCGCGGGCGGTGT
>CAYMRB010000108.1:0-5538 GCA_964392615.1 uncultured Planctomycetia bacterium | reverse complement strand
TGCAAACCCGCGCGCTGGGCCGCCCTTTGGGGCGGGCGCGTTTGGCCGTTCTATCGCTGGGAGCCCTCGGCCCGCCGCGTCACCGAGTGACGACGGGAAGCGTAGTATATCCCAGACGCAGTTCGTAGAGCGAGAAGCTGGCGGAATCCCAGACTCGCAGGTGCTCCGTACCGCCGTCGGATCCGAAGCTGAAGATGAACGAGTACTCTGCGATCGTGTTCGAGTTCACCTCGAAGTAGTCGACCGCCTTCGTGGTCACGACGAGCTGGCCGGCCTCGTAGTTCAGGCTGAGAAGCTGGTCGCGGGAGGTATCGAAGAGCAGGCGATTCTCGCGGATGTCGTTCTCCGACCCGAGGAACACCGGCAGCTCACCACCCGGCGCGATGATCGTTCCCGCCGCGAGCCGCGGATCTCGCGGGCTCTTCACCGTGTTATTGTCCGCCACCACGCGCAGCGTGTTGGCCTCGTAGTCCAGGCCCAGAATCACGTCGTTCTGTTCCTCGACGAACACCAGCTCCGTCCGCGTCGGATGCATCCAGGAGGTGCCGATTCGGTAAGGCGCCGGAGCGCCGACGGCCATGACCAGGTCGACGGCCGTGACGATGCGGGTCACCGTCTCGGCGCCGGCGTCGTTGCTGGCCTTGAGGAAGCTCGAGCTCGCCGTATCGAACAGGAGGACCGAGCCATCCGTCGGAATCGACACCGGCTGGAACTCGTCGATGACGAGCTCGGTTGCGGCGCCGGGGATCTGGTTCGGATTCGCGGCCTGCTTCATCAGGTCCTCGCCGACGAAGACGGCACCGGGCTGGCGGAACGTCCCGCGCAGCATGTCGACGGCCTGGATCGAGGCGCCGGTCGGCTCGTCGAAGTCGACGTCGAGAACCTCTTGCTCGAAGCTCAAGTCGAGAACGTAGACGTCCTCGAGCTGCGTGGCGGCCGACTGGAAGATGACGAGGACGCGACCGTCCGCGAGCTCGTGGAGCCGCGTGATCTGCGGGACCTGCGCCTCAGGATCGCCGAGCAGCTGAGCCGCGATCTCCTGACGCTGGATGACCGAGCTGAGAATCAGGCCATTGCCGCGCCCCTTGTTCTGGCTGGCATCGTTCGTCATAGGGCGGAAGTTGGGGTCGTGGCGCACCGCGACCAGCGACTCCGTGCTCGTCTCATAGAAGAGCACCCAGCCGTTGCGAAGGCGCATCGCGGGAACGAACGAGCTGACCTGAATCAGCGCGCCGACCACGCCCGGCACATGTCGCCCGAGCTCCTCTTCGAAGCCGCGGCGATCGTAGTGCAGCTGGACGTCGCTCCGGCTCGTGGAATCCGAACACTCCGGACAGAGACCGACGCTGACAATCGAGTTGCCGGCGTTGATGAAGATCGCCAGTCGGTTGCCGCCCACAACGCGCAGCGTCAGCACGTTCGAGCCGGCGAGCGTGTCGGGAATACCCGCCGCGATCCGGAGGTCGAGCTCCGTCGTCAACGCTCGGAGACCGTCTGCGGCCTTCTGAGGCGCGACGAATTGGGCAGCGGAGATACCGCCAGGATTTCTCTTCGTCTCGCAGCCAACCTGGAAGCAGACAAACAGAGACAAGACCCCGAGCTGGAAAGCGCGCAGAATCCTGCCGTGATGAAGGAGGCTACCCATTCGTTCTACCTTTCTTGCTTACGATCCCAGCACCCAAACTCGTCGACAGACCCATGCCGAAAGTCTCCGCGTCAGGGTGTTCGTCTCCAGCTCACCGCGCCCCATGGCACGGCGACCGAGACTCGAGACCTTCACCCTACGCCGAAGTCGTAAAACACGACCTCGTGAGACCTTCCGCAACCACACCCTCGGTGCTGCCGGTGGCCTTTCCCGCCGCCAGCCGCCACAAAAAGGACGACATGGACACAGCGCTTAAGCCGCCGACATTCAGCTAACTAAACACCTCGGGGGGAATGACTTAATTCCGGGAGTCTGGGAAGGATGGCCCGATTTTACGACTCGCCGTCCGCCGATTTCAACCTTTTTCCCCGCTCCCCGCCACTCTGGAGCGTTTCCGTACCCACACGCCGCCGCGCGGCTCGCGGCGCTGCGTTCCGGGCCCGGTCAAACCGGCTCCCGGCGCCCGCGTAAGCCTGATGTCAGGGCGCCAATCGGCGCGCGTGCCGGTCGGTGCGCGAGCGGGGCTCGCCCGACGCCGCCGTGGACACGCCTGCGAGCTGCGGATATACCGATCCCCCCATGAGCAAGAGCCCCTCGATCTGTGTCTTCTGCGCCTCCAGCAACCAC
Organism: uncultured Planctomycetia bacterium; assembly: GCA_964392615.1. Lineage (GTDB taxonomy): Bacteria > Planctomycetota > UBA8108 > UBA8108 > UBA8108 > CAYMRB01. The sequence continues at coordinate 3,266 of CAYMRB010000108.1, read as the reverse complement.
GCCCCCGCGGAGCTCTTCCGCGACGCGCGAACCACCGGTCGGCTCCTCGCCGAGCGCGATTGGACGCTGGTGTACGGCGGCGGCTCGGTCGGCCTGATGGGCGAGCTCGCCCGCTCGGTGCACGACTGCGGCGGCCGCGTCGTCGGCGTCATCCCCGAGCGCCTGCGCACCGCCGAGGTGGCCTACGAGGACTCCGACGAGCTCATCGTCACGCCGGGGATGGCCGAGCGCAAGACCGTGATGATCGAGCGCGCAGACGCATTCCTCCACCTCGCGGGCTCGTTCGGGACGCTCGACGAGATGCTCGAGGTCATCACCTTGAAGCTTCTCGGCTACTTCGACAAGCCGATCGTGATCGTCAACGCGAACGGTTTCTGGGACCCGTTGGCCGCGCTCTTCGAGCGCTTCTACGACAACCGCCTCGCGCCCGAAACGACGCGCGAGCTCTACTCGTTCGCAGACGACATCGATGCGGCTTTCGACACGCTGAGCCGCGCGCTGAACGTCTCCTGACCTCGAGCGTCAGAACTCGAGATCGTGACGTCGCGACCTGCCGAGCTTGCGTGACACGAAACGCCGCAGGTCGCGCGACATCACGCACGCATCTCGATATCGCAGCATGGGATGCGGATCGATCGCCTGGCGGATGATCGCCTCGAGACCGGGCGGCACGTTGCGATTCGCGTGGCGCGGCGCGGGCGGGCGGTGCGTGAGCTTCCAGCGGGCGAGGGCGTCATCGTCGCACTCCGGAAACGCCAGCTCTCCCGTGACGACCTCGTACAGCGTCAGGCCCAGCGAGTACACGTCGGCCGCGGGATCGAAGGGATCGCTACCGGGGGAGATCTGATCGGGACTCATGTAGTACAGCGTGCCGCCGATCCACTCGTCGAGGTCCTGATCTCCGCGCCGCGGATCGAGGGCCGACCCGAAGTCGGTCAGCAGAAAGAGCCCTTCGGCATCGATCAGGATGTTCGAGGGCTTGATGTCGCGGTGGACGACACCGACCTGGTGCAGCGCGGCGACGGCGTCGACGACCGCCGCGAATCGGCGCGCGATGTCGACGTAGTACTCCTCCGCCCGCTCGTGAATGGGCACGCCGCGAAGCGGCTCGAGCGTCTCGCCGCTCTCGAGCTTGAGAGCGAAGAAGTGGAAGTCCCCCTCGCAGCCGAGGCCGTAGACGGGAACGACCGCGGGGTGACGGATGGCGCGGGCGATCTCGGCCTCGCTCTGAAATCGCGCGACAGGCCCGGGGTGAATCGCCAGCTCCGGCCCGAGAACTTTGACGGCCACTCGCCGGCCGGTTTCCGTGTCGAGGGCCGCGAAGATCGAGGAGTTCTTGCCGCGGAAGACCTCGGCTTCGAGCCGGTAGTCGCCGAGGCAGGTGCCGGCGCGGGCGCGAGCGGGCACGACGGAGGTTTCGGCGTCCGGGGCGTCCTCGAGATAGACGTCCAGCGCGTCGCGACGGCTCGATTCCCAGCTGCTGAAAGGATCCATGGGTACCCCTTCCTTGTTCGGAGTGGTAATCGATGGATCGGTCGACCGCGGTCACGACCTTGACGACGCCCGAACGTCGCGATCGGCCGGCGTCCTACGGCATCGCGGAACCTCGAGCCGGACGCCCCGGGAAGCCCCGGAAATCGGCGGTCGGCGCCGGCCTCACCTCGTCGCCCTGGCCGTTCAGCTCGGCGGACGCGTACCGAGCCCCACGGCGCCCTGCCTCCCGATAAGCGGGCATGGGCTGACCGCGACTCGAGGCTCGCGACGCAGCCTTCCAGGTTCGCTCGTGCCGCCGCCCCCGGCAGCCCATGCCTGCGGAGTTGGAGCCGACCGCTGCGCGGCGGCTCAACTCCGCAACGCAAAGCGAGCCTCGTCGACGGCTGAGCCGAGCGGTTACTCCTCGATCGGGATCACCTTGAGATCGGGCACCTGCCACGTCTTGCCGTCGATCTCGATCGCGCGCGTCGGCCAGTCGAAGCACGGCGTCAGGATCTCGATGCCGTCCTCGGTGACGATGAACGTGTCCTCGTGCTTCGACCCGGCGCACGTCGGATTGTAGGCGAGCGCCATCCCGTCGCGAATGACGATATCCGGGTACTCGCGCAGGAGGCAGATGCGCTCCTGGGTCAAGATCGGCCCGCCCTGGAGGTGCTTGAGCCCCTCGCCGCCATGACCGCCCCGCTCGTACGCCTGGGCGTTCGCCTCGAGGACGCGCCCGAACGTCGTTCCCGGCTTGGATACGTGAAGCATGGCGGCCATCGCGTTGCCGCCGACTTCCCACGCCTTCTTGAGTCCATCGTCCGGCTCTCCGAAGTAGAGCAGCCGGCTCACCGAAATGATGAGCCCCCACCGCCGAACGCAGATGTTCAGGTTGACGTAGTTGTCCAGACGCTCGCCCTCGGGGAACGGATGCTTGAAGCGACGGACGCGGTCGTCGACCGAGGCGAGGTTCACCGTCGGGAAGATGTCCCAGTACCAGAACTCGCGCGCGATCAGATACTGAATGTCGAACTCGGTCATGCCAGGCCGGATGCTCTCCGCGATCTCCTCGAGAATGCGAGAGCTCTTGGCGCCGAGCCAGCGGTACTTGGCGAGCTCCGCCTTCGTGAGCGGAAAGTAGAGGTCGAGCAGGTCCTGCTTCGTCAGCGGCGTCATGTCCCCCGCGCTCGCCGCGTCCGTCGCGATGCGGGCGGGGTCGCCGCAGAACCGCGCGATGAGCTCCGCTTCGCGATCGGATTGCCAGAACGGGAACTCCAGCACCGTGAAGCCGAGGCCTTTGACCAGCTCCTCTGCGAGCCGGCGCGCCTCGATGTTGTTCGCGAGGAGCACCAGGTCCTGGGGCGTGATCAGCACCTTCGCCTGCGCGTTCTGATTCGAGTGGACGATGAAGTCCTCGCCGCCCCCGGTGATCCAGCTGAAGTTCGTCTCGAGCGTCAACAGAACGCCATCGAGCGGTCGCGACGTGAGGAACGCCCGCACGCGCCGAACCTTCTCGCGAACTTCGTCGCGCCGGCCGGACTCGGAAACCGGATCGGCCTCGAACCGCGTCGCGGCGGAAGCTGCGCCGAGCAGCAGGTCGTCGGAGGTCAGCGTCGGCCGCACCCCGGAGCAGCCCACCGCCGTCAGAATCGCGGCCAGGACGGAAACGCTCCCCGCCCACCACCTGACATTCGATCCTACGCCCGATCGCATCGAATGGTCCTCTCCCTGCACCGAAGGGTCGTCGAACGCCTCGCCGCCGACCGTCCCGGTCACCCGCGCGAGGCGTT
>CAYMRB010000107.1:1602-24093 GCA_964392615.1 uncultured Planctomycetia bacterium | reverse complement strand
GCGTTCTCGGAACTTTAGGGATTTGCACGAAAACTTCTGACCGACGGCACTTAGCCATTCGCCCTCCAGGTCCAGTTGACCGTTGGCCAGCTTCCGCAGCGGAAACGACGCTGCAAAGCCATCGGGAAGCTCGGGCCAGCCTGTCGCTCCGAAACGGAGCACGAGCGCGACCTCGACCTCAAGGCCGGTAGACAGCAAGAGCTCGAACGAGCCGTCGAGGTCGAGCGGGCTCGAGGGAGTCCACGTGCCGTCGTCGCTGCGACCGGCGAACCGAAGCGACGCCTTCTGCGCGCGCAGCGCCACGGAGCCAGCGGTGCAGAACTCCACGGTCCCGTCGCGAACTGACAGCTCGAGGCTGTCCGGTGCGCCGAGGCCGCGCGCGACGAGGGCCGACTCGTTTCGCGCGTGAAGAAGCACCAGCGACCACGTGCCGACGAGGCCGGCATGCGCCGCGTCTCGGCGGGCGAGTCCTTGGTAGTACCGCCAGGCAGCGGTGACGACGACGAGCGTCAATCCGATGACGACAGCGCACACTGTCAGCCTCTTCCCTCGCCTGCGTCTGCCGTCGCCACTCGTCGCGAAGCTCATCGCGGTGTGCCCACGTCCCGCGCGAACGCGCGAGACCCTCCTTGAAGCGCCGACAAGAGACCGCTCTTCCGACAAGAGCCCTCGATTCCGGCAACTGACCGTTAAGAACGCTGGAGAGCCTTGGCGTCCGTTGAGCCGCGACCATGCGCCAGCATCCCGACGTTCCAGTCACGATCGCCTCAGGCCGCACCAAAGTCAACGGCTTGCTCGAGGGCCGACGCGGTCCGGGTCCGGCGCGCAGGGTGCGGGTGGTGGACCCGGAGCGGCGGGCGCGGCGCCGCCGAGGAACAGGTAGCGCAGGAGAGGGATGAAGAACACCGCGGGACCCGGTCCACGATCTATCGCATACCCGGTTCGGATCCGTTGAAGGCACGGAGTTTGCCGGACCACAGATCGGAGCGAGAAGCCGCCAGCGCCGCCGGACCGTGCCGACCACCCGCGAGCCCCGGCAGCCCGCTGAAAGAGGCTATCCGGCGCGACGGCGGCCTTTTCGCCCAGGCTCTTCGATGCCGGAACCCGACGAGGCCCCCCGCCATCTGCGCCCTGGCGCCTCGATCCTGGACGAAATGTCTCGCACTCGGAGCCTCTCTTCAGCGGACCTCTGACCAACGTGAAACCTGCACACGCGCGCTCGTGCATCTTGCTTCCGATCCTGTTCGCGACTGCGTGCGCACCGGATGGATCGAGCTCCTCCGGCGCGACCTTGTGCGAGGCCTCGATCCATGTGAACGACCACACGATCGAGGGGTACTCGGACAAGGAGAGCTACTTCCCCGGCGAAACCGTGTATTTCATGATGCACACCAACGCCGACGACTACGGAGTCGAGATCATCCGACACGGTTGGATCGACTCCGTCATCTACAGCGAGAGTGGCATCACCGGTCAGCCCCAAGACTATCCCGGCTGCGCGTATCGCGTCGGCTGCGGTTGGAACGCCACTTGGGAGTTCACGATCCCCCTCGACGCGTGGTCGGGAATGTACTCGGCCCGGTTCGTCGACAGCTTCGGCGACACCTTCCACCTCGTGTTCGTGGTGAAGGGCGACCCCGCGAACCCCGCGGACATCGTCGTGCTCGCGTCGACCAATACGTGGCAAGCTTACAACCATTGGGGGGGAGCGTCCTTCTACGATGCACTCGACGGGGGCCCGCCCGCCAGCACCGTCAGCTTCGACCGGCCGAACCACTTCGCCACACCGAACGGAGAGGACGACCATCTCGTCGGCGGAGAGCTGCATATCCTGAGATGGCTGGAGGAGAAGGGATACGATTACGACCTCATCGCAGATCGTGACCTCCACGAAGGCCAGGCGCTGCTGCAGGACTACAAGGCGTTGATCATCAGCACGCACGGCGAGTACTGGACGCGCGAGATGATAGACGGGTTCATCGACTACCTGCACAGCGGGGGCAACGCCGCGTATCTGTCCGGAAACGGACTGTATTGGCGAGTAACCTACGACGACCGCGAGCTCGAGGTCCAGAAGTACGGCGCCGACCACGTCCATGATGGCCTTCCCGGTGGCAAGTGGCGCGACCTGGACGTCCCGGAGAGCAAGATCTTGGGTGTCCAGTATGATGAACGAGGATACGACACCTATGCTCCGTTCGAGGTTCTGAAGGGCAACCATTGGATCTTCGACGGCACCGGAGCTCGAGACGGACAGCTGATCGGCCAGCTCAGCCTGAACCGCGGTGCTGCGTCGGGGCATGAGACGGACAAGATAACGGAGTACTCTCCGAAGAACCTCGTCCACCTGGCGAGGGGAATCAACCCGGGCGGCGGTGGCGCCGACATGGTCTACTACGATCATGAAGGTGGAGGCGGGGTCTTCAGCGCCGGCTCGATCACGTTCGGCGGCAGCCTGGCCGTCGATCCGATTCTGAGCCGCATGGTTCAGAACGTCCTGGATTCGTTTCTCACCCCATAGAGGCGCATAGTCGACTGAGCGCAACGAAGCCAGCGGGCGGAGATGCCGCTCGAATGCACAGATATTTGTGAAAGGCGGCACTTAGCCTCCTCGGGGAAAGTGAACGAACCGGCTCGCTCGCATGGCCCGCCGCTACTCGCGAGATCTCGCTGAGTCGCGAACGTCGCGTCTTGTCGCGGTACTCGATCTGTCCGGATGGCATCGCGAGGATCTGTCAGAGCTGTCGATGGGCGTCATCCTCGATCTCCCTCTGAAGGGTGGCGGCGGGGACCGCTTGAGCGGTTGACTTTCGACCTGGGTCGCGTGAGTGTGGAGAGTTTCCACGGTGATGGTCCCGGGTCCCGGGTCTCTGGCGTCGTATCGCGTCGACGTGGGGCGCCTCAGAGTAGCCCCACGAGGACGTTTCGGCCGGTGAGGACGACGTCGAGGGCTCCCGTCAGCTCAACATAGAGGGTTTGTGATGACTGTCTTGAAGAAGTGCCTGTTGGTCTCCGGCTTGGCCGTTGTGATGAGCCATGTGACCGAGCGGGAAGCCCTCCAGGCGGTCGAGATCTCTGCGCAAGGCAACAGCGTCTCCGTCGAGAACGAGGCGCTCCGCCTGACCTATGATCTGAGGTCCGGGGCCTACTCCGGAACGGATCTCCGCTCCGGGATCACCGCATTCTCCGACGCGCGCTTCACCGTCGACGAGACCGGTTGGCGACAACGCAAAGCCCCCACCCGCACGTGGCAGGCTGCCGAGCTGGACGACGAGTTCGGCGCGGGAAAACGACTGACCTTCGTCGAGACGCCCGACGGTGGATATCGTCTCATCAAGACCCTTCACATCTCCGTCTATGACGAGCTCCCGTTTGCCATTCTCGGCTTCTCCGTCACCAACCACCGATCCATCCCTGCCCGCGTCACCAGGATCGGAATCATCGACAAGGCGAGATTCCTGCCGGGCAAGAAGATCGCCAGCCCCCAGGTCCTGCGCGGTGGCGCAGGCGCCGAGAGAAACCGCGTCCAGAACGGACTCGAGATCGAGGCCTTCAATAACCTGCTCGCCACCGGCAAGGTCGACGGACAACGCCTCTCTCTCGTCGTCGGAGGACTGAAGTACCGCGAGTTCCTCCGCCGCATCCATCTCGACGAGAAGAAACGACGGCTCACCGTCACGATCGAAGATCCCCAGGGAAAACGCATCGTCCCCGGCACCACGTACGACGCCGCCGACACCGTCTTCCTGGATTTCTCCACCACCGATCCCTTCGTCTCTCTCGAGCGCTACGGCCTCGCCATGCGCACGGCCAACCGGGCCAGGCCCAACGCCTACGACTTCCCCACCCTCTGCGGCTGGCTGGTTTCCAGCGGATACGGTGAACGCCGCCACATCAACGACTCCAAGGAGCTCGTCGGCCAGATGGAGCTCGCGGCGAAGTCCGGCATCCTGAGCTACACTCCGGTCGCCATCCGCCTCGAACCCGACTACTACTGCTACAGCAACCGTGGCGACACCCAGCAGGGCTGGTGGGACGACGCGCACTGGGCCCGCTACAAGTCCCTCGTTCCCCCATACGAGACATTCGGCAAGTTCTGCGGCAAGCTGCATGAGCTCGGTGGCATCCCGTTCACCTACTTCCAGGCCAACCTCCCTTCCAACGATTTCGCCGCCGAACATCCCGAGTGGATGCTGAACAACGACATCTCCCGTCTCCACGCCGAGCACCGGCATCACATGCCCTATGTGAAATACGACTACACCGACCCCGGCTTTCAGGCTCACACCCTCGCGATGTGGAGACGCCTTCGCAAGCAGGGCATGCAGGGTATCAAGTTCGACTACCCGGAATCCGCCTGGTGCCAGGACGGTGGCTTCGAAGACAACTCCTACACCACCACTTCCGCCTATCGAAGGCACTTCCAACTCGCCCGCGAAGGACTTGGCGAGAACGCCTACCTCCACGAACGCAACCTCGGCGAGTACGGCACCCCCCGGCTCGACGTCACCGCCGGCATCGTCGATCTCCAACGCGTCTGGGGGGACTCTTCCCACTTCGAGCCGGAGATGGCCTCCCGCATCGGCCTGCGCTGGTACAAGAACCGCAGTGTCTTCGGCTATTACCCGGACGGCAAGTCCTTCAAGAGGATGGACCTCGATGCCCGCCGCACCATGCTCAGCCAGGTGGGGCTCCTCTCCGGGCGCCTCGAGCTCGGCACCTCGTTCGGCAGCATGAAGCCCGAGGAACAACGCGACCTCACCCGCCTCTATCCCGTTCTCAGGGGAACGCAGTCCTTCCGCCCCGTCGACATGCTCGTCGAGGGCCACGAAGATCCCTTCGTCTATGCCTACAGGGTCGATCCGGACTGGTCCCAGGTCATTCTCTGCAACAACCACGACCGGCCGCACTCCGTTATCGTCCCGATCTCTGGCGACCAGGCGGACACCGGTTCCCTCGGCCACATCAGCGACGCCACCTATTACCTCTACGATTTCTGGAACGACGAGTACCTCGGCGAGTGGCAGGGCACTCAGTCCATCGTCCGTCCCCTCGAGCCCCACCAGGCGCTCACCTATTCCCTGCACCGGAAACAGGATCACCCGCAGTTTCTCTCCACCAGCCGCCACATTCTGCAGGGCCTGCTCGACCTCGCCGACGTGAAGTGGGACGGCGATGCGATGACGTATTCCGGCACGGCCAGTGTTGTCGGCGGCGAACCCTTCGTCATCACCCTTGCCAACAACCGCCACCGTCCCACCGGCGTCCGGGTTTCCACCGGCCAGGCCGGCATCGCGTCCGGCGAGCCTGGCCTCTCCCGGCTCACTCTCACCAGCGACAAGAACGCCGCGGTGAAGTGGTCCGTCACCTGGAATGAAGCGATGGAGCGATGAAGCGATGAAGCGAACCCTGAAAACCGTGCTGGCGGTGCTGGTCATGGGCGCCCCCGTTGCCGCCACGGCACACGCCGCGGACAAGCCCAACATCATCTTCGTTCTCTCGGACGATCTGTCGTATCGCGACCTCAGCGCCTACGGGCAAAAGGCGTTCGCCACGCCCCACCTCGACCGCCTGGCCGGCGACGCGATCCGCTTCACCCAGGCCTACAGCGGCTCGTCGGAATGCGCCCCGGCCCGGGCCAGCCTGATGACCGGGATGCACATGGGCCACTGCCGCATCCGCGCCAACCGCTCGGTCCGCGGGCAGGACCACCTGAAGGAAGAGGACGTGACCGTCGCCGAGATCCTCAAGCAGAGCGGATACGAAACGGGGTTCATCGGCAAATGGGGAATCGGCTTGCCCGGGACCGAGGGCACCCCGCACAAGCAGGGCTTCGACTTCGCCTACGGTTACTACGACCAGGCGCGCGCGCACGGATTCTTCCCCCACTACCTGATGCGCAACGGGAAGGTGGAAAGACACCCGGAGAACCACGGGTTCGACATGCGCCGGCTCTACCGCTACAACTCCCGCCCCGTCGACCGGCTGGAGGACGTCACCAACCACTACGACAAGAACGGACGGCTCGTCCCGGACGGCGTGCCCGACCCCGCCAAGGCGAGCTACTCGGAGGATCTCTTTCGAAAGGAAGCGGTGGCGTTCATCCGCCGCGACCGCGACCGGCCGTTCTTTCTCTACTACGCCACCCAGCTGCCGCACGGACCGTGCATCGTCCCGGATCTCGGCGAGTTCCGCGACAAACCGTGGGACCTGAAACACAAGGAATGGGCGGCCATGATGAACCGCCTAGACCAGACCGTGGGGGCGATCGTCGCCACGCTCGAGGAACTGGGCATCGAGAAGCGCACGGTGATCTTTTTCGCTGGCGACAACGGCTACAGCCAATGGGGATACTTTGGCCGGCCCGCCTGGCAGGACGATCCGGTGTTCGCAAACAAGGGCCCCTGGCCGAAAGGCAAGTTCACCTGCACCCACGAGGGCGGGATGCGCGTCCCCTTCTTCGCCTCCTGGCCGGGAACGATCGAAGCCGGGGACAGCACCCACCCATGCACGCTTTACGACTTCGCCGCGACCGCCGCCGAGTTGGCCGGCGTCACGCCACCGCGGACCGATGGCATCAGCCTCGCCCCCACGCTCTTGGGCAAGCCGGACCGACAGCGCCGGCATCGGTATCTCTATTGGGAGAACGGCTCTCATTCCCCGCACGCTCAGAGCGCGCGCCTCGACTCGTGGTGGGCCTCTCGCTCCCACCCCGCCAAGCCACTCCGACTCTATCATCTCGGTCGTGACCCAGCCTGCGATCACGATGTGACCGCAGACCACCCGAAGGTCGTCGAACGCTTCCTCCAGATCTTCAAGGAGGCTCACGCCCCGAGCGAGTGGTACGTGAATCCCGGCGAGAACAAGGAGCAAGCACGAGCCAAGCAGCGGCGGGCTCGCGCATCGAATAGCATGCAGGAGAGCGTCCGCGCCAACAGCCGGGACGCGCCGAGATGAAGCGGGAGCACGCTCCGCGTCACCGCTCGACTCTCGCGCGGCACGAGGGCGGCCGCTCAATCGAAGATCATGACCTGAACCGGCATCTCGCCGTGCACCGTGAGACTCGGGTCGCGCCATGCCCGCCGCACGCAGTGCAGCGCGTGCAGCGTCCGCGCGATCTCCTGACCCCGCGCTCGATCGGCCGCCGCCCCACCGCGCGAAGGCAGCGTCGACGCCTCCCGTTCGAGCGCCGACATCTCTCGCTCCAGAACCGCGGCTGCTGCCGGGCCGACACCGTGCAGGCACAGCGCGAACGGTGGCAAGTAGACCTCCGTGTACTTCGCGACCCGGACCTCGACCAGCGGCTCTCGTCCCGATAGCGACGGGCTCCTCCAACCCTGGGCGGCCTCGGTCGGCGTCGCGCGGACACGAGCGACGAGCGGACGCACCGCGCGCAGCGATCCTCGACGCGACAGCTCCTGCGCCGCGGCGAACGAGGTCGCCGAGTCGTCGCTCTCGAGCTTCCAGAGCCAGTAGTGTTCCGCCAGCGCGTTCCACGACGCGATGGTCGCGCCGACGAGCACGATCACGCCGAGGCCGCAGGCCCAGACGACCACTTTCTTCGCGCCGCTGTGCATCGCAGGATCTCCGTCGCGCTCAGAAAGTGATCATCTGCCGGTTCTGGACCGGCATCTCGACGTGCACGGTGACCTTCTCGTCGCGCCACGCGTGCCGCACACACCGCAGCACATGGAGCGTCCGAGTGGCCTCCCGCCGCGCGCGTCCGACCGCCGCGCCGCTCTCGCCGAGTACCGGGAGCTCCGTCTCGAGCGCCTCGATCTCCGGATCGAGAGCGGACGTGACCGACGGACCGATGCCATGCAGGCACAACGCGAACGGAGGCAGGTAGACGTCCGTGTACTCCGCGACGTCCGGCTCGTTCCGCTCGGCCCCGACGATGAAGGCGAGACGGCCGCCCACGCAGCCCGAGGCCGCCTCGGTCGACGTCGCACGGATGCGGCGGATGAGCGGACGCACTGCGCGCAGCGACTGTCGCCGCGACAGCTCCTGCGCCGCGGCGAGCGCGGTCGTCGCATCGCCCTCCTCGAGCTTCCAGATCCAATAGCGCTCCGCCAGCGCGTCCCAGGATGCGACGGTGGCGCCGACGATCAGGATGATGCCGAGGCCGCAGGTCCACACCACCGCCTTCTTCGCTCCACTACGCATCAGCCGATCTCCCGCGTGCGGAAAGCAGCGATCGTACCCCGATCCAGGGCGGCGCGGCGCAGAATCTACCGCCGAACCTCACGCGCCGGTCTCAATCCGGCGCGCAGATTCGCGCTCCGACGAAGGCCTCCCGCATCTCCGCGACCCGGCGCGAGGCCGTCGCCTCGACCTCGCGCAGCTTCACTGCCACGACGTGATCCTCGAGAGCGGCGAACGCATCGCACAGCACACCGCCTCGCGTCGTGAGCTCGACGTCGATAGAGCTCAGCACCGGTTCGTGGATGTCGACGATCTCGAGCGTCCCGTCGGGGGCGCTCGCGAGGTAGAGCGGCAACCGCGCGTCGACGACGAACGCGGCATCGATCCTGCAGAGGTTCTCGAGACCGCTCGCGGCGATGCTCAGCGGCAGGTCGATCGTCTCTCCCTCGACGTGCATCACGATCTCGCTCTTCGCGCGGTTCAGCTCGCAGTCGACGACTCGGATCGCGATCGCACAGCCGGGCTCGCCGACTTCCGGACAGCCGCCCGCCGCGGGCTCGGGGCAGATCTCGACCGTCAAGGCGCCTGAGAGACCGAAGATGCCGGGCGGCAGACAGATCTCCGGCGGCAGGAGATCGCGTGCGATCGCGTTCAAGTCGGCGACCGTCATGCACTCCCCGCCGGACGCGCAGGGATCGAAGCTCTCGCAGTCCAGCCCATCGTCCGTCGGATCGCCGGCACACTCCGGATACGGGCTCGGCGGCGGTGGCCCGCCGGTGAACAGGAAGTTCAGAGTGTAGATTCCATCCGCCAGGTCGACGAGGCCGGAGTCGTTGGAGTCCGCCGCGTCGGAGCACTCGAGCACCAACGGATCGCCGAGGAAGAGGAAGCCGAACGTTCGGACCGCGTCGGTGATCTCGTGCCCGCCGTTCGCGTTCGCGTCACCGCGGATGAAGTTGACGGCTTCGAGCCCCGCAACGCGACCTGCAGCGAACCGTAGGAAGTTCGCGACGCCGCCGTCCTCCGGACACGTCGCCATTCCACCGCCGCCGCCCCCTCCACCTCCGCCTCCGGCACTCTCGCACGAAGCCAGCAGTAGCCCGCACGCGAGCGAAGCACACAGCCGAGTAGTCATTCGTTTCGTAGGCATGGCTGTCATTCCTCCGAGCACTCCGCCTCGAGCGCGGACTCGTCGTCGTCTTCGATCGTCACGGGCAGCTGGCGCCGGTGAGCTTCGATGCTCGCACCGTTCGTCGGGCTGAAGAGCGTGATGGTGAACACCTCGTCGTCGTTCTCGACGTCGTCGTCGACGAGCGGCACGGTGATCGACCGGCTCGTGACTCCGTCCGGGAACACGAGCGTCGAGTTGACGGGCACGTAGCGGCTTCCGCGACCCGATGTCGCGAACGCCACCCGGACCTCGCCTCGGGTGCCGTCGACCCGCGAGACGCTCGTGGTGAACGTGCCCGCGCCCTCGGAGACCGTCGCGCGCGAGCCGGAGAAGCGCAGCGTGCCGACGGGATCGGCGCTGACATCGTGGATGCTCGAGAAGACCCCGACGGTGCTGATCAACGCGCCGTCGGTCGCGTTCGACAGCAGAAACTCGAAGTTCTCCGTCCCCTCGTCGAGGGCGTCCGTCAGCGTCTGAAGCGTCACCTCCTTGGGTTCGTCGTCGAAGTGCTCGAACACCACCGTCTGGATCGGGATGGCGTCGTAGTCGACGCCGGACGTGGTCGTCACGTCGCGCACGGACAGATCCACCGTCACCCGTCCCCAATCGCCGCTGTGTCTGCCCACGCGGATAGTGAGCGCGTCGCCCTCGTCCACCTCACTGGGCGCGACGACGTGAAACGAGCCTTCCGGGACCGTCTGCACGAAGTCCGAGTCCCAGATGATGACCCGCGTCGAGCTGAACGGCCCGACGACCGCGCCATCGAGAGGGACGAGCGTGGCGATGACGAACTCCGTGCTCTCGAGCTCGGGGGTCCCGCGCGCGGAGATTCTCCGCGTCGCCTCGGTCACTCCCTCCGGGAACACGACGGTGTAGTCATCGTGGAAGTCGAAATCCTCGCCGACGACGGCGGTGCCGCTGAGCTCGAGGCGGTACCGCAGCTCGCCGGTGAACCCGCCGGTGCGGACGATGACCAGATTCCGGCTGTTCTCACGCGGGAACGTCTCGGTGATCGCGTCGTACGTCGGCTGACTGAACTGGACCATGCCGGGGGCATCGTCGTCGTCCTCGATCGAGACCGTCGCGGACGCGTCGGTGCCCGGCGCCGTGCCCGAGCCGCCCTGCAGGAGCAACCGGATCGTCTCCGGCTGCTCGGGGATGTCGTCCTGGAGGATCGTGACGGAGAAGTCCTTCTGGCTCTCACCGACGTCGAACCGCAACGACCCGCTCGCCAGCGAGTAGTCCTCGCCGGCGCGAGCACTGCCGTCGGCGGTCTCCCAATCGACGGTGACGGGCATGACGGCCGGGGGAGTCAGCGTGACGCGAGCGGTCACGGCCGCATCGTCCTCGGCGACCGTCAGGCTCGAACTCTCGAACGCAAACGAGACGACGTCGTCGTTCAGGATCACGATCTGCGCCGTCTGCTGTGCGCCGAGCGTTGCGCCTCCCGTCGGCGACGAGAGCGTGAGCTCGATCGTCTCGTCGGACTCGATCTCGTCGTCGGCGCGGACGAACACCTCGAACTCGTAGGTCACGTCGTCGTCGCCGAAAGTCGCGGTCCCCGAGCGCTCGAGGTAGTCGTCCGGAGCCTCGGCGGTGCCGTCCCCCGTCGCGAAGTCGACGGTGATTTCTCCGAAGGCGCCGCTCGTACGGCGGATCGCGACCGGCAGCCAGAAGCCCGTCGCGTCTGGATCGACCTGGCTCTCGGCGACCTCGTACGTCGCCTGGTTGAACTCGAGCTCGCCGTTGCCTCGACCGACGACGTGCAGGCACTCGCAGAACTCCGACGTGCTGCCGTCGGCCGCGGTCGCGGTCGCGGTGTAGAACTCTCCGGGGTGCGAACCGGCGAACGAGAACGCGAACGAGGCGATGCCGTCGGCGTCGGTCACGGCGTCGGCAGAACCCCAGAGATAGCGGCCCTCGCCGTAGCCGCTGGCGCCGCACACCTCGTTCGAGAAGAACTCGAGCGTGTAGACCGAGCTCGGCGCGCTATCGAGCACGCCCTCGAATCGCGTCGTGCCTGTACCCGGCACGACCGCCGACAGTACGGGGAAATTCTGCAGGTGATTCGGGCCGGTGTCGGCGTCGCCCGCATCGTTCAGAGTTTGCCCCTCGCCCCGCAGGTCGATGCCGAGCAGACTGTTCCCGTAGATCGAGTTGCCGCGGATGGTGTGGCCCGTGTCGGTCGCCCTTATGCCGAGGAGTACGATCCCGGAGCCGTTGTTCGCGATCGTGTTGCCGACCACACGATTGCCGGCGGCGCGCTCGATGATGATGCCCGTGTCGTTGCCCAGCGGACTGACACCGTCAGCCGCAACGCCGATCAGATTGCCCTCGATCGTGTCGCCGACCGGATGCCAGATCGCGGCGGATTGGTTTCCGGAGATCAGGTTGCCCTCGCCGGGGCCGAAGCCGCCGATGCGGGTCCGCGCGCCATCATCGAAACGGCCGTTCATGTCGGTGAGCGCGATACCGCCGCCACCGCCGAGGGACACGGTGCCGGTCCGGTCCGTGCCGATGCGATTGCCGAGGATGCGAGACGGCGAGCCTGGAGCGAAGACGCGGTACCAGATGCCCCAGACCTGATTCGCCGAGATCAAGTTGCGCTCGAATACATGGCCCGAGGACTGAACGTAGACGCCGTGCGTGTTGGGCCGCGCCTCGGTGCCGGTCGGGTCTGTGCCGATGTAGTTCTCGACGACGGTGATGTGGCCGTTCTCCACGTGGATTCCGGGACCGATTCGTGCCGGGTCGACCGTGTGGCTGGAAATGACGTTCGTTGATAGCGAGTGCGATCCATCGCGCACCTTGACTCCGAACGCCGTGTTGCGAGCCTCGGAGCCGTCCGGAGCGAGACCGATGAAGTTCCCGACGACGGCGCAGTTGCCGCTCGCGAGCGTCATGCCGCCTTGGCCGAAGCCGGTGATCGAGAGGCCCGAGACGCGGCAGTTCTCGGCGTCGAACGTCAGACCGCTCGCGATCACCGACGCGCCGTCGAGGCGGATCGCGATCGTCGCCTCGATGCCGTTTGCAGTCAGCGCGGCCGCCGTGGCGCCAGGCTGCGTCTCGCCGCGGATGCGCACGGCCGTGGCGATCGTCGGCAGCGGCGTCGCCGGGACGATCGAGTGCACGCCGGCTCCCGGAATCGCGAACTCGACATCGTGTTCGCCGCCGGTATGGTTCGCCTGCTCGATCGCAGCGCGAAGGGTGCACTCGCCCGTGCCGTCATCGCAAACGCCGTCGTCGAGATCGGCGTCGCCGAGGTCACCGACGGACGTCACCGTATGGACCGATGGAATCCCCTGCGCCCCGGCCCACGGCGGACGAAGCCCGCGACACAGGAGGACGAGACCGAAAAGGAAGACGACACCGAATGCCGCCAGCGGCGACGCGAACCAGCGCTTTCTCATGAGACCCACGGCTCCTCGTCGTTCAGACACTCCGAGACCAGCCAAGCCGCGTCTATCTTGGCACATGGCGTGCCATGGACGAAGATTCAGCAGCCGCGTCAGCGCATACGGGCTGCCGCTGCGCGAATCCTCGCGCAGCAGGGGAATTTCGGCGCCGGGTGGCGAGAGACCGTGCGGGCTGTCAGTCGGAGTCCACGCCCCAGCAATCGATGCTGCCGTCCTGGTTGGCGACGAACAGCCGGCCGTCGGCGGCAGCCATGCCGTCCCAGGCGGGAAGGACGTCCAGCTCATACTCGGCCAGCTTGGTCCCGTCGTCGGCGGACGCTGCCCAAAGGACACCGCCCAGGCGCCCGGCGTACGCGGCCGCGTAGTCGTCGCGGTGGAAAACTAGCGGCGCGCCGGCTACGAAAACCGTGCCCCCGGCCAGAACCATGGCCTTGCCGGTGATCGGAATCTGCACCGCCCACTTGCTCGTCCAGCTATCCGCCGACTTGGTCTTGGCCATCAGTGCATAGCCGCCACGCGGATCGAAGCTCGAGCCGCGGTTCACGGGATGTCCGAACACCGAGTAGTAGTCCGTACCGTCGGACACGATGATGTCGCCGGTCGGATACTCGGTCTTCGACGTGGTCCACTTCTTACGGTGGTTGAAGTCCTTCTGGACGAGCTTGTACTCCCGGTGTTGGCGTCGTGACTCCAGCATGCCGGCGGAGGCCAGAAGATGCGTTCCCGCCTCAGCGTCGGTCAGGTCGAGGTGGAAGGCCCGCTGCCGAATGTAGAGCGTGTCGCCCTCGCTGCTCATCACATCGGCGGTGGTTCCGAGGATCACCTCCGTTTCCGATCTATTGCCCTTTTCGACGAACGCGGGGAAGCCGTCGTCGGCGTAGGGGCCGTAGTACTGACGCTGGTGGAGTATCTCGCCGGTGACGGGATTCAGGCCATAGATGAAGAGCCCGCCGTCGAGAAAGGACGATCGACCGGCGCAGAAGTAGGCGGTGTCGTTCTTGACCAGCACGCTCCCATGGACGGGCCAAGCGGACTCGAGCTGATCGAAGACGCCGATCAATCTGTCAGGCAAGCCGCGGAAGCGCCACGAGAACGCACCGTCGGAGGCCCGTACACAGTGCACCCAGCCGTCGCGGCTACCGAACAGCAGCAAGCCCTTGTGGTAGGTCGGCGGAGAATCGATCCGGCCGCCGGTAGTATACTCCCACAGCGTCTTGCCGCTGTCGGCCTTCAGGGCTCGCAACACGTGGGCATCGGTCTCGGCAACGAAGACCTTGTCCTCGGCAACGACCGGAGCGCTGACTCGGGTCCTCGATTCGGCGCGCCATAGCCGCTTCAGCCCCTTGGTCGGCACTCGCTCGACGGTTCCCGAGTACCGTCGGGCATCCTGTCGGTAGGTCGGCCAGGCGGCGTCGGCGGTCTGGCCGGTCTTCCCGATCCGACCGTAGGCGGGCCCCTTCTCGAGGCGAACCGAACGCTCGACCTTGACGACTTGCCCCTTGGTCGCCAGCGATTCCTCGTTGGTGTAGTAGGCGTTGAAGTTGTGCAGGCCGACGGGAAGGTGACACTGGCAGGAATAGGGCCCGGAATAGATCAGCCCGTTGCAGGGCAACGGCCCCATGCTGCACGTGCCGCGCATGAAGGGAGCGGGGTACTCGGCGTCGCTCACCAGGTCCATGCAGTCGGCCCCGCCGGTCTTGCTGTTGATGAAGAAGCGCTTGGTGACGAAGTTGCGGAAACAGCGATCGTGCCCCATCGGCTTGGAAAGCACCTGGGGGATCGTCTTGATCTCCTCGCCCGTCTTGAGGTCGAAGCTCGTCGGTTGCTTGTTGACGATGCCTTTCGCGTTGTTGCAGTTGCCGCACATCCACAGGGCGTCGGCCGCGATCAAGAGATCGGTCGAGGCCTGATAGCCCTTGCGCGCAACGATGGCCTTGCCCCAGTAGTCGCTACCGTCGGCCAACGAGTAGGCATGCACGCTCTTGCCTTCCTCGGAATAGACGGCCTCGTCGGAGAGCACGAGCGAGTTGGGACGACTGCCCACTCCATAGGGAATGTCCTTCTTGACCGCCCAGTTCTCGGTGCCCGTATCCGCGTCGACGCAGAAGACGCCATGCGCGGTCTGATAGACCAGCCGGTCGCCCTTCAGCGCCATCGTGCAGCCGACGTACCGGTCGAGCTTCCCGGTTCGCCAGGCTTCCCTCCCGGTCCTGGCGTCGAAGGCCACGATGACGCACGTGGGTTCGTCGGCGTTGGGCGTCCGAGGGTTGTAGGCCGGGATCGGGAAGCCGTCGCCGCCAAAGGCGTTGCCGGAAGCTGTCTTGCCCGGTTCCGCGGCTGCCGACTTCTTTTTCGCACCCTTCCCCCGTCGCCGTGCCTTGGCGGCGGCCTGCGCTCCCTTGTAGGAGAAGAAGTGCATGCGATCGCCCACAGCGACATAGAGCCGCCCGTCGTGGAAGACGAGCTCCTGAGTGCCCTCCGTCCCCTTGAAAACCCTCACGGTCTTTCCCGTCGCCGCATCCAGGGCAGTCACCGGCGCGGTGAGTCCCGGCGTGCAGTAGACGGTATCCCCGATCGCGACCAGCCGTCGCTGCATCTGGGCATGGTAGTTCTTGATGTAGACCGTCAATTGCTCCCAGTCGGGATAGTCCAGCGTCCAGAGGACGATGCCGTTGAAGGCACCGCGAGCGATCAGCTTCCACTTCGCCGGCAGCAGGGGATTCTCGGCGGTCTCGGTGTCCTCGATGGTGAACAGTCGCCCGCCGGACGAGACCATGCAGGAGACGGTCGCCGCTCCGATATGCGCTCGCGTCCAGGCCGGGACGGAGATCCACTGCACATGCCGTGGCGGGCCCACGACCGTGTCCTGGGCCACACAGTTGTTGTCGGCCCCATGCAAGTACTGCGGCCACTCGTCCATGTCGGCCGGATACGGCTTCGAGAACTCGGCGAGCCCGTCGCCGATACGGGATGCGGGCTTCGGGATACAGGGTGAGCCCTCTGGCGCGATCGCTGTCCCGTACGGGGCGAGGACACGCTCGACTTCCTCGGCCCCGACCCCGCACTCCGGATCACGGATCACGAGCAGGTCGACCAGACGGTCGACGTACGGCAGATGCTCGCCGTCGAACGCGGCCACGGACACCTTGCCGTAGCAACCGGCGGCCCGAATATTCTTCCGAAGCCTGACGATCTCGGTGCCCGACGTTTCCAGGCAATGGAAGACGCAACCAGGCCTCTTCCAATCGTCGGCAACGCTTTCCAGCGCCTCCCCGCCCACACAGACGATGAGGCCTCCTTCAACATCCACAGCGCCCGCCGGCACAGCTGCGCACAGCGTGGCCAACAGGCTCGCACAGAGAGCGATCCCTTGCTTCATCGTGGTATCCGCTTCCTCGACGACCGGGTGAGATGACGATGGCATGCGGTCATGCGTCAGACACATCTCACACTCCAGCCACCCGCGCGAGAAGTCAACCCCTCGAGCGGCCCGCCGTGTTCACGCCAACCCTGCACGGCGGGCTCCGAGAGGCCTCGGTCCGAGCTCGGGCTCGCCCCCCGATCCCCGTCAGGTTCGCCGGCGACGGTTCTTCCATAGGCCCCGGAAGCGACGGGTCGTCAGAGCGCCGGCGAGCATGCCGAGCACGAGGACTGCGGATGCCGGCTCGGGCACGGGGGCCGACACGGCGAGTTGCATGTGGTCGAGCTCGAAAAACCCGGCAGTCGCCGCATCAAGGACCGTGACCGAGCGAATGCCGGAGGCGAGCGAGACGCCGAGAAAGCCCTCGACCATGAAATCGGTGGCAGAACCCGATCCGTGGCCGTTGTCGAGAGCCGTCGGAGACGTCCAGATGGTCCCATCGATCCCCTCGACCCGGAGCGTGAAGGAATCGTCCGAGTAGCCGGAATCGGCGAAGGCCCAGATGCCGAAGGCCGTGACGTCGTCCGTGTCGAACGTGAAGTCCATCTCACGCGCCACCACCCCGGATCTCCTGTTCAAGAGCGCTCGTCCGGACACGGTGCCGTACTGTCCTCCGGCGCTTCCGCCATAGAGTCCGGCAAAGGTCTCGACACCGCCGACGGGCGCCGACGGGAGAGAGAAGCTCACCGTCACCGGCCCCGCGGTGACGGCTGTGAGGACGCTGGGACTCGAGTCGAAGTCCTCCTCGACGATCGTTCGGCCTGCGAGAGCCGCTTGAAAGGCGAGGTCGCCGGCGGGATTCGAGCCAGGACTGACAAAGAACAGCGGTCCCGCGTCGAGCGCGGCGCAGCTGAAGACCGTGCCGACGAGCCACATGCAGCAAAGAGAAGCTCGACGGATTCCGCGACGATGGTCGCTCATGATAGTCCTCCGATGGGGCGAGAGGCTGAAGTCGACGCGCTTAGCGAGACCGGAGCGACGAGTCGAGCCAAGAGCCCCCCCGTGATCCGGCTGTTCGTTCAGCGGAGGAAGAGGCCGCCGAGGCGATCGCTTCGAACAACACAGCACCCTCCCTATCGGAAACAGACACGCTCGTGTCGGGAATGAACCGCAACTTCCCGGACGATTCGCGCGCGCGGAGGTTCCCTACGGGCACGGTGCCGTTGAAGACCGACCGTTGGGTTCTCAGGAACACTCGCGACCTGCGGTTGGCCGTCGCCGTCCGACTCCGACTCCGACTCCGACGCCGACTCCGACTCCGACTCCGACTCCGACTCCGACTCCGACACCTCTCCCACGAGCCCTCCGCCGTGCCCCGGCGCTCCCTGACCGCTCCGCCTCCGGCGTTCCTCTTCTTCGGCGCGTTCGGCCGCGACGACGACGTGCTCGACGCGACGCGCGAGCAGATCATCGCCGCGTTCGGCCCGCTCCACTCGCCGGGCGGCACGAGCCCCCTCTGGGACTTCCCCGACACGTCTACCTACCGCGACTCGATGGGCCCCGACCTATGCCGCCGGTTCTGGGTCGTCGCGGAACGCTGGCCCCAGGACGGCCTCGCCGCCGTCAAACGCCGCACCCTCCTCATCGAGGACGCCATCCGCGAGACCTTCGCCGCCGACGCCTCCGTGTCTCGGCCCGTCAACGTCGACCCCGGCCTCATCAACGACTGCCGCGTCATCCTCGCGACGACGAAGGACCGCGCCCACCGCATCTACCGCGGCGCCGGCATCTTCGAAGAAGTCTCTCTCTACTGGCAGGGGGGCGCCTGGCAGACCCTCCCGTGGACCTACGACGACTTCCATCGTCGCGAATACCACGACTTCTTCACGCCGTTTCGCGACGCCTTCCTCGGCCGGTCGTCTCCGGATCAGTCGTGACGAGTGCGCGTCGCTCGGCTCGCTTGCGCGCGTCGCTCGACTCGCTCGCGCGCGTCACGCGCGCGTCTCCTACCTCGCCGCCGGTGGCACTGGCGGCCGCCTCACCGCTCGAGCGTAGCTGTGCTCGACGAGCTTCGTCCGCGCGAGGATCGCCGGACTGTCCCGGAACGTCACCGTCCACGCTTGCAGGATGTCCGACAGATTCGTCGACGACGACCAATACCAATCGTCCGTACCCTCGAATCCCTCCGGCAACGCCAACTCCGTCGGACCGTACATCCGCAGCGTGTGCAGCTCTCGCGCATTCGGCAGCTTCCAGTCCTCGTGCCCGCCGAGCGTCGATTCCTCGCAATACCGCAACGCCTGACACCACCGCATCGTGTCCGGCGTCCCGTCGTCGTCGAGATCCGCCGCCTCCGTCGCCCACTCGAGCCCCGTGCACCGATCCGTGATCGTGCCATCGCCGTTGTCGACGAACCGATCGGCCGCGTCGCACCCTGAGCCGTAGTACGCGTCCTGGCCCGGATACGACCCGGTCACGACGCACTCGATCTCGTTCCCCGAGCAATCGAAGCACCGGTCCTGCCCCGTCGCCGTCGGGAGATCGATCCCCAGCGGCGGCGGCTCCGGACAGTCGACCGGCACAGGCTGCGGCCCGCCCTGGAACAGAAACTGCAACAGGTACACCGCGTCGGACAGATCGACGCCGCCGTCGCCATTGATGTCCGCCGACGTGATCGGTTCGCCCTCCTCCTCGCCCGGGCCGCCCACCGCCAGACCCGCCGGAACATTCGGGGCCACGAACAACCAGCACGCGACGAAGAACCCGCCGACAAACGCCAAGGTGAGACCGCAGATCCGCCTCATATCCATCACACCTCCGGTTGATCTTCCTCGCCGATCTTCTAGAATGAGCCGGCTACTCGCGTATTGTAACCCCTCCGGGCGTGTCCCGGATCGCTGTTCACTCGCAGCCCACCCATGATCGAAGTCACCGACGACCTCGTCTCCTACGTCGCCCTCCTCTCGCGGCTCGACCTCTCCGACGAGGAAGCCCGCGGCATGTCCGAGCACTTCCGCAAAGTGCTCGGCTACGTCGAAGACCTGCAGGAGCTCGACCTCGAACGAGTCGACCCGTCCCTCTTCAGCCTCGACGCCTCCGACGTCCTGCGCGACGACGAACCGGCCGACAGCCTGCCCAACGAGGCCGCGATGGACATCGCTCCGTCCACCGAGCCCCCGTACTTCCTGCTACCACGCATCGTCGATGCCGGAGGTGAGGCGTGAGCGCTTCCGCCGCTGGCGCTGGCGCTGCTGCTGGCGCGTCGCCCGTCCTCGACCTTCGCGCCCGCCTCCGCCGCGACATCTCCGCCGAGGCCGCCGTCACCGAAGCGCTACGCCAGATCGACGCCGTCGAGCCATCGATCTCCGCGCTGCGCCAGACCTTCGCTGACACCGCCCTCGAAGCCGCTCGGGACGTCGACCGCCGCCTCGCGTCCGGTGACGCCGCGGATGACCCCGGCGCGCTCGCCGGCGTGCCGTTCACGATCAAGGACAACATCTGCATCGCGGCGTCGCACGTCCGCGACACCGATGGCGCCGGCGCGCGAACGACCGCCGCGAGCCGCATCCTCGAGCACCACCGCTCGCCCTACGACGCGACCGTCACGCGCCGCCTCCTCGACGCCGGCGCCATCTGCGTCGGCAAGACGAACCTCGACGAGTTCGGCATGGGCGGGTCCACCGAGAACTCCGCCTTCGGCCCGACCCGCAACCCGTGGGACACCTCGTGCGTCCCCGGCGGCTCGAGCGGCGGCGCCGCCGCCCTGTGCGCCGCCACGCGCGGCATCATCCACCTCGGCTCCGACACCGGTGGCTCGATTCGCCAACCCGCGTCCTACTGCGGCGTCTCCGGCTTCAAGCCGACCTACGGACGCGTGTCCCGCTACGGCCTCCTCGCATTCGCGAGCTCCCTCGATCAAATCGGCCCGTTCGGTCTGTCGGCGCTCGACTGCGCGCTGACGCTCGAGACGATCGCCGGCGCCGATCCGATGGACTCGACGAGCCGCGACCTCGACGTGCCCGACTACGTCGAGTCCGCCCGCCGCGATCCCGCCGGCCTGAAGATCGGCATCGCTCCCGAGCTCTTCCCCACCGGCGTCGACGACGAAGTGGGCGCGAGCGTCGACGCGGCCGTCGACGCGCTGCGCTCGCTCGGCGTCGAGACGCGCGAGGTCTCGTTGCCGCACGCGCGCTACGCGAACCAGGTGTACGTGCTCATATCCGCCGCCGAGGCGTCGTCCAACCTGGCGCGATACGACGGCGTTCAATACGGTCACCGCACCGACGATCCGCAGGACACGATCGACCTCTACTGCCGCACGCGCGGCGAAGGTTTCGGCCCCGAGGTCAAGCGGCGCATCATGGTCGGCACGTTCGTGCTGAGCTCCGGCTACTACGACGCGTTCTATCTCAAGGCGCTCAAGGTCCGGAAGCTCATCCGCCAGGACTTCGACGCCGTCTTCGAGGACGTCGACGCCGTCATCTGCCCGACCTGCCCGGTCACGTCGTTCCCGATCGGCGATCGCATCGACGACCCGCTGAAGCTCTACGCCCTCGACGTGCTGACCGTGCCGGCGAACCTCGCGTCGCTCCCCGCGATCAGCATTCCGTGCGGCACGAGCGCTGCCGGTCTGCCGATCGGTCTGCAGATCTACGGCCGCGCGATGGGCGACGACGTCGTCCTGCGACTCGCGCACGCATTCCAATCCCAGACAGAACACCACCTCGCGGTGCCGCCGGTTTCGGCGCGCGGCGGCGAGGTTTGAGCGCGCGACAACAGAGACACTCACCCATGGCGCCACCCAGAGACCCGCTGGCAGGATCGCCGTTCGAAGCCGTCATCGGCCTCGAAGTCCACGTGCAGCTGGCCACGAGCACGAAGATGTTCTGCCGCTGCCCGAACCTCTTCGGCGCGCCGCCGAACTCGCTCGTGTGCCCGGTCTGCCTCGGCTACCCCGGCTCGCTGCCGTACATCAACCGCCAGGCCGTCGACTTCTCGTTGCGCGTCGCGACCGCGTGCCATTGCCGCATCGAGCCGTTCACGAAGTTCGATCGCAAGAACTACTACTACCCCGATCAGCCGAAGAACTACCAAATCTCGCAGTTCGACGAGCCGATCGGCCAGGGCGGATACGTCGAGTTCCTCCTCGATGGCGAGAAGAGCCGCGTCCAGCTCAAGCGCATCCACATGGAGGAGGACGCCGGCAAGAACGTCCACGCCGAGGGCCGCGACGTCAGCTGGGTCGACCTCAACCGCGCTGGGGTGCCGCTTCTCGAGATCGTCACCGACCCCGACCTCCACACGCCCGCACAGGCCGGCGCGTACCTGCGCACGCTGCGTCTCACCATGCTCTACCTCGGCGTCTCCGACTGCAATATGGAGGAGGGATCGCTGCGCTGCGACGTCAACGCGTCGATCCGTCCCCGCGGCAGCAAAGAGCTCGAGACGCGCACCGAGATCAAGAACCTCAACTCGTTCACCAATATCGAGAACGCGCTCGAGTTCGAGCTCGAACGTCAGGTCAAGCGGCGCACCCGCGGCGAGGAGATCATCCAGCAGACGCTTCTCTTCGACCCGAACCAGGGGGTCACAAAGCCGATGCGCGGCAAGGAAGAAGCGCACGACTACCGCTACTTCCCCGAGCCCGACCTCGCTCCACTGACGTTCACCGCCGAGCGCCTCGCCGCCGTCGAGGCCGACCTTCCCGAGCTGCCGCTCGCGCGCCACGAACGCTTCGTCGGCGAGCTCGGCCTCTCCGACTACCACGCCGATCTGCTCGTGCGCGATCCCGACGCGGCGCTCTTCTTCGACCGTTGCGTCGAAATCTACGCGCAGCCGAAGTCAGTCGCCAATTGGGTCACGAACGCGCTCAAGGAGGAGATGAACGCCCGCAAGGCGACGCCCGACGAGATCGGCATCTCGCCCGAACGCTTCGTCGATCTCGTCAAGGCGGTCGATGACGGTGTCGTGTCGACGCAGAAGGCGCGCGACGTCTTTAAGGCCATGCTCGAGTCGGACGACGACGTCGCCGCGATCGTCGAGAAACTCGGCCTCGAGCAGATCAGCGACGACTCTGTGCTGCGCGAGCAGGTCGAGAAGGTCGTCGCCCAGCACCCCGGCCCCGCCGAGGAGCTCAAGAGCGGCAAGGACAAGGCGCTCAACTTCCTCGTCGGCCAGGTCATGCGCGAGACGAAGGGCAAGGCGAACCCGGGGATCGTCTCGAAGCTGATCCGCGAGGTGGTGGGGGGGTAGCCGCCAGTCCTCGGACTGGGACGGCTCTCGCAATCGCGCCCCTCGTCGCGAGGCTCGTCCGGCCTGCTGACAGGCCCCCGACGGGCTCGGAACGGGCTCGGAACGGGCTCGGAACGGGCTCGGAACGGGCTCGGAACGGGCTCGGA
>CAYMRB010000107.1:0-1502 GCA_964392615.1 uncultured Planctomycetia bacterium | reverse complement strand
ACGGGCTCGCGACGGGCTCGCGACGGGCTCGCGACGGGCTCGCGACGGGCTCGCGACGGGCTCGCGACGGGCTTCCGGCGGCTCTCGGCGGGCTCCGAGCGGCGCCAGCCGGGCCCGTTCGTCTCGAAAACCTCTTGGAGTCGGCGCTCGACTCGCCTACCCTGCCTGTTTCAGCTCGATCTTCCGTTCCGATTTCCAGCTCGACCAGATCGGGGCACTCCGGGCCTCGATCCGGACGGGTGCCCGCGGCCGACAGCGCGGCCTCGGAACCGACGATCGACGAGAACGACTGCGCGGATTCGAACTCCGGAGAGCCTGGGCCGGCCCGGCATCCGCCCTGTTGAAACCGGCGTGCACGAGCACGCCACGTACGATGTTCGCGCCGATGGAGGGCGCCGGGCGTCGGTTCGCCTCGAACGCTTTCAAGACTCTCGTCCTCGCTTCAGACGATCGCTCGGCGCTCCGAGCAGGGCAAGCGAGGGCCATAGTCGGGGCGCTCGCGGCGAGCCTCCGCCGAGAGCACGATGGACGACAAGCTCGAGCAGCTGATCCGAGAGGGCAAGGCGGGCGGCGGGATCACCTACCGGCGATTCAACGAGATCTTCCCCGAGGACTGCAACTCTCCCGAACGCATCGACGAGGTTTTCGCGGTTCTCGACGCGCATGGCATCGAGTTGCTGACTGACCCGGTCGGCGCTCCTGGCGAGATGCCGGCCGGCGAGTCCTCGCGCGCGGCCGAGAGCATCGACGACCCGGTGCGCATGTACCTGTCGCAGATGGGTGAGATCCCTCTGTTGAAGCGTGCCGAGGAACTTCTCCTCGCGAAGAAGATCGAGATTTCTCGCCAGCGTTTCGAGATGCAGCTGTTCGCCAGTGGCCTGGTGCAACGGGCGATCGTCGGCATCATCGGCGAAGTGCAACGCGGCGAAGTCGCTCTGGGCAGTGTGGTCAGGACAACCTCCCTCGGTGGGGGAGAGCTCGGCAAGGACGACGTCCACGTCCTGCTGGAAACGAACCTCGAGACGTTGGTCAAGCTTCACGAAGCGTCGACGAAGAGCTTCGCGAAGTGCCTGGCCAAGTGTCGCGAAGGTGATCGTGGCGAGGTGCCGACAGCCGTGCGCCGCCGGTTGTCGAAGAGCGCCGTGCTCATCGCCGAGCTCAAGCTCAAGAAGACGATCGTCAACCGCCTTCGTCACGCGCTCTCGGGACTCTACCTCAAGATGACCGGCATCCGCGCCGAGGAGGAGAGGATCCGGCAGGCCGGCAAGCGAGGCAAGCGCAGGCTTCGTGTCAACGAGAAGAACCGTCTGGCCGAGCTCGACGCTCGCTTGCGGGAGTACGAGCTCGAAGGGCTCGAGTCGATGGACGCTCTGGGGCGTCGCGTCGAGGCGATCGACGAGTGGGGCGGCGAACACGAGAGCGCGGAGCGGCGACTGTCCGGCGGAAACCTTCGCCTCGTCGTCAGCATTGCCAAGCGCTACCGCAACCGGGGGCTCACCTTC
>CAYMRB010000106.1:19657-24136 GCA_964392615.1 uncultured Planctomycetia bacterium | reverse complement strand
GTCGCGGTGTCGCTGTCGTCAACGCGAACGATGAACTCGACCTCGGCCGTGCGCCGGAGCTCTTCCTTCTGCGTCTCTACCGACTTCGTGAGCGGCACGACGATCGCCTCGCGCTCGACGAGCGCTAGCATCACCGCGACACCGACGGGAGAGAAGTCGGCTTCGAGCGCGACGACCGAGCCGGGTCGGATGTCGCTCGTCTCTATTCGGTCGATCCACTCGTCGACCGTCCGGCGCAACCAGTCGTAGCCATAGGACGCATCTCGCCAGACGATCGCGTCGCGATCGGCGCACTCGGCGAACACGTCCAGGAGGAATTCGATGGCCATCAGACGCCCCCCAGAAACAGATTCTGGCCCGTGATGAAATCGCTTTCCTTGCGGAGGTAGAAATCGACGACGTTGGCGACGTCCTCGAAGGTTCCGAACCGTGGAATCGCCTGTCGGGCGATCAGTCGATCCATCTTCTCCTGCGGTACGGAACGCACGAGGTCGGTCTTTACCGGTGTCGGTCCGACCGCGTTGACGGTAATGCCGAAACCCGCGAGCTCGCGCGCCAGAACCTCCGTCAACGACACGATCGCGGCCTTCGAGGCCGCGTAGATCGCCTCGCCCTCGAGCTTCAACGGCGTCGCGACCGTCGAGAAGTTGATGATGCGTCCCCAGCCGGCTTTCTGCATCATCCTTGCCGCCTCGCGGCAGAACAGGAACGTCCCGATCACGTTCGTGTCGAGGATCTTCTCCACTGTCGACGTGGGAGTCAGCAGACAGTGGTTCATCGACGCGATGCCGGCGTTGTTCACCAGGTGATCGAGGCGTCCGTGCCGCTTCCGGACGGCCGAGAAAACGCTGCGGACGGCCTTCTCATCGGAGACGTCGGCGCAGAAGTGCTCGTAGTGCTCCAGCTTCCAGTCGGGCTCGCCCCGACTGCAGCCGACGACCGTGTGGCCGGCGTCTACGTAGTGTTCCGCGAGGAATCGACCGATTCCCTTGCGCGTCCCCGTGACGAGGGTGACCGGCCGATCACTCATCTCACGCATCCGAGGCCTCGGCGAGCAGCTCGTCGATGTACTCCGCGAGAGCTCCCACGGAACGGAACGGGCTGTTCTTCCGCGACATGGCCTTCTCGTCGGCCAGCGTGATGCGGTGCTCTGTCGTGTCTTCGATCCGGTCCTCGACCGCGACGACGAGGCTGACGAGCCCCATCGAGTCCAAGCAGGCATCGGCACCGAAAAGGACGGTGTCCGGCGTCTTCTCGAGCGGCGCGGACGGCAGCCCCATCTCGTTGACCTCGTCGATGACGGGATAGACGACGCTGTCGAGGATCTCTGAGATCTGGTTGACTGGCATGCGGGATCCGCCTCGGCAATTCTGGTGCTGGGTCCACCCGACTTCTCCGACCGCGTCGAGTGAAGGGCGCACGTTCCCTCATGCGATGATTCGGCCGCGGGCGAGTTGACCTTTAGCAGCCCCTCGAAAATCGCCACTACGCCGATGCGCGCCGTCGACCGACGATGACGGTTGTTAGTGATCGGAGCTGCTGCCCATGACCCCCTTCGTCCGTTCTACGACCTTCTTCATGTTATCGGCACTGACCGCACTCTCGCTGTGGCTAGCCTTCGCGCCCCCGCCGGGCAGCCCGTACCCACCGAGCCGGGTGATCGCCGGCGTCGAGTTCGACCTATCGACGCACGACCGGCGCGCCCCAGGCAGCGACAATTGGGCCTCCACCTGGGCGGCCGATGACCACATCTACGTCGCGTGGGGCGACGGCGGCGGATTCGGCGGCACGAACCGCGCTGGCCGCGTCAGCCTCGGAGTCGCACGAGTGGAGGGGGGCCCCTCGGATTATCGGGGCGTCAACCTCTGGGGCGGCAAGGACGGACTGCGCAAGGCCGCGTTCGGCGGCAAGAGCTACGGCATCCTGTCGCTCGACGGCGTGCTCCACATGTGGTTCGGACCGGGATCGGGAGTCGCGTCGTACGTCGACACCCGGCTCGCGACGTCGACGGACCACGGCCTGACGTGGAAGGTAGCCGATTGGGCGTTCAAGAAGCCCAGCCGCTTGATCATGCCGACCTTCTGCCAGTTCGGGAAGGACTACGCCGGCGCGCGCGACGAGTACGTCTACACGTACTTCGTCCGCCACGTCGGCAACCCCCGCAAGCTCCAGGTTCACGCCCCTGGCGCGATCGACCTCGCCCGAGTGCACCGCGACCATCTTCTCGATCGCGCGCGCTACGAGTTCTTCACCGGCCTCGACGCCGATGGCAAGCCAGGGTGGACTGCCGATCCGGAGCGACGCGAAGCGGTCTTCGAGGATCCGACGGGCGTCGGCTGGTGCTTCAGCGTCAGCTACAATCCCGGCCTGCGCCGCTATTTCCTCGCGACCGAGCACGGGGCGACGTTCAAGGGCAATCTCGGCCTGTTCGACGCGCCGGAGCCGTGGGGACCGTGGACGACGGTCGGCTACTGGGGCAATTGGGAGCGTCTCGGGTCGACGTTCTACGCCAACATCCCGACCAAGTGGATCAGCGCCGACGGTCTCGACTTCACGCTGATCTTCACCGGCGTCGGGAAGCACGACTCGTGGAACACGGTGCGCGGCAGGTTCCTGCTCCACGAGGCCCCGAACGACCGCGACAACTGAACGAGCGCTCTTCGCGCGTCAACGCTTGCGGCTGCGGCGTTTGTTCTGCCGCTCGCGCTTGCGCTTCTTCTTGATCTCGTCCTTGCTCGGTCGATGAGGCGCCGTTCCCTTGCGGCGCTGCTGCGGCTGCTCCGGGTCCATCTCCGCGCCCATCTGCTGCATCTTGGCCATCATGCCGCCGATGTCGCCCATCTGCTTCTTGGCGTTCACCATCGACTTGATCTTGCCGAAGGCGCCCTTGCCGGCGGATGACCGCTGCATCTGGTCCATCATCTTCTTCATGGCGCCGAATTGCTTGATGAGGTCGTCGACCTCTTCGCGCGCACGCCCGGCGCCGCGTGCGATTCGATCGCGGCGCGACGTATTGAGCACCTCCGGCCGGCGGCGCTCCTTCGGCGTCATCGATGAGATGATCGCCTCGATGTGGAGGAGATCCTTGTCGTCGATGTCCATGTCGCCCATCTGGGCGCCCATGCCGGGGACGAGCTCGAGCAGCTTGCGCACGCTGCCCATCTTCTTGACCGCCGACAGGTTCTGCAGGAAGTGCTCGAAGGTAAACGTGCCCTTGAGCAAGTCCTCCTGCATGCGCAGGGCTTCTTCCTCGTCGACGACCTTGCGGGCCTTGCCGACGAGATCGACGACGTCACCGAAACCGAGGATCCGTTGCGCCATGCCCTCGGGGCGGAACGGCTCCAGCGTGTCTTGCAGCTTCTCGCCGACACCGACGAACTTGATCGGCTTGCCCGTGACGGCCTTGACGGAGAGCGCCGCACCACCGCGCGCGTCACCATCGAGCTTGGTCAACACGACGCCGGTCAGCTCGAGCGACTCGTTGAAGTCGCGCGCGCTGCGGACGGCGTCCTGGCCGACCATCGCGTCGCAGACCAGGAAGATTTCGTGCGGCTTGGTCTTCTTCGCGACCTCGCGCACCTCGGCCATCATCTCCTCGTCGATGTGCAGGCGACCGGCGGTGTCGAGGATCACCGTGTCGCAGCCCATCTTCTTCGCTTCTTTGACGGCCTGCGCGCAGATCGCCGGCGGCTTGCCCGCCGGATCGGAGTAGACCGGGATCTTGATCTGCTCGCCGAGCGTCTTGAGCTGATCGACGGCCGCGGGGCGCTGCATGTCGGCCGCGACGAGGAGCGGACGTCGCTTGTGCTCCTTGCGCAGGAGCAGCGCGAGCTTGGCGCAGGTGGTCGTCTTGCCGCTTCCCTGCAGGCCCGCCATCAGGATGATCGTCGGCCCGCTCTTCTGGAAGTCGAGGTCCGTGTCCACCGGCCCCATGAGGGCCGCCATCTGCTCGTAGACGGTGTGGATGAACTGCTGCCCCGGATCGACGCCCTTCAGGACCTTCTCGCCGAGCGCTTCCTCCTCGACTCGAGCGAGGAACTCCTTGATCACCTCGAACGCGACGTCGGCCTCGAGCAGAGCGACGCGGATCTCCCGGAGCGCCTCCCGGATGTTCTTCTCGGAGATCTTCTTGCGGGCGATATTGCCCAGAATGCCGGTGAAACGCCTGGTGATGCTCTCGAACATGAGCGTAGTTTCCGTGCGTCAGCAGCCCGGTGAAGAAGTCGATCCGGGGCAGAAGCGGCCACGACCGCGGGT
This sequence comes from uncultured Planctomycetia bacterium, assembly GCA_964392615.1. GTDB lineage: Bacteria > Planctomycetota > UBA8108 > UBA8108 > UBA8108 > CAYMRB01. Next base: position 19,879 of record CAYMRB010000106.1, on the reverse strand, counting down.
ACGTCGCGAAAAAACGAGCGGCTATGTTAACACCGGCCCAGGGCTCATACCAGCGTCCCGGAACGGTCTCCGAGCGCCGCAGGACGCCGTGGGCGCTCCCGAGCCGGGACCGCACCCCGTCGGCCTGATCGAGGGAGAAGGGGACGACGACGAGTCCCAGAACCTCGTTCTGCGGCCGATCGCGGGGTAGGATCTCGCCGACTCCGCGTCGACCGCAGCCGC
>CAYMRB010000106.1:0-19647 GCA_964392615.1 uncultured Planctomycetia bacterium | reverse complement strand
GGGCGCCGGCCGCCGCCCCTTCGTACCTCGGTTGGACCGATCCGTGCCAGAGCCCACCGCCATCGTCTGCCTGACCGGCTCCGAGCTCACCCGCGGCGAGACTCGCGACCTCAACGGGTCGTTCCTCGGCGCCGAGCTGACCTCTCTCGGCGTGCGAGTCGTCGAGATGCGTCTCGTCCCCGACGACGCGACGCGCCTCGAGGCGATGATCCGCGAAACGATCGGACGCGCCGAGGTCGTGCTCCTCTCGGGCGGCCTCGGGCCCACCGCCGACGACCTGACCGCACGCGTGCTCGCACGCGTGCTCGGCCGCGAGGTCGTCCAGGACCCCGCGGCACGCGACGCGATGCGCCGACGCATCCTGGAGCGCGGCCGCCGGGAGGAGGACATCCCCGCGAACTTCTACAAGCAAGCCGAGATCGTCGAGGGCGCGACCGTGCTGGGCAATCCGGTCGGCCTCGCGCCCGGCAGCCTGGTCGAGACGCCCCGCGGCTTCGTGGCCGCGCTGCCCGGCGTGCCGCGCGAGCTGCGCGCGATGTTCCGCGAGTGCGTCGCTCCCGCGATTCGCGAGCGCTTCCGCCCGACGGCGCCGCGCATCGTTCGCGCCCTGGTGCTCGGGCAGCCCGAATCCTGGGTCGAGGCTCGCATCCAGGAGGCCGGCCTCGTCAGCGACGACATCGACTACGGCATCAGCGCGCGGCCCGGCGAGATCCTGCTCAAGTTCGTCGCGCGCGACCCGTCGCGCCACGAGGCGCTCGACGCGGTTCGATCGCAGCTGGAGGCCGTCTTCGGCGCCGACCTGCTACCGCTTCCCGAGGGCCTGAACGACGATGCGGGCGATCCGCTCGACACGTCGTGCGCGCGGCGCGTCCACGACCTCCTGATCGATCAGGGCCTGACGATCGCGACGGCCGAATCGTGCACCGGTGGCCTGGTCGCGAAGCAGCTGACCGACCGGGGCGGCTCGTCGGCGTTCTTCCTCGGATCGGTCGTCGCGTACCAGAACGAGGTCAAGACCGCGAAACTCGGCGTCGAGCCGGACCTCCTCGCCGAGCACGGCGCCGTGTCCGAGCCGGTCTGCCGCGCGATGGCGAGCGGCGCGCGACGGCTGTTCGGATCGCGCATCGCCCTTGCGGCCACGGGAGTCGCGGGACCGGGCGGCGGCACGGCGGACAAGCCGGTCGGCCTCGTGTGGCTCGGCATGGCCGGCCCGGACGACGACGAGATCCTGACCGAGCGGCGCACCTTCTGGGGCGATCGAGGCCTCGTGCGGCGGCAGAGCGCGCTGCGGCTTCTCGATCTCGTACGGCGGCGGTTGACCGAGTAGCAGTCCGTTGAAGAAGGGCTCCGAGCGCGATCTCCGCGCTGGACTCGCGGCCGACTTCGCCGTATCTATGGGCCGCGTGCTCAGAGTCATCGTCGTCGGTGCGCGACGCGCCCGACAGGGGATCGGCGAGTTCGTCGCGCGCTCCCTCCACATAGCGGGTGCCCGCGTCGTCGGGATCGTCGGAACGCGGACCGAGTCGGTCGAGCAGACTCGTATCGACCTGCGCGACCGCTACGGGATCGACGCGATCGGCTACACACGGCTCGACGCCGCGATCGACGCCGAGCGTCCGGATGCGGTCGCGATCTGCTCGCCGTACGAGTTCCATCGCGAACAGCTCGACGCGGTCGCCGGCGCCGGCGCGCACTGCCTGTGCGAGAAGCCGATGTGGTGGCCGCGCGCCGGCGAGACGCTCGACGTGCGCGCGGAGACCGAGCGCATCGTCGAGTCGTTCGCGTCGCGCGGGACGCACCTCGAGCTCATCACGCAGTGGCCTTGCACGCTGCCGTACTTCTACGAGCTCTTCCCGGCGCTCCACACGGTCAAGCCACGCCGTTTCGACATGCGGATGGGGCCAATCTCCACGCGTTCCGGGATGGTGCTCGACGCCGCGCCACACGTCCTCAGCATGCTCCAGGGCCTCGTCGGCCACGGCGAGGTGCACGTGCCGCGCGCCGAGCTCCTCGACGCTGACGGCACCGATCTGCGGCTCGAGTTCGAGTATCGTCACACGGCCGACGGGGATGCGGCCGACGCGACGCAGGCGATCCGCGTCCGGTGCCGATTCACGCACTGTGCGAAGCCGCCGCGCCCTGCGTCGTACGCCATCGACGGCTGCGAAGCCCATCGCGGCATCCGGCTGCCCGAGTACACGATGTACTTCGAGGCCGGGGACTGCCGCGTCGAGTATCGCGATCCGCTGGATCTCCTCGTCGAGGGGTTCCTCGATCGCGTCGAGAAAGACACGCCGACCGACGGTCGCGCGCTCGTCGAGGGCGTCGCCGCTCTCGAGACGTTGACCGCGTGCGTCGACGCGGTGTGCTCGGACGCCGCGCCCACCGAGAAGGAGAGAAGCTCATGAAGAAGACGGCGGACGCCGCATCGCCGACCGAGGGCGAGAAGCAGGTCGAGCTCGCGCCGATCCACGACTTCGCCCGCAAGCTCCATCAGGAAGGGACGCTCCCGAACCTGAAGGAATACGTCCTCTGGCAGGCTGCGCTGCGACGCGACCTGATCGAAGGAGCCGCGCCGGTTGACGCGAACGACGTGCAGGTGCCCGACTTCGCACCGGTATCGATCAACCTCGACATCACGACCGCGTGCAACTTCGCGTGCGATCACTGTGTCGACATGGACATCCTCAACAAGGGGATCAAGTACGACCACCAGAGGCTGCTCGACTCGCTCGCGTTGATGGCGAGCAAGGGACTGCGCTCGGTGATCGTCATCGGCGGCGGAGAGCCGACGGTCTACCCGAAGTTCGCCGAGAGCGTCCGCTTCATGAAGGAGCACGGGCTGCAGGTCTCCGTCGTGACGAACGGCTCGGGCATGGACAAGATCGCCGCGGTCGCCGACTGCCTCGACGAGGACGATTGGGTGCGCCTGTCGCTCGACTCGTCGTCCGACGAGGTATTCCAGGCGATGCACAAGCCGAAGCGCGCGATCTCGCTCGACGAGATCTGCGCCGGTGTGCGGCCGATCAAGGCGATCAACCCGCACTTCAAGATCGGCTACTCGTTCATCGTCACGTGGAAGGGCGCGAGCATCAACGACACCACGATCGTCGAGAACCTGCACGAGATCGTCGATGCCGCCCGTCGCGCGCGCGATGCGGGCTTCGACTACATCGCGTACAAGCCGTTCCTTACGCGAGCCGAGGCGAACAACGCCGAGATCGTCGACCTCGAGGCGACGAACGAGCGCTTCGACGCGATCGTGCGCCAGGTCTGCGAGCGCGTCGAAGAGGCGATTCAGCTCGAGACCGATACGTTCAAGGTCTTCAAGACCACGAACCTGAAGGTGCTCCAGAACGGCACGTGGTCGAACTACGCGAACCAGCCGCGCAATTGCCACATGCAGTTCTTCCGGCAGATCCTCAGCCCGCTCGGGATGTACAACTGCCCGGTGTACCGCAACCAGCCGCACGGCCGCCTCGGCGAGAACACCGCGTACGCCGAAGCCGAGTCGTACGATCAGACCCGGCGCAGCACGGCCGAACGCATCCTCCAGTTCGACGCGGCGCGCGAGTGCTGCGAGGTGACGTGCCTCTACAACCACGCGAACTGGTGGATCGAGGATCTGATCGAGCACCCGGAGAAGCTCGACGACCTGCACCTCGTCGACGGCCGGCCGGACTACTTCCTGTGAGTCGACGGCGGCGCGCCGCCCATCTCATCACGCCGCGTCGTCACGACATGATCTTCGACGTGCGCAGCACCTTGAGCATGTCGGTCGTCGAGTGATCCTTCGGTCCGCCGACGAGCTCGACGCGGCCGCCGTACGCCTCGACGATCTTGCGCTCCGGCATCTTGTCGAGCGTGTAGTCGGTGCCCTTCGTGTGAATATCGGGCTGGAACAGCTCGATGAGCCGACACGGCGTGCGGTCGGGCAGCGGCACGACGAAGTCGACGAACTCGAGCGCGGCGAGGATCTCCATGCGCTCGTGGTCCGGGTTCACCGGCGTTCGATCGGGCTTGATGAGCCGCATGGAATCGTCGGTGTTCACCGCGACGAGCAGCGCATCACCCAGCTCGCGCGCCGCGGCCAGGTATCGCAGGTGGCCGACGTGCAGAAGCTCGAAGCAGCCGTTCGCGAAGACGAGCTTCTCACCGCGCGCCTGAAGCTCCCGGACCTCCGCCTGAAGCGTCGCGGTGTCGGTGTGGATCTTGTCGGTGAACAACGGCGCAGCTCCTGTGTGGCGTCGGGACGGCCCTGCGACAGCGGGCCAGGGTAACGGCTCGGTGACGCGAGATCAATCCGCGCCAGGATCGCGTCGACCGAGGTATGCCCCGAGTTCGCGGATCACCTAACTCCGCGCCGAAAGTGCGTCAGCACCGAACGCGACGCGGGAGTCGAGAACACGAAGCACGCGGACCTCCGACGAACGTCGCCGCGCGGCGTCGGGCGCGGTCAGCTCGTGCCATGTTAGGATATGTACGTGGACTCACCGATCGCGACCGAATTCGACTACCCCTTCACACTCGACGCCGTCCTCGACGCGTACCGCCAGGGCATGTTCCCGATGGGCGACGAGGACTGCGATCTGATCTTCTGGTTCCGCCCCGACCCGCGGGCGATCGTGCCGCTCGACGCGTTTCACGTGCCGCGCTCGCTGGCGCGAACGCTGCGCCGGGACGCCTTCGAGGTCACGTACGATCGCGACTTCGCCGGCGTCATGCTCGGCTGCGCCGAGGATCGTCCGGTGTGGATCACCGACCGCATGCTCGCGCTCTACAACGAGCTCCACGATCGCGGTCACGCGCACTCCGTCGAGGTGTGGCGCGACGGCGAGCTCGTCGGCGGCACGTACGGCGTCCAGATCGGCGGCGCGTTCATGGCCGAATCGAAGTTCCACCGCGTCACCGACGCGTCGAAGGTCGCCCTCGTCAAGCTCGTCGAGAGGCTGCGCGAGCGCGGCTTCTCGATCCTCGAGGTCCAGTACCTGACAGAGCACCTGCGGCAGTTCGGCACGCTGGAGATCTCGATCGCCGAATACTTGCGGCGATTGTGGGCGGTCACCGGCGACGAGCGCCGATTCGCGTAGACTCAGCGCCCGAGGTACAGGTCGCGCCCCTTCCCGAGAGCCACGAGCTTGCGGTCCGCGATCGAGCGCTCGAGCATCCAGAAGCCACAGTCCGGGTGCACCCAACCGACGCGTCCCGGCCCGAGACGCTGGACGGCCGTCTCGATACGTCGGGCAACCTCGTCGGGCGTCTCGACCTGATTCACCTTGATGTCGATCACGCCGATTCCGATCCGGATGCGCGGGTCGATCTCGACGAGCGCGTCGAGGTCCTCGCTCGGCCGATGGGCGAGCTCGAGCACGAGGTGATCGGTGTGAAGCTCGTTGAGGAAGTCGACGAGCGCACGCCAGCTCCCGTCCTGGATGACCTGACCGCCGTAATTGCCGAAGCAGAAGTGGACGGCCCTCTCCGTCTCCGCTTCGACGCGGTCGAGGACGCGGTTGATCGCCCGCGCAGCGAGAGGACCGTGCGCGGGGTTGCCCGGGATGTTCGCCTCGTCGACCTGGACGCACGCGCACGGCAGTCCGGCAACTTGGTCGCCGACGCGGTCAGCGACCGCCATGAGGAGCGCCTCGAAGTCGCCGTAGTGCCGATCGAGCAGCGTTCGAGCGAGCATGTACGGGCTTGTGATCGTGAACTTGAAGGGCCCGCCGGCGACTTCCGCCGCCCGGACGCAGTCCGACATCAGATCGAGCGAACCTTCCGTGAGCTCGCCTTCGACGACGGCGGCCGGCTTGCCGCGGAAGCTCATCGTCTGCTGGCGTCTGAACTCCTCCGCCTCGCTCCGCCCGAGCGCGGAGCGCGCGCCGCCGAGCGGCCGGACGAAGTAGTCGATCATGCCGTTCGTCTGCGGGTGATTCGGATCGAAGCGGTAGAGCTCACCGTCCGTCGGCAGGTCGACACCGGCCTGGCGCTGCGTGTCGAACACGACGCGCGTCGCGTCGACGACCGCGCGGTCGCTGGGCGTGGCGGCGAGCCAATGGGGCACGGGATACGAGCCGACGGTCGTCGTCGCGATCTCGGGGCGATTCTCGAAGGTCTGCTCGGCGCGCAGCTCGTCGATGCTCCTGCCGCCACTCGGTGTCTGTGACATCGGCTAGAACCGGAATCCGATCAGGTCAGCTTCTTGCGGGCGACCGTGCCTTCCGGGCTGTTCTGCACATCGTAGCCGGCGTCTTGCAGCTGGGCGCGCAGTTCGTCCGCCTTGGCCCAGTCCTTCCCGGCACGCGCCGCGTCGATCTGCCGACACAGTTCCTGGATCTCATCGTCGCCACCGCCGCCGGCCTCGTCGCCCTCTTCGGCGGTCTGCGCGCCCGTCGGGCACAGGCCGAGGATTCCGAGTACGCTGTCGATCTTCTCGCAGACCGCGAACGCCTCCCGCGGATCATCGGGCTTGGCCGCGATCCACGGGAAGAGGACGCTAAGCGCACCGCTGATGTTGAGGTCGTCGGCGAGCGCCGCGATGAACTTCTCGAGAACCGGGTGCGAGTTGTCGACCTCGGCTTTCTCGCCGCCGGCCGCCTCGCGTGCGGAATCGCAGAAGTCGGTCAATCGACGAACGGCCTTCGCCGAGTCGGCGAGCCCCTTCGTCGTGAAGTTCATGTTCGAACGGTAGTGCGACTTCAGCAGCTCGTAGCGCAGCACCGCCGGGTGGACCTCGCGACCGGTCGCACGGCCCTCGAGCACGTCGCGCGCCGTGAAGAAGTTGCCCTCGCGCTTCGACATCTTCTTGCCCTCGACGAGCAGGAAGCGCGCGTGCAGCCAAAATCGCGCGAAGTGGTCGGCGCCCGATGCACCGCGCGATTGCGCGATCTCGCACTCGTGGTGCGGGAAGATGAGGTCTTCACCGCCGGTGTGAATGTCGATCACGTCCGCGCCGAGCGCCTTGGACGCCATCGCCGAGCACTCGACATGCCAGCCGGGGTAGCCGGTACCCCACGGCGAGTCCCACTTCATCAGATGCGACGAATCGGGCTTCCAGAGCAGGAAGTCCTCCGGCTGGCGCTTCGCCGCGAGGTCCGACTCGGACACGCGACCGCCGGATCCGGCGCGCAGCTGTTCGCGCGTGTTGCCGCTCAGCTTGCCGTAGTCGGGGAAGCTCGCGACGTCGTAGTACACCACGCCGTCCTCGCCGACGTAGGCGTGACCGCGCTCGAGAAGCCGACCGATCAGCGCCTGCATCGCGGGAATCTCGTCGGTCGCGTGGAGCATGCTGTCCGGATACTCGAACGCGAGCTTGAGACCGAGGAGCTTCGAGTCTTCGAGGAACGCCTGCGTGTAGTACTTCGCGATCTGGAACGGATCGTCGGGGTTCTCGACGGCGCCGTCGGGCAGCTTGCCGGACTTCTTGTCTTCCTTGAGGCGCTCGGCGGCGACCTCCATCTTGTCCTGGCCCGCGCCGTCGGCGACCTCGTCGTCGGTCATGTGCCCGACGTCGGTCACGTTCATGATGTGGCGGACGTCAAAACCCGAGAGCTCGAGAAAACGCCGCAGCAAGTCCGCGAACAGGAACGAGCGGAAGTTGCCGATGTGGGCGAAATCGTAGACCGTCGGCCCGCAGCTATACATGCGGACGATCGGGGCCTCGACCGGCTCGAAGGTTTCGGCGCGGTTGGTCAGCGTGTTGTAGAAGCGGATAGTCATGGCCGGCGCAGCTTCTGGTATCGATGGCCCGAAATCGGGAATGCGCCAATCATAGGCACTCGAGGAGCCGAGCGAAAGGCGGATTCGCCGCCTACTCGCCTGCGAGTCGCCGCGAGCGAATGAAGTCCCGGTGCACCTGCAGGTACGTCGTCTCGATGAACTCGTCGGCCTCCGCGTCCGACGGAAACCGCTCTGAGAACCCCGGCAGCTCCGGATCGAGGCAGAGCCGACTGGCCGACACCAGGTGACGGATGAGATCGGCGGCGTCCTCGTCGCCGACGGCGACGCGGATCGTCGTCGCGTCGATGCCGGCCTCCTGCAAGGCGTCGTCGTCGAGTTCCGAGTGGGTCGTCAAGGCGGGACAGCTGACAATGGTGTTCGATTGACCGAGGCTGATCATGTGCCCGAACGTCGGTGCCAACGAGTCGAAAAAGCGCTGGAACACCGGGCGCGGGACATCGACGAAGCGGATCGTCATCAGCGGCGCCGGAAGGCCGAGGAACGAGAGTCGCTCGCGCAGCGGACTGTTCGCGTGGGACGGTACGGCACTCGAGTGAACCTCGATGGACGGATGGGCTTCGAAGTAGCGGGCGAGAATCAGCGTGTTGATGCACTTGGGCAGCATGCGCATCTCGAGCGTGCGCAGCCCCTGCATCACCTCGAACGCGGAGTCCGGATGGAGAAACGCCCCTTTCACGTAGTACACGTTCCAGAAGAGCGTGTTCTCCCACGACACCCCGTCGACCGTCTGCCCCTTGGGCACGAACATGTCGGCGTTCCTGGCGATGACGACGCCCGCCGTGGTGCTGCCCGTACCCGTCATGTCCTTCGTGTAGCTGTGGATCAGGAAGTCCGGCCGCTGCTGCGGATCGGGATGCTGCAGCGGTCGCAGCAGGAACGGCGTGCCGACGGTCGCGTCGAGGACGACGCGCAGTCCGCGCTCGTGCGCCAATCGACACATCCCGGGAACGTCGAGGAAGTCGCCGTGCGGGTTGCTCGGCGACTCGAGGAACACGAAAACCTTGCGCCCGGCGGCCAGTCGATCGGCGTGCTTCTCCTCGACGAGGTCCAGACAGCGCTCGAGGTCCTCGGCCTCGGCGCCGTCGAATGTCTCGACGGCGATGCGGAGATTCCGCTCCTTCGCATACCAATCGTGAATCAGCTGGAACGCTCCGCCGTAGACGTTCCGGCTGCGCACGAGCACGTAGTCCCGGCCGAGGAGGTGGGACAGCGTCGCGTCGATCGCGGCCATCCCGCTGCTGAAGTTCCAGGCGAAGTACTCCGAGGCGTTCGGGCCCGCTTCGAGGTCGACGACGTAGTTCGCCAGCGAAATCGAGGTCGGGTTGAGAAGGCGCGAGTAGATCTCGTGCAGTAGCTCCTCTCCCTTGAAGGCGTCCTCGACCCACTCCGCGCACGCGTAGATGTAAGTGGCGGTCCGTGCGATGACCGGCGTGGCGGAGAACAGCGCCGTGACGTTGTCGAAAATCGGATAGGGTCCCTTCGCCGCGATGGTTCCCGGCTGGTAGCGCAGCTCCTGGTAGCTCTTGCGAAACGGACTCTGGAGCGTGTCGAGGATCTTCGCGACCTGGAAGGACAGGAACTTCTTCGCGTTGAAACGAGCGATGCGGTCCGGGGCGTCCAGATCGCGGAAAGTGTCGAGCGTCACCTTCCAGAGCTCGTTGACGCTCGCTTGGGCCTCGTAGAGACGCCGTGCGACTCGCGCCATCGCGCGGCCGTAGTCGCTCTCCGGATCGATCGCGAAGTGCAACAGCTGCTCGCGGACCAGCTCGTCGATGGTCGTGGCCGTCGACGTGTTGCGTCGGGGAGACAGCGTGCGGTCGAGGGGATTCTCTGCGGACATGGTAGCTGCTTCGCCTCCAGGGATTCCGAAGGCATAGCCAGAACGGACGCCGAATGCAACGAGCCGATGCCCTGCGCAACGCCCTTCCGAAGACGGCGGCGCCGTTCAACCTACTCCTGCCGCCGCTCGTGACGCAGGAAGGAGACCATCGCGAAGGTCTCGTGAGGATCGAGACCTCGCACGGCCGGATGGCGCGCCGCTTCGAGGATGTCCGCATCTTCCAGGCGACCCGCCCCGGCAGCCACGGCCTGCCGAATGCGCCGCGCATCGACCTGCGGCGCGGCTCCCTAGCTCACTTCGCCCCCACCGCCCACAGCTTGCCCCGCGTGCGGATGTACAGACGCCCGGCGCTGATCGCCGGCGTCGCCATCACGCCACCGGCGAGCCGATTGCGCGCCAGCACACCGAACTCCGGCCCCGCTGCGAGGACGACCGTCTCGCCCGTCTTGCTCGTGAAGTAGACCTTGCCGTCGCCGGCTACCGGCGACGACTTGCAGTCGCCTTGCAAGAGTCGCTTGCGCCACTTCACCTCGCCGGTCCTCGCGACGAGGCACGACCCCACGCCATTGTCGCGCAGCACGTACACGAGCCCTCGGTAGACGATCGGCGTCGGGCAATCGGGCGAGTACTTCTCGTAGGTCCACGCGCGGTGCGTGTCGGTGATGTCGCCCTGCGGCGGCTTCTTGGCGAGATCGAGCGCGAGAACGCGCCCGAGCCCGCCGTACCCGGACGACACGGCGAACACCATGCCGTCGGCTCCCGTCGGCGACGCGATCGTGCGTCCGTACGCGTGCGGAATCGAGAGTCCCCCCGAGACCCACTTCTCGTCGCCAGTGTCCGGATCGTACGCGTTGACGTGGTCCGCCCCCGCGACGACGAGCTCATCGGCGTTGCCTCGACTGAGCAAGATCGGTGTCGAGTACGAGTCGGTCCCCTCGCCGACGCACTCGAAGCGCCGCTCCTTCTTCCAGGCGTCCGCGCCGCTCGCCGCGTCGATCGCCACGACGTAGGACGGCCCCGGTTGCATGCACGCGATGAAGAGCCTCCCGCCGAGCAAGCGCGGCGACGAGCCCATACCCCACAGAATGTCGTACTTGCCGAACTCCTGCGCCAGATTGCGCGCCCACCGCTTGTCGCCGCGCCGATCGAGACAGATGAGGTCGCCGGTGCCGAAGAGCGCCCACACGCTGTCACCGTCGCTGACGCAAGTCGGCGTCGCCATATTGTGCAGCTCGTTGTGGCGCGTCATACCGTTGCCGGCTCGAACCTTCCAGAGGCGGTCTCCCTTGTCGCACCCGATCGCGACGACCCACAGGGTCTTGTCCGCCGTCTGCGAGGTCAGGTAGACGCGATTCCCCGCGACGCACGGCGAGGAGTTGCCCCACTCCGGCACCGCGACCGACCACGCGATGTTCTTCTCGGTCGACCACTCGGCGGGCAAGCTCTCCTCCGAGGAGACGCCGAGGCCTCGCTCGCCGCGCCAGGCGGGCCAATCACCGGCGACACCGCTATCGGGCGTGGCGACGCTGCAGACGACGACGCAGAGGATCGATGCGGACAGGCAGCCGGTCGAACGGTGCAACATGGAGCTCTCTCTCGATCGAAACGCGAGGCTTCAGGATCGGTGCCGTCGAGGATGCCGTCAACAGGCTGTCAACCCTCGCCGGCCGTCGAAGCTTGTGTCCCGGGTCGCGATCTCTACTATCGGTATCCTGGAGATCCCGATGGAGCAACTCTTCCACTCGCTGACCTACGCGTGGTTCTCCCAGCGCTTCGGTGACTCCACCGAGGTGCAGGAGGCGGCGTGGCCGCTGATCGCGCGCGACGAGCACACGTTGATCGCGGCACCGACCGGCTCCGGCAAGACGCTCGCCGCGTTCCTGTGGCGCATCGACCAGCTGGTCGTCCGAGGCCTCGCTGGCGAGCTCGACGACGCGATCGACACCGTCTACGTGTCGCCCCTGAAAGCGCTGTCGAACGATATCCAGCGCAACCTCGAGACGCCGCTTCACGAGATCGAGGCCCTCGCGAGATCGGAGGGCATCGACCTGCCGACCATTCGCGCGGTCGTGCGCACCGGCGACACGCCGTCGTCCGTACGTCAGGCGATGAGTCGCCGGCCGCCGCATATCCTCGTCACGACGCCGGAGTCGCTCTACCTGCTGCTGACGAGCCCGAAGAGCCGCCACATCCTGAGCACGGTGCGCGCCGTCGTCGTCGACGAGATTCACGCGCTCGCCCGCGACAAGCGCGGCAGCCACCTGAGTCTCAGCCTCGAACGCCTCGACGCCCTCTGCGAGACCCCGCCGGTGCGCATCGGGCTGTCCGCCACACAGCGCCCGATCGAGCGCATCGCGCAGTTCCTCGTCGGCACGAAGAACCTCGGCCTCGCCGCATCGCCGCTGTGCCACATCATCGACGGCGGCCACGTCCGCGAGCTCGACCTCGCGATCGAGACCCCGCCGAGTGAGCTGACTGCCGTCTGCACCCACGAGCAATGGGCCGAGATCTACGCGCTCCTCGCCAAGGAGATCCACGCGCACCGCAGCACGCTGGTGTTCGTCAACACGCGTCGCCTCGCCGAACGCGTCGCGCACCACCTGCGCGAAGAGCTCGGCGAGGACTGCGTCGCCAGCCACCACGGCAGCCTGTCGCGCGACACTCGCCTCGACGCCGAAGAGCGCCTGAGGGACGGCTCGCTGCGCGCGATGGTCGCCACGTCGTCGCTCGAGATGGGCATCGACGTCGGCTTCATCGATCTCGTGTGCCAAATCGGTTCGCCGCGGTCGATCGCGGCGTTCCTGCAGCGCGTCGGTCGATCGGGGCACTCGCTCGGCCGCATTCCGCAGGGCCGACTGTATCCGCTGTCGCGTGACGAGCTCATCGAGTGCATGGCGCTGATCCGAGCGGTACGCGAAGGTGAGCTCGACGAGATCGAGATCCCCGACGCGCCGCTCGACATCCTCGCCCAGCAGCTCGTCGCCACGGTCGCGAACGAAGAGTGGAGCGAGTTCGACCTCTTCGAGCTCGTCCGCGGCGCGTGGCCCTACCGCGACCTCGACAGCCAGCGCCTCGACGCCGTCCTGGCGCTCCTCCACGAGGGCGCCGTCCCGGGCCGAACCGAGCTGCCGGGAGCGGGGCCGGGAGGCCTGATCCGGCGCGATCGCATCGGCCAGCGCGTCGCCGGCCGCCGCTCGTCGACGCTCCTCGCGACCACGTGCGGCGGTGCGATTCCGGAGTCGGCCGACTACCGCGTCATCGTCGCCGATGAGGGAACCTGCGTCGGCACGGTGAACGAAGACTTCGCCGTCGAGTCGATCGCCGGCGATATCTTCCTGCTCGGCAACACGTCGTGGCGCATCCAACACATCCGCGCCGGCGAGGTGACGGTGGTCGACGCGCACGGCGCCCCGGCCACCGTGCCGTTCTGGTACGGCGAGGCTCCCGGTCGCACGGTCGAGCTATCGCTCGAGGTGTCGAAGCTGCGGCAGGACATCGCCGATCGGCTGGCGTCGGCGCACAGCGATGCGCACAGCGATGCGCACAGCGCGGACGAGGAGACCTTGCCCCACGCGCTGGTCGAATGGCTCGTCGCCGAGTGCTGCACGAGCGAGAACGGCGCACGCCAGGCGGCCGGCTACGTCGGGGCGCAGCTCGCGGCGCTCGGCCTCGTGCCGACGCAGCGGCGCATCGTGATCGAGCGGTTCCTCGACGACACGGGCGGCACGCAGATCGTCGTGCACGCGCCGTTCGGCGCGCGGATCAACCGAGCGTGGGGACTCGCGCTGCGCAAGCGATTCTGCAGCACGTTCCACTCCGAGCTCCAGGCGAGCGCGGACGACGACGGCATCGTGCTCTCGATGGGCCCGCAGCACGGCTTCCCGCTCGAGCACATGTTTCAATTCGTACACAGCGAACATGCGGCGGCGATCCTCGTCCAAGCGCTTCTCGCAGCGCCGCTCTTCACGACGCGCTGGCGCTGGAACGCGACACGCGCCCTGGCTGTCACACGCTTTCAGCGCGGCAAGAAGGTGCCGCCGCCGCTGCAGCGCATGCGGGCCGATGACCTGCTCGCGGCAGTCTTCCCGCAGCAAGCTGCCTGTCTCGATCACATCACGGGCGAGATCGAGGTGCCCGACCACCCGCTCGTCGTCCAGACCGTACACGATTGCCTGCACGAGGCGATGGACGTCGAGCGGTGGCTGGGCGTCCTCGAGGCGATCGAGGCCGGCGACATCGAGGCGATCGCGTGTGACACGCGCGAACCGTCGCCGTTCAGCTACGAGCTCCTGAACGCGAACCCCTACGCGTTCCTCGACAGCGCCCCGCTCGCCGAGCGTCGAGCGCGCGCCGTCGCGACGCGGCGAACGCTGTCGGCCGCCGAGCTCAGCGACCTCGCCCGCCTCGACCCCGCGGTCGTCGAGGAGATCCGTCGCGAGACCTGGCCGCTCGTGCGCGATGCCGACGAGCTCCACGATGCGCTGCTGTCGATCGTCGGCCTCCCCGCGTCGGAGGTCGAGCCGGGCTGGACGGAGTTCTTCGACGAGCTCGTCGCCGCGGGGCGCGCGACGATCGCGACGACGAGCTGCTCCGATGCTCGCCAAGCGCAGAAGGAGGAGGGGCGGCGCGGCACGACGCGTCGCCACTGCGTGGCGGCGGAGGCGTGGCCGCTCTTCGCCGCGGCGTACGGTGTCGCGGTCGCGGAACCGCAGCTCGAGCTGCCGGAGTGCGTGCGGCGCGACTACGACCGCCACGATGGCTGCACGGCGCTCGTCCGCGGCCGGCTGCATCTCCGCGGCATCCTGACCGCCGCCGAGATCGCTCGCGACCTCGGCCTGCCGCTCGAGGCGGTGCGCGCCTCCCTCGAGTCCCTCGAAAGCGAGGGATTCGCGCTGCGCGGCCACTGGATCGAGACCGGCGACGAAGGCACGGACGCTCGCGACGCGACGACGCAATGGTGTGAACGGCGCCTCCTCGCGCGCATGGTGCGGCGAACCCTCGATGGGCTCCGGCGCGAGATCGAGCCCGCGTCGCCCGAGGAGTTCCTGCGCTTCCTCTGCCGTCACGCGCACGTCCATCCCGACTACCGCGTCGAGGGGATCGAGGGCCTGTGGGCCATCCTCGACCAGCTCGCCGGCGTCCAAGCTCCGGCCGGCGCCTGGGAGATCGAGATCCTGCCGCTGCGCGTCGCTGCGTACGATTCGACCTGGCTCGACGAGCTCACGCGCGACGGCGAGGCGGCCTGGGCCCGGCTGCTACCGCCCGAACGCTCGACGACACCGGCCCCCAAGGACGGCAAGGCGGCACGGCGTCAGGGGCCGACGTCGTTGACCCGAGCGGTGCCGATCGCGCTCTTCCCCCGAGCGGACCGCGACTCGCTCGCGGCGCCCCACCGGGACGTCCTCGATGACCACGACGTCGGCGATCTCGGCGGCGCGACGCGCGCGGTTCTCGAGGCCCTCGAGCGGGGTGGAGGGTACTTCGCGGACGACCTCGTCACCGCGACCGGACTGCTCACAGCCCAGGTCGAGGCGGCCCTCGGCGAGCTCGCCGCGCGGGGCCTCGCGTCGTGCGACAGCTTCGCCGCGATCCGATCGCTCGTCTCCGGCTCCCGACGGTCAGGCCGCGGCCGATCGCAGCGCCGCGCCCAACGCGCGCGGCCGGCCTCCGGCCCCCGTCGCCGCCCGGGCGCCGGGCTCGGCCGGTGGTCGCTCGTAGCCCGCGCGGAGGAGGTCGACTCGCGAGGGCGGCTCGAGTTCTGGGCCTGGCTGCTGCTACGGCGCTATGGTGTCGTCTTCCGCGACCTCATGCGGCGGGAGCCGCTGGCACCCCGGTGGGGTCAGCTCGCCGAACTCTACCGCCGCCTCGAGGTCCGCGGCGAAATCCGTGGTGGCCGGTTCGTGCGCGGAGTGGGCGGCGAGCAGTTCGCGCTGGAGGACGCCATCGGGCTGCTGCGGCGCGTACGCAGCGAGCCTGCCGACGCTGACGAGTGGATCATCAGCGCCGCGGACCCGCTGAATCTGACCGGCGTCGTCGGCGACGGTCCCCGAATCGCCGCGAATCTCAACGGCACCCTCGCGTTCCGCGGTGGCCGGCTCGTCGCGTGGCGGCAAGGCGAGAACGAGGGCTTCGACGACGGCCTCGACGCGACCGACCGGAACCGTCTCGCGGACGCTCTCGCGCGGGATGCGACGACCCGACAGCGGCTCGCCAGCGCGGCCGAGGCGGACGAGGAGGAGTAGGGGCCCGCCGGCTGCTCTGTCGGTCGCAGAGCCGGCGGCATGGTCTCGAAACGGGCTGACATCCGCGGTCCAACCACCGCCAGGGGCCCGTCACACACTCCGAGCACCTCCCCCGCCACTGCCCGCGCAAGTTCGCGGTACGGCCGGGAAGAGAGGCCGTTCGCCCCCCTGTCCTGGGACGAATCCGCAGAAAGGGATTGCATCTGCGCGGACTGTTGGACCACTATTGCAGTGGGTCGACATCCGCCTGCGTAGGATGGCTTCGCTTTGACTATTGGCCATCCCTCTGACGTCGTATCGTCGCAAAAGTAGATGTCGCGGTGTGTCCCTTGGTCTCCAAGTGGGGTCTTCCATGCGATCTATTGTGCTCGTTTCTCGGGGGGGTATGGGCCAAGACGCGCGGCGGCGAATGGCCGCAGCAGCGTGCTTGGCGGTGCTGTTCGCTCTCACGAGCTCGCCGGCTGTGGCGCAGGTTGCCTGTGACGACCTGTGCACTTTCGGCGACGTCGCGTGCGGCGAGCCGATCTCCGGTCCGTTCCCGCAGACGGCCTGCACGCGCGATGCGGGCCAGAACGTCGACCTCTACGAGCTCGAGATCGGCGAGGACGAGGACCAGGTGTCGATCGCGCTGAATGGCAGCTATGACACGTACCTGCTCGTCTACGACGACGCCTGCTTCGAGGTCGCGCGAAACGACGACGGCGGCGAAGGCCTGAACTCGTTCCTCCTCCTCATGTTGGAGCCAGGCACGTACTACATCGGCGTCAGCTCGTACGCGACGGGCGCGACCGGCACGTTCGATCTCGACGTGAGCTGCGGCGAAGCTGCGGAGCTCTGCACCGACGACTGCTTCGTCGGCACGGTGAGCTGCGGCGAGACGGCGACCGGCGAGTTCCCGACGACGGGCTGCCGCCATCCGGGCGGTCGCCCGATGGACTTCTACGAGGTCATCACGTCCGCCGGTCCGCTGGTCATCGACCTGACGGGCGACTTCGACACGTACCTCTACTTCTACGACTCGGACTGCCGGCTCCTCGGTGAGGACGACGACGGCGGCGACGGCCTCAACTCGCACCTCGAGACCGATGTCGGCGAGGGAATCTACTACATCGGCGTGAGCAGCTACTCGCAGAGTGGAGCCGGCACATTCAACCTCGACGTCGTCTGCGCCGGCGGCGAGTCGTTCTGCATTCAGTGTCGCACCGGTTCGATCCGCCCGGACGAGACGCTGCAGGGCATCTTCCCGGGCACCGAGTGCACGCTTCCCGACGGGCTGCCGGTCGACGTCGTCGGCTTCAACCTCAGCGAGCCGTTCCGCGGCGCGATTCGCCTGACGGGAGCCCCGTTCGACGCCTCGGTCGCGATCTTCGACCGCCGCTGCGACGAGATCGACTTCAACGACGATTGCGGTGACGTCGTGACGAACGACGCGTGCCTCGACGTCGACCTCGAGCCCGGGCCGTACTCGATCGTCATCTCCTGCCGCAACCCGGACGACGCCGGGCCGTACTCGCTGTCGGTCACGACCGACACCGGCGAGACCCTGTTCTTCCGTGGCGACGCGGGTGGCGATGGGCGCCTGCAGATCGACGACGCGGTGCGCATCTTCGGCTGGCTCTTCCAAGGCGCCGGCGCGCCCGACTGCGTCGAGGCGGCGGACGTTGACAACAACGGTGATACGAATTTAACCGACGGCGTCGTCATCCTGCAGTTCCTGTTCCAGGGCGGTGCCGCACCGGCTCCTCCGGGACCGCCGGGAGACGGTGCGAGCTGCGGTGCCGATCCGGACGCACCGGGGTCGCCAGGTGACCTCGGCTGCGAGTCCTACGCCGCGTGCGACGCCTGACGACACCTGACGACGCCTGACAGCCCGCCGGAGAAGGGTGCTTCTTCTCTATTGAATCTGACAACGCCGTCGCGGCCGCTGGGCGCGACGGCGTGAGCCCATTCGTCCCGAGAAAGGGAAGACTAGAAGACTATGCTGAGATCCGTATCTTGTCGTGTCGTCGCGTCTGCTCTTCTTGTCGCGGCATTCGCCGTGACCTGGACGCCCGCCCGAGCCCAGATCGTGCCCTGCGAGGACTGCGCCGCCGAGCAGACCGTCGAGTGCAACGGCAGCGTCATCGGCCAGATCGTGGCCGACAGCTGCGTGCTCGACATCGGCAGGGCCGTCGAGCTCGTGGAGCTGACGCTCGACGCGCCGGCCGAGGTCGCCATCGACCTGACGTCGGAGTTCGACACGTACCTCTACCTCTACGACGAGGCATGCACCCAGATCGGGTTCAACGACGACGGTGGCGACGGCCTCAACTCGCGCCTGCGAATCACCCTCACGGAGGGCACGTACGCGATCGGCTGCTCGCAGTACAGCACGACCCTCACGGAGGGCGAGTTCACCGTCGCGGTCACGTGCGATGAGCCGGTCGATCGCTGCGGCGATTGCGAGGTCGGCACGATCAGCTGCGGAGAGGCGGTCGACGCGCCCTTCCCGCAATCCGAGTGCTTCAGCGAACGTGAGCGGGAGCTCGATCTGTACGCGTTCGTTCTCGACGAGGCAACGGCGCGCGTCGCGATCAGCCTCACCGCGGAATACGACACGTACCTCCACCTGTTCGACGAGCTCTGCAACCAGATCGCGTTCAACGACGACGGCGGCGAGGGCCTCAACTCGCTCCTCCAAATCGACGACCTCGCCGCGGGAACGTACTACGTCGGCGTCAGCGCATACGCGCTCGGCCAGACCGGAACGATGTCGCTCGGCATCAGCTGCGGCGACGCACCGGATCCGCTCGTCTGCGCGGAGCCTTGCCTCGTCGGCACGGTCGAGTGCGGTGTGCCGGTCGACGGCGCCTTCCCCGAAACGAACTGCGGTCGCGAGGGAGACCTCATCGTCGACCTGTATCAGCTCGACGTCGGCGCGGACGAGGGCCTCCTGACGATCACGCTCGAGAACGACTTCGGCGGGTACCTCGTGCTCTACGACGATCTGTGCACGCAGGTCGACGCCGGAGCCAGCATCTTCGGCGTGTTCGCACCAGGCACGTACTACCTCGGAGTCAGCAGCACCACGCTCGGCGCCGCCGGCGCGTACACGCTCGACGTGAACTGTGCCGCTGGTGCGGAATTCTGCGATGGCGACTGCCTGGTCGGCGCGGTGAGCTGCGGCGAGACGTTCGCCAATACCTTCCCGGTGTCGGGATGCCGGGAGCTGGACTCCGGACGGCTCATGGACGTGTACGAGGTCAGCACCACCGCCGGGCCGATGGTGATCAGCCTGTCGGGCGATTACGACACGTACCTCTACTTCTACGACGCCGACTGCCAGCTCATCGGAACCGACGATGACGGCGGCGACGGCTTCAACTCGCTCCTCGAGATCGACGTCGGCGAAGGCGTCTACTACATCGGCGCGAGCTGCTTCAGCCGCGGTGACATCGCCGACGGCAACATGACGCTCGAGGTCACCTGCGCTGGCGGCGAGTCGTTCTGCATCCAGTGCCGCACGGGATCGATCCGCCCGGACGAGTCGGTGCAGGGCTTCTTCCCCGGCACCGAGTGCCTTCTGCCCGACGGCCTGCCGGTCGACGTGGTCGGGTTCAACATCACCGAGCCGTTCCGCGGCACGATCAACGTGGGAGGCGCTCCGTTCGATGCGTCGGTTGCGCTCTTCGATCGCCGCTGCGACGAGATCGACTTCAACGACGATTGCGGCGGGGAAGTGTCAAACGACGCGTGCCTGTCCGTCGATCTAGAGCCCGGGCCGTACTCGATCGTCATCTCCTGCCGCAACCCGGACGATAGCGGCGCGTACCTGCTGAGCGTCACGTCCGA
>CAYMRB010000105.1:0-24219 GCA_964392615.1 uncultured Planctomycetia bacterium | reverse complement strand
CGTCGTCGTCGAACCCATCGTCGTCGTCGTCCGACAGATCGTCGTCGTCGTCCGACAGATCGTCGTCGTCGTCGAGCCCATCGTCGTCGTCATCCCCCGGCGCTGGCGGTCCGCCCGCCATCAGCTGCATGACGATGCCGACGATCCCGTCGATGTCCTCGCGACTCAGCGGCAGGTTCACGTCGACGAGCTGACCCGCGCTCGAGATCTCGATCTTCTTCAGATACGGCTGCAGCGGCGGCGGGAGCGCACTGCCTAGCAGCACGTTGACCGCCATCTTGACGCGGTTCTCGTCCAGCTTCACCTCGTCCACGTTCGACGAACGTCCGGTGATGCCGAGCGTCAACGCGCCGTCGTTCGACAGGTCGAGGCCGATGTAGATCTCGTTCCACGACGGGATGAAGTTGGCCATCTCCGCCGGCACCTCCGAGAGCTTCGCCCGGGCCTCCGCGGGCAGCGCGACCGCGATCGCGAGATCGTGTCCCTTCCCGAACGATCCGGCGACGCCGGAGAGCGCTTCGTTCGAGCCGATCGCGTCGCCCTCGCCGTCGAGCAGGCTCACGACCTTGTCGAGGTACGCGCCCCCCGCAGCGACGACCTGCCCGCTCGTCAACGCCGCGATGTGAGCCTTTGACCCCTCGTCCTCGAACGGCCAGAACTCGAGGTCGCCGATCTTCCGAGACGACCCGCTGCCATACTCCTCACGGACGGCGGCAACGAGCTTCGTGGCGTCGAACGATCCCTGTACGAGCGCGACGAGATCCTCCGGCGCCTCGAGCTCCTCCGCCGCTTCGTCGTTCAGCGCGTCCGCCGGGATGGCGCCCGCCACGACGATGCGATCGATGTCCTGCAACTCGACGCCGGCCTTCTCGAGGAACGCCTCGGCCTCGCCGACCTCCGTACCCTCGGTCTGCTCCTTCGCGTTTTTGATCATGCCGCCGAGCATCGGATGGGTCTCGTAGGCGTCGGCGAACGCTCCGAGGTCGCTCAGATTGCTCAGCTGCACCACGAAACCGGCGTCGGCGGGCACGAGCGACAGCAGATCGATGGGCGCAGACGGCAACTCCATCGCGTCATCGTCATCGTCGTCACCGAGATCGACGAGGTCGCTGTCGTCATCGTCGTCATCGTCGGCGGCGCCGAGGTCGTCGTCATCGTCACCGCTGGTCGCATCGTCGTCGTCGTCGTCAGCGGCCGGCTTGCCGGAGTCGTCCGTCGCGACGGTCGGCGTCTTGTCCATGAAGAAGAAGTAGTACACCGCCCCACCGCCGCCGATCACGACGACGAGAAGCAGGACCAGAAGGAGCATGCGGCTCTTCGAACCGCCGCGATCCTCCTCCATCTCCTTGCTGCCCGCCGCGTCGACGTCTCCCCGCCGCGGCGCAGCGCCGCGGCGCCCGACGCCCTTCTTCTTCGCGAACGACTTCTTCTTGCCGCCCTTCTTGACGACGGACTTCTTACCCGCGCCCTTCTTCGGGGGCTTGAACGACTTCTTCTTCCCCGCGCGCGGTCGCGTCCGCTCCATCTCCTCGCGGTCGCTGTTCCCCATCACCGCCGTTTCCTCGAGGTCCTTCTCGGGCGGTGTCTCGGGCGCCGTCTCGGGCGCCGGAATCGTGAGAACCGCTGAACAACGCTTGCACCGCATACTCCGGCCGGCGAAGCGCTCGGGAGCGTTGTAGTTCGCACCGCATTGACACTGGACCGTCAACATCGCTTGCAGTCTCCTCGAGGAGGCCCTGACAGAACCCTTCCGGCGAAGGCCCCGCGCTGACGATTCGAGGGACCTCCGGCGTTCGTTTCAATCGTGGGGAAATGAGACCCGGAGCAGAACGCCCGGTCGTCCCAATCTACGCTGCCACGACGCCGCGCGCTACTGCTTTTCGCGCCGTCAGCGTGGTAGGATGTCGCCATGGTCGAGCAGGCCCATCCCGGCGCGATGTCGAGCGAACGAACTACTGGCGAACCCGCCGCGAGCCGGCGTGACGGCTCAGGGCGTGAAGAGACGGACGAAGCGACCGCCGCTCGTCTCCGCGACGCGAGAGACGCACTCGATGCGGCTATCGAACGCGTCATCGTCGGGCAGAAGGAAGCGATCGAGCTCATGCTCACCGGCCTGTTCGCGGGCGGGCACTCGATTCTCATCGGCGTCCCCGGCCTCGCGAAGACGCTTCTGGTCAGCACGCTGTCGCGGCTCCTGAACCTGCGCTTCAGGCGCATTCAGTTCACGCCCGACCTGATGCCGTCGGACATCACCGGCACGGACATCCTGCAGGAGGACCCGGACAGCGGCCGGCGGGCGTTCCGCTTCCTCGAGGGGCCGATCTTCACGAACATGCTGTTGGCCGACGAGATCAACCGCACGCCGCCGAAGACCCAGGCCGCGCTTCTCGAGGCGATGCAGGAGCGCCGCGTGACCGTCGGCGAGCGCACGCTCGAGCTGCCGCCGCCGTTCTTCGTGGTCGCGACGCAGAACCCGATCGAGCAAGAGGGTACGTACAACCTGCCCGAAGCGCAGCTCGACCGGTTTCTGTGCGCTATTCGGGTCGGCTATCCGAACGAGGAAGACGAGCTCGAGATCATGAAGCGCTCGGTGCGGCCGGAGTCGATCGACCTGCCCGTCGTCCTCGACGCCGACGACATCCTGCGCCTGCAGGAGCTCGTGCCGCGCGTGCCCGCAGCCGACCACGTCTACCGCTACGCGCTGCGAATCGTGCGCCTCACGCGCCCGGAGGAGTCGGACGCGCCGGACTACGTGCGCGAAAACCTGTCGCTCGGCGCCGGTCCGCGCGCGGCGCAGTCGCTCGTGCCGGCCGCGACGGCGCGCGCTCTGCTCCACGGTCGGCTGCCCGGCAACACCGACGATGTCCGATCGCTGGCCGTCCCCGTACTCGCACACCGTCTCGTGACGAACTTCCACGCCGATGCGGAAGGCACGACGTCCGTCTCGATCCTCGAACAACTCCTCGCTGACGTCCCGACCGGAGCGTCCGAGCCTCTGACCTGAGCAGGCTGAACCGTACGGCACCGCGAACATGGCGGAACTGCGCGAATTCCTCGATCCCGCCACCGTCGCTCAGCTCGAGAGCCTGGAGGTCGTCGCACGACGCGTCGTCGAGGGCTTCCTGCGCGGCCTCCACGCGAGCCCGGCCAAGGGTTCGTCGATGGAGTTCGCCGAACACCGCCCGTACGTGCCCGGAGACGACCTGCGGCACGTCGACTGGCGCGGCTTCGCGAAGACGGACCGCCACTACCTGAAGCAGTTCGAGGACGAGACGAACCTTCGCGCCACGCTGATCCTCGACGTCTCCGAGTCGATGGCGTTCGGATCGATCGGCGTCTCGAAGCTGCGCTACGCGTGCTGTCTCGCCGCCGCGCTCGGCTGGCTACTGCTCAGGCAACGCGACGCGATCGGCCTGGCGCTCGCCGACGAGGACGTACACGACTACGTCCCGCCGAAGGCGACCGCCGGACACCTGGCGGGAATCTTCTCGGCGATGCAGTCGGTGCGCACCTCGGGTCGCACCCGCCTCGGCCGCGTGCTCCACCGCATGTCGGAACGCATGCACCGGCGGTCGCTCGCGATCGTCGTCTCCGATTTTCTCGACGACGTCGACGAGGTCCTCACCGGCATCTCGCAAGTGCGCCAAAACGGTAGCGAGGTCTTCGCGATCCACCTGATGGATCCGGCGGAGATCGAGCTGCCGTTCACCAATTGGATGGTGTTCCGCGATATGGAGGATCCGTCGACCGAGGTGCGCCTCGACGCTCGCGAGATCGAATCGATCTACCGCGCCAATCTCACCGAGCATCGCGAAGCGCTGCGCAAAGGTTGTGCCGCGGCCGGCGTCGACTACCTGTTCGTGCGGACGAACGAGCCTTTCGAGACGGCGCTCGGTCGATACCTCCACCTTCGAGCGAGACGTCGGCGATGACCATCGTGCCGGACGCGCTGCGCCATCCCGGACTGTGGCCGCTACTCGCGCTCGCGCTCCTTCCGCTGCTGCTGCACCTTCTCGATCGACGCCGCGCTCGGCGCATCGACTGGCCCGCGGTGCGATTCTTCATCACGAAGAACCGCGCGCGGCTTCGCTGGATGCGCTTGCGCGAAGTGCTCCTGATCGCAGCGCGCACGCTGGCCCTCGCGCTCTTCGTCTGGGCGATGATGGGCCCGCTGACGACGGAGGAGGTCGCGGTGCGGTCGAGCTCGTCCTTGCGGCGCGGCGTCGTGCTGTCGATCGACACCAGCGCGAGCATGCTCTACCGGCATACGGCTGAGTCGGCGTCCGCTGACCACGCCCCGGGGACATCTCTGGACCGGGCGCGTCTCGTCGCGACGCGCATCGCCGCCGACCTGCTGCCCGGCGATACCCTCGTCGTGCTGACGACCGATGCGTCGGGCCCGTCAGAGACGAACCCGTTCGACCTCGACCGCGCGCGCGAGCGCATTCGCACGCTGACCGTATCGCCACGTCGTCATGATCTTCGTCGCGCTCTCGATCGAGCGGTCGCCGCGGCCGAGCGCCTGCCGACGGCAACGCGCGATATCGTCCTCCTGACCGATCTGCAGGCGAGCACCGTGGGCACGGCGGACGCCGAGCGCTGGACGTTGGCCAGGCGACGCCTCGACGGCCTCGAGCCGCGCGCCGAGCTCGCCATCGTCGACTGCGGCGATCCGCAGCCCCGCAACGGCTTCGTCCGCAGCCTCGAGACCGACCCGCTGCTCGCCGGCACCGACGAACCGTTCATCGCTCGTGCGACGGCCTCGCTGCCGAGTGACGCCCCCGACGGCGCGACGCTACGCTGGCTCGTCGATGGCGAGACGGTGCGCGAAGACGCGCTGCTCCGCGACGACGCGATCGGTGAGCCTGCGGGAACAGCGGGCGAGGCGACCGCGAAACGCCTCGAGTTCCGCGTCGTGTCGGAACACACCGTGCGCCGTCCCGGACGCGTGCGGCTCCGCGTCGAGCTCGGCGGAACGGCGTCGAGCGACGGGTTGCGCGAGGACGACGGACGCGAGGTCGACGTCGTCGTCCACCGCCGGCTCGATGTCGTCGTCGCGGACGGCGGCGAAGCGCCCGATGGACGCGAGAGCGGCTACTGGGTCGACCTCGGGCTCCTGCCGCGCGTCGACGGCGCGGGTCTCCCCGACGTCGTGTTCCGCCCGGTTCGCGTCGATGCGGTTTCCGATGCGGCGCTCGCGGATCGACGCATCGCCGTGCTCGCGGACGTCGCCGAACTGACCGCAGCGCAAGCGAAGATGCTCGATCGCCACGCGACGAGCGGCGGCGGCGTGCTCGTCTTCCTCGGACGACGCGCGAACGTCGAGAGCTACGACCGACACCTGTGGAACGGTGGGCGCGGCATCCTGCCGGCTCGCCCCGTGCGCCGGGTCGCGATCGAGCGCGAACGCGACGCGGTCTATCCGATGGACATCGCCGCCGACCATCCCGCGCTCCGGGTACTCGTCGAGGAGGCGGAGGATGGCTTGCGCCGCGTCGGTGTGCGAGCGTACTGCGAGCTCGCCGATCTCGCCCGCAACGCGCGCGTACTCGTCGCGCTCGACGGCGGTATCCCGTGGATCGTCGAGCGACCGCACGGCAAGGGCCGCGTGATTTTCGTCGCGAGCTCCGCTGAGCCGCGCGATTCCGATCTGCCGCGAACGCCGCTCTTCCTGCCACTCGTCCACCGACTCGTGCGCTACCTCGCAGCGCCGGTGACCGATGCGCCAGACGCAGAGACGACGGGCGAGGCGCTGGTTGTCGACCCCGAGGAATCGGTCGTCGAACGCACGGCACCGGACGCCTTGACTCCGATCCTCGACGCGCTGGACGCGGAGATCGTGACGGAGCCGAGCCGCTCAATGCTCGCGACGAAGACGGCGCGCGTCGAACGCGAGGGGTGGCCCGCGATCGTCGCCGCGGTGCTCGCGTGTCTCGTGATGGAGCTCGCGCTCATCAGCCGATTCGCTCGCGGGCGCTCGCCGTGGAAGCCGCCTGCGTCGAACGCTTCGCCGAACGCCGAGCCGACCCGACCGGGGTGGACGAGCGCGGGACCGGGACGGGGCGCCGAAGGATGAGCACCGCGCCGATCACCAGCCTTCTCGCACGCGTCGACCTCCTCGCGGAGATCGTCGCTCGCTGGTTGCCGCTGTGGCTCTTTCCGGTCGTGCTGTCAGCGCTCGTCGCGGCGGCGATCACTCTGTACGTCCGCGACCGACGACTCGTACCGCGATCCGCCGGCTGGCTGCTCACGTCGCTCCGCATCGCGGTCATCGCGCTCGCCGTCGCGACGCTGCTCGATCTCGCCTCCGTCGAGACCGTGACCGAGGAGGAGAGGCTCGAGCTTCTCCTCGTGACCGACGCTTCGGAGAGCATGGCGATTGCGGACGCGATGAAGTCGGCCGGCGACGACGCGCCACCGCGGCGCCTCGACGCCGCACGCCGCGCTCTCGACTCGCCTTCCGTCGAGGCACTGGCGGCGCAGTTCCGCACGACATTCTGGTCGATCGCCCGTCGGCTGGAGTCGCTCACGGAGGGCCCGTCCATCGCGGCGACGGAACGCGGAACCGATCTCGCCGCACCGATCGTCGACGAGATCATCCGCCGCCCACGCGACTCGGTCGCGGCGGTCGTGCTCGTGAGCGACGGAAACCACAATGCGCCGAGCGACCTGCGCGAAGCGGCGCGCACGCTTCGCGGGCTCGCGGTGCCGGTGTTCACGATCGGCGTCGGCGCGGCGACACCGCCGCCCGATTTTGCCGTGGACTCGGTCGACGGCGCACACCAAGTGTTCGCTGGCGATGAGCTGCCGCTCGAGGTGTCCATCACCCACCGCGGCATGGGGGCGCGGCAGCTCGAGCTCGTCGTCCGAGATGGCAACGTCGTTCTCGGAACCGACGTGCTGAGCGTCCCCGAGGGGGACGGGCTGACGCGCTGGCCGATTGCCGTGACCGTCGAGGCCGCGGGGCGGCGCAGACTGACGGTGTCGATCCCGACGTTCGCAGGCGAGGCGTCGGCCGCGAACAACCAGCTCGAGGTCTGGCTCGACGTCGTCGACGCGCGCGCCAAGGTGCTCTACGTCGACGGCGCGCCCCGTTGGGAGTATCGCTATCTGCGCGACACGTGGGATCGCGATCCGAATGTCGAGCTCGAGAGCTTCCTCGTGCCACCGCCACCTCAGCGCCAGCTTCCCGATGCGTTTCCTCGCGAACCGGACGCTCTGTTCGCATTCGACGTCATCGTCCTCGGCGATGTCGAGCCGACACTATTCACGGCTGCGGAGCATGAGTTCCTCATGCGATTCGTCGAGGCACGCGGCGGCACGCTCATCGTGATCTCCGGACCGCGATCGATGCCGTTCGCGTGGAGCCGCACGCCACTCGCCGACGTGCTGCCCGTCGAGCTCCCGATGCCGACTCCGGCGCGCGGTCACGGCGCGCGAATCGCTCGCAACGGTCCGGCCCTGTCGCTGACGGCCGTCGGGGAAGACGCCGCGTCGTGCCGACTGACTCCCGGACGCGAACGAAACGTCGAGCTCTGGGGCCTGCTGCCGCCACCTCGGTGGGTCCTGCCGATCCGGGAGGTTCGAGACGGCAGCGAAGTCCTGGCTGTCGCCGTGGCCGACGGTCGTTCCGATGCGAGCGGCACGCCGGTGCTGGTCACGCGAACGCGCGGCGCGGGAAAGGTGCTCTTCTCGGGGCTCGACTCGACGTGGCGATGGCGCTTTCGATTCGGCGACCTGCTCTACCGGCGCTTCTGGGGCAAGACGGTCCGCTGGGCCGTGTCAGGACGCTTGACGGCTGTCGACGACGTCGCCCGCCTCGGCACGGATCGACTGCTCTACGAACCCGGCGGCACGATCCGCATCAGTGCGCTTCTGCAGTCGACTCCGCGCAGCGATGCGGAACCCGTCGGGATCGGCACCATCGATGCAATCGTTCGGCGCGACGCGACCGACGCGGGAAAGCGCGTCACGCTGACGCGGACGTCGGGCTCACATTCCGTCAGGCGCGGAGCCGGGCGCTACGAAGGTGCGATCGACGTCGCGGCGCTACTCTCCTGGCTGCGCACGAGCGATCCCGACAGCGCCAGCGCCGCCAGGAGTGACGCAGCGTTCGAGGTCGTGCTCGACTTGCCGGACGTGCCGGGCTATGCGAACCGCGCGGATCGCGCGACCGCTCGCTTCGCGATCGAGCGACATCTCCCGAACGAAGCCCTCGACCTCCATTGCGATCACGCTGCGCTCGAGTTGCTCGCACGCGAGTCGGGCGGTGAGTACCTTCGGCTTGATCAGATCGCAACACTCCCCGATCGCTTGCCGGAAGGAAGACGCACTCGCGAGCGTACCAGCACGCATCGCCTTCTCGATCACCCACTCGCTCTTGCGCTGGCCTTCGCCGTCCTCCTGACGCTCGAGTGGATCCTGCGCAAGCGCTGGAACCTGGTGTGACGCGGAACACGCCGCCGGGTCGTTCTACTCGACGGTTTCCCGCTCGAACCTCTTGGTGAACGAGAGCATGTTCTTTCCGTCACGGCTCTCGTAGCTCATCCGGTCCATCACGTCGTGCATGATGAACAGCCCCATTCCGCCCGTTGGCAGGTTCTGGCGGTCGGTCGGGTCGTAGTCCAGCGTGACGTCATCGAAGTCGGGAAGACGCTTCATGGGCTGCCCCCAATCGCTGATCTCGAACTCGATCCGGTCTTCGTACCGCACGATGTCGACCTCGACCGCATGCCCGGACTCGCCGCTATACGCGTGGCGGATCGAGTTGTTGACGGCCTCGACGACGCTGACCTCGACCTGAAACCCCTCCACTTCGTCGAGCGGGCTGTTCTGGCACACCGTGGCGATGGTCGGACCGATCAGGGACACGTCCTCCAATCGGCTGTCGATTCTCAGGCGAATCCGGCTCGCCTCCACGGTGATGACCTCACTTACTGAAGCACGCGATGGCCTCGTCGACGTCTTCGGTCATACGAAACACCTTGTCCATGCGGGTCAGCTTGAAGATGCTCGTGACGGTTGGCCGGGTACCGCAGATCACGATCTCGCCGTTGTTGCCCAGCATCTTCAGCCCCGACACGATGGCTCCGAGCCCGGAGCTGTCGATGAACCCCACGCTCGACAGGTCGAGGACGATGTGGTGATGCCCCGCATCGACGAGCTCGCTCAGCTCGCTCTTGAAGCTCTTGGTGCCGGCGGCGTCCAGACGGTCGTCCATGATCGTGGCGACCAGAGCCTCGCCTCGTTCCTCGCGGTGAATCTGCATGTCTCTTCGTCTCCTCGGGTTTGTCGTCAATAGCTCACAACGATCTCGGCAGACAGGCCTCTCGCCGCGCTACGAGTACGCGGCCGATCCGCCTGACGGCTCGCCCAGAACAGGCCGTCAGCTCCCCTCGTACTCGATTCCCAAAATCGTGATGTCGTCCTGCGCGAGAATGCCGTCCCCGTGCCGAAAGACGTCGTGGATCACCGTCTCGCACACCTGGTCCAGCGGCTTGTCCCGCGTACTGCTCAGGATCGAGTGGAGACGTTCTTCGCCGAAATACTCACCGTCGCCGTCGACGAACTCGACGATGCCGTCGGTGTAGAAGAACACCCGATCTCCCGCCTCCAATTGCTCGGTGTCCTTCTCGAACGGCACGCGGCCGCCCAACCCGACGATCGAGCCGCCGGCTTCCAAGAGCTGAATCTCGCCGCTTCGGCGCACGAGAACCGGCATCGGATGCGCCGCGCAGCTGTACTGCAGCACGCCGGTGCGTACGTTCAGCAGTGCGTAGCACATCGTGAAGTACTTCTCGAACCGATCCATCGGATACTCGGCGTCGAGCAGCCGAAGGACTTCGTCCGGCTCCCTCAGACGGTACGACGGCGGTTCGGGTATTTCTTCCTTGAGCACGCCCCCGTTGACGTTCGACAGCGACTGAGACACCGAGACGGTCACCATCGCGCTCGGCACGCCATGCCCGCTCACGTCGACCAGAAAGAAGGCGCCGTGATCGGCGTCGAGTCGGAACGCGTCGAAGATGTCGCCGCCGATCTGGTCGCACGGCAGGAACTGCCAGGCCACCTGAACATTCGGGATTTTCGGCGCCGCGTTCGGGATCAGGCTCCTCTGGATATCGGCGGCAGCCCTGAGATCCGAGTCGAGCTGGGACTGCTTCACCAGCAGCTCGCGATTCGCGTCCTCGATCGAGCGCGTCAAGGAGCGGATCTTCAACTGGCTCTTGACCCGAGCGATCACCTCCTGGGCCTTGAACGGCTTCGTGACGTAGTCGACAGCGCCAAGCTCGAAGCCCTTGACCTTGCTCTGGGTGTCGGAGCGGCCCGACAGGAAGATCACCGGCACGTTGGCGCAGCGCGAGATCTTCTTGAACTCCGCACAGACCTCGTACCCGTCCATCTCCGGCATGACGATGTCGAGCAAGACGACGTCGGGATCCGCGTTCTCCGCGACGTTCAGCGCCTCCTCCCCCCCGCTGGCCTCCAGGATCTCGTAGCCCACGCGGGTGAGAATCCTCCGCAGGACGACGCGATTGGTCGCGGTGTCGTCGACGATGAGGACCTTCTCCTTCATTCCGCTACACGCTCCGCCGGATCGACCGAAAGGTCACGAGAGCTTGCGCTCTCCGTTCCGATGTCATCGCAAGACCGTCCCTCCGCCCGCGGTCGATTGGTGGCGACGAAGTGAGCGGCGGCGTCCAGATCGTGCTCCGCGATCCGGAACACACTGTCGAGCCGCGTCAGCTCGAGGCTTCTGCGAACGGGAACCGATGGGTTCAGAAGCACGACGTTGCCCCGCTTGCGCAGAACGGTTTCCCACGTCGCGACGAGCACCCCCAGACCGCTCGAATCGATGAAGGCGACCTCCGACAGCTCCAGAGCGACCCCTGTCGGGTGGTTCGCAGCGATAGCTTCCAGCTGCTCGCGCACCTCCGGAGCTACGGTCGCATCCAGGCGACCGCGCAGGCTGACAATCTCCGCACCGGCCCAACGCCGCACGGAGATATCGAAACTCGCACTCATCGACCGACCATCCTCGCGGTGAACGGTCCCCACATCGAAACGTACCCTCCCCGAATCCGAAGTGTCAAACCGCGGCGATTCGGGACGGCCGTCGAGCCTCGGGCGAGCCGAAGCTAACCGCGAAGAACGAGCGTCCGAGAAGCCGGAAGCACCACTACCGAATGGCCCCTCGGTTGGCTCGGCTGCCGACCGATAAAGAGCTCAAGGCAGGATGCGACGGTACCACGCCCCGACGTCGGCGGCTTCCTCGGGAACCGTGTGGTGCTCCATCGGGTACTCGTGCCACTCGACGTCGTAACCGCGCTCCTGCAATAGGTCGCGCCCCGCCACGCCGATGGAGAACGGAATGACCGGATCGTGCGCGCCATGAGCCATGAAGATCGGCACGTCAGCGTTGGCGGGCGACGCTTCGGCCTCGAGCGCATCCGGGAGCACCAGCATGGTCGACAGCGCGAGAATACCGCCGAGACGTTCCGGATAACGCAGACCGGTCTGAAGCGCGATGGCCGCACCCTGAGAGAAGCCGGCCAGCACGATACGATCGGCGGAAACGCCGCTCTTGACCTCGCGGTCGATGAGCGCCTCGAGAAGGCGTTGCGAGTGCCGGATGCCCTCCTCGTCCTGGTCTCGCCGCAGATCGATCGAACGGATGTCCCACCACGCTCGCATGGGAAGTCCGCCGTTGATCGTCACCGGCAGCACCGGCGCATGCGGGAAGACGAAGCGATAGCCTCCGTCCTCGGGCAGGTTCAACATGGGGACGAAGCCAGCGAAATCGTAGCCGTCCGCGCCGAGCCCGTGCAGCCAGATCGTCGCCGCGCGGACGGGGCCGGACGGATCACGTTCGACGCAGTCGAGGTATTCTTCGCTCATCGTTTGTCGCGACTCCGGCGTGAACGCGGACCGAACTCCTGTGAAGTGGATCACGAAAGGAGGAGGTTCGCAGGTCGGCAGCCGCCTTGCAAGGGGAAGCCGCTCCTCAGCTCCTCAGGCATCGCCTGATACGCGGTCCGCTGTGAGCCGTCGATAGCATCCGTGTCACCTCGAGAGGCTCGACAGAGCTGGGCGGGCCACTCGAAATCGACTGTCTGAGAGACGGCCCGCCTGCCCTGTTCCCCCCCCACAGCTACTCCGCAGCGGGCCGGTCTCTCTTTTCTCCCGTGGCTCTCGCGAGCTACCTGTTGCCCTGCCGGCGCCGCGCGCTCAAGATCGGCGCATGTCCTACGCGAGTCTTCAGGCTGCCGTCGCCGATCTCGAACGCGCTGGAGATCTCGTGCGCGTGCGCGACGAGGTCGATCCCCACCTCGAGTTGGCCGCGATCCAGCGTCGCCTCTACGCGGCCGCCGGCCCTGCGGTCCTCTTCGAGAACGTCCGTGGCACGCCGTTTCCGGTCGTCGCCAATCTCTACGGGACGTTGGCGCGCTGCCGATTCCTGTTCCGCGGCACGTTGAATCGCGTGTGCGACGTCGTCCGGATGAAGGCCGACCCGGGCACCGCGCTGCGACGGCCATGGAGACATGTCACCGTGCCCGTCACCGCACTGAGATCGCTGCCGTGGCGACGCTCCGGCGGCCCCGTACTCGCGCGACAGACGTCGATCTCGCAACTCCCCGCTATCGTCGGCTGGCCGGATGATGGTGGTCCGTTCATCACGCTGCCGCAGGTCTTGACCGAACACCCGGACGCGACGGGCGTGATGCGGAGCAACGTCGGCATGTATCGCGTGCAGCTCCGCGGCAACGAGTACGAGGCCGATCGCGAAGTCGGACTGCACTACCAGATCCACCGCGGCATCGGCGTCCACCACGAAGCGGCGATCCGCCGCGGCGAGCCGATGCGCGTCAGCATCTTCGTCGGCGGCCCTCCGGCGCACACATTCGCGGCCGTGATGCCACTGCCCGAGGGGCTCAGCGAATTGCTGTTCGCCGGCATGCTCGCCGGACGTCGTTTTCGATGGACGCGACGATCCGGGCACGTCGTGTCGACCGAGGCCGACTTCTGCATCGTCGGAACGGTCGATCCCCACAAGCGCAAACCCGAAGGGCCGTTCGGAGACCACCTCGGGTACTACAGCCTCCGACACGACTATCCGGTGCTCGACGTCGAGGCGGTCTGGCATCGCGACGGTGCGATTTGGCCGTTCACCTCCGTCGGACGTCCGCCGCAGGAGGACACGTCGTTCGGCGCGCTGATCCACGAGATCACCGCGCCGATGGTGCCGCGTGAGATCCCCGGGCTTCGAGCGATGCGTGCGGTGGATGCCGCCGGCGTCCATCCCCTCCTTCTCGCGATCGGCAGCGAGCGCTACGTGCCGCAAGGACCTCGACAGCCGCGCGAGATCCTGACGATCGCCAACGCGATCCTCGGCTTCGGCCAGGCTTCTCTCGCGAAGTACGTGCTGATCGCGGCCGGGGAGGACGATCCGCGTCTCGATATCGACGACATCGAGGCTTTCCTGCGCCATGCCCTCGAACGCGTCGACTGGGCGCGCGATCTGCATTTCCATACGCGCACGACGATCGACACGTTGGACTACACCGGCACGGGCGTCAACGAGGGATCGAAGGTCGTTATCGCCGCCGCCGGCGATCCGCGGAGACAGCTCGCAACGGAGCTGCCGAAGAGCCTGCGACTGCCGAGCGAGTTTCCGGACGCACGACTCGTGACGCCGGGAGTGCTCGTCGTCGAGGCGCCGGCCTACCGCGACGCGGAGACGGGTCGCCGAACGATCGACGCGTGCCTCGACGCGCTGGCCACGAGCCGACTCGACGGCCTGCCGCTCGTCGTCCTGGTCGACGACGCGCAGTTCGCGGCTGGCAGTCTGCGCGACTTCCTGTGGGTCGCGTTCACGCGTTCGAACCCGTCGCACGATGTCCACGGAATCGACGCGTTCGTCGAGCACAAGCACTGGGGGTGCCGCGGCAGCCTCGTCATCGATGCACGAACCAAGCCGCACCACGCGCCACCCCTCGTCGAAGACGTGAAGACGACCGCGCGAGTCGAGAGATGGGCGGCACCGGGCAACCCGCTCCACGGGCTGTACTGATTGCCGCATGCCGGGCTGCGGCGCCCTATCGCGATGAAGATCACAAGAACGGCCGCAAATCCGGTCGACTCGGGGATCGCCTGATACGCCGCTTCCGGGGACCGCCGATAGATGGAGTGGCCTCGGTAACACGCCGCGACAAGTTCGTGGCGCTCGGAACCGATCGCTGAAAAGCCGGCCCGTCAGCCCTTCCCCCCCATTGTACTCCGCTGCGGGTCGGCCCCTTCTCGCTGTCGCGAGTGGCGATTCGACCTGCCGATCGCCATGGAAGGCCGGGCGGCTGCCCGTTGCCTTGTCAACGCCTCGCGGTCACCATCGGTTCACGGATCGCCGCTGATCTGAGCCGTCGCGACCCGCCGACCCACCGTCGACCCACCGTCGAAACGCCCTGGCGCAAGCAGGAGATCGTACGCATGCCGCTCCGCACCGTCCCCCTTGTTCTGGCACTCGCGTGGCCGGCTTCGATCGCCGTCACGGCCGAGGTCGACCGACCGAACGTCGTCATCGTCATGACCGACGACCAAGGCTACGGCGATATCGGCGCGCACGGCAATCCGATCCTCCGCACACCGCACCTCGACGAGCTCCACCGCACGTCGGTCCGCTTCACCGACTTCCACGTCGATCCGACGTGCTCTCCGACGCGCGGCGCCCTGCTGACCGGCAAGTACTCGCACCGCGCGGGTGTGTGGCACACGATCAGCGGCGGCAATCATCTGCGAGCGTCCGAGACGACCATCGCCGAGGTCTTCAAGACGGCGGGTTACCGCACGGCGATGTTCGGAAAGTGGCACCTCGGCAACAACTACCCATATCGGCCGATCGATCGCGGCTTCGACGAGTGGCTCGGTCAGGGAGACGGCGGGACGGGCACTACCGACGACCACTTCTTCAACGATCGCGTCAACGACGTCTACTATCACAACGGCCGGCGCGAGGCTCGGCCCGGCTGGGCCCCGGACGTCTTCTTCGACGCAGCGATTGACTGGATCGAGCGCCGCGAGAAGGACGCGCCGTTCTTCGTCTACCTGACAACGTACGTTCCGCACTCTCCGCACACGATCGCCGACAAGGCGTGGGCGGACGCCTACCGCAAGAAGGGCGTCGGCGTCGCGACGGCATACTTCTTCGCCAGCGTCGAGCGCGTCGATCGCAACATCGGCCGGCTGCGGAAATGCCTCGCCGATGAAAGGCTGACGCGTGACACGATCTTCGTCTTCCTGACGGACAACGGTGGCACGGGCGGCTGCCGCGTGTTCAACGCCGGCATGCGCGGTCGCAAGGGGAGTCCGTACGACGGCGGCCACCGCGTGCCCTGCTTCGTTCACTGGCCGGCCGGCGGCTGGAACGAGCCGCTCGACGTGCCGCAACTCACCGCGCACATCGACCTATTTCCGACGCTGATCGATCTGTGCAAGGTGCCGTTGCCTGGCCCGATCGCGTTCGACGGCAGAAGCCTCGTCCCACTGCGATCGGGACGCGAAGCCCTGTGGCCAGAGCGAACCCTGTGCGTCGAGCTCCAGCGGAACTTGCACCCGAAGAAGGGGAAGAGCTGCGCCGTCCTGACCGAGCGCTGGCGATGGGTGAACAGCGCCGAGCTCTACGACATCGAGAAGGATCCCGGCCAGAAGAGTGACGTCGCCGCGCAGCATCCGGAAGTCGTCTCCCGGCTGCGGGCGGAATTCGACGCGTACTGGAAACACGTGTCGCCGGGTCACCGCGCCCCCCCGCGTCCGATCGTCGGCACGAAGCACCTCGCGGAGACGTTCCTGCACAGCTCCGAGCTGCGCGGCGGCAGAACGCAGTGGAACCACGCGCACGTCGCGGCGGGGAATCGCGCCGAGGGCAGCTGGGCGATCCGCGTCGCGGTCGAGGGGCGATACGCGTTCGAGGTCCGCCGCTGGCCCCGCGAGGTCGCGGCGCCGATGCGAGGAGTGCCCGCTGATGAGAAACGCGTCGATGCGTGGGTCCACGACCGCCCCGTGACGGCCATGATCTACGGCAAGAAGCTGACGGCGCTGCCCGTACATGCGGTGCGGCTGGAGGTCGGAGGCATCTCGAGGACCGTCGACGTCGAGGCGACCGACGCGAAGGTCGTCTTCCACTTCGATCTCGACGCTGGCGACACCGACGTGAAGGCGACGATGCTCGATGCGAAGAAGAACGCGATCGGATCGGCGTACTACGTGTACGTGACCGGGCCGTAGCGAGTCACTCGAAGCGATTCTCGAGGAACGCGGACGGCGGGCATCTACTGGGCGATGTCGACGACGACCTTGCCGATCTGGCTGCCGCTCTCGAGATAGCGGTGCGCGTCGGCGAGCTCCTCGAGAGGGAACACCCGATCGACTACCGGACGGAACGCGCCGCGCGTCATCAGACCGAGTATCGTGCGCAGCTCGTTCCGCGTTCCCATCGTCGAACCGAGCAGCGACTGACCCAGGCCGTACACCTTCTGCAGATTGACCTCGACCGTCGTGCCGCCGGTCGTGCCGCAGAAGACGAGCCGTCCGCCCTTCGCGAGGCTGTCGAGGTCGACGTCCCAATTGGCCGCGCCGACGTGATCGAACACGACGTGCGCGCCGCGGCCGCCGGTCCAATCCAGAACTCGCGCCGTGACGTCTTCGTCGCGATAGTTCACGACGCCCTCGGCGCCGCAGCTACGCGCGTGCTCGAGCTTCTCGGGCGTGCTCGACGTCGCGAGGACGCGCGAGCCGAGGTAGCTCGCGATCTGGATCGCCGCCGTCGACACTCCGCTGCCCGCGGCCTGGATCAGCACCTGCTCGCCGGGGCGAATGCGCGCGCGGTCGACCAGCATGTGCCACGCGGTGATGTAATTCACCGCAATCGAAGCTGCCTCGTGCCAGCCGAGACTCGCGGGCTTTGGCAAGCAGTTCTTGGCGGGCACGACCATCCTCTCGCCCATGCCGCCATCGCGCATCGCGCCGTAGATGCGGAAATCCGGGCAGAGCTGGTCGTCGCCGCGATCGATGGCCTGCGGGTCGCCGTGCCCTTCGCACGGGTAGACGACGATCTCGTCGCCGGCGGTCAGACCGCTTCCTTCCGGCGCCTCGAGCACGCGCCCGACCGCGTCGGTTCCCGGTATCAAGGGAAGCGGAAACGGCCGCGGGCCACCCATGCGAACCCAGATGTCGAGGTGATTCAGCCCGCAGGCGACGACCTCGATCAACGCGTCACCGGGGCCGGGAACCGGATCGGGACGGTCGGAAACCGCGAGGACCTCCGGCCCTCCGTGCTCGGACAGTAGAACGGCTCGCATGATTCGGCTCTCGATCTGAAGTTGACGGCAGGGCGTCGATGAGAGCGGAATCAGCGCATCGCGTCAATCGCTGACGGTATCGCGCCCCTTGTCCTTGGCGCGGTAGAGGGCCTCATCGGCCGCGCGGTTCAGCAGATCGACCGTTGCGCCCGCGTCGGGGTACGACGCGACGCCGATCGAAATCGACAACGAAAGGTCGTGCCCGTCCTTGTGGAACGGCTCGTCGCGAATTGCCGCGCAGATCTGCCGTGCCATGTCCAATGCAGCAGAGAGGTCGGCATCGGTGACGTACGCGACGAACTCGTCGCCGCCGTATCGGCACGCCTGACCCAACGGATTGCAGATCTCGCCGATCCGCTTGCCCGCTTCGCTGATGACGTGCGCGCCCATCGAATGACCATGTCGGTCATTCACGGCCTTGAGGCCGTCCATGTCCATCATCAAGACCGCGAGCGGCTTGCCGCGGCTGATGGCCATCTGCAGCCGAATCTCGAGCTCGTTGTAGAAGCGACGCTTGACGACGAGGCCGGTCAGATCGTCCTGAAACAGGAACCGATCGACCATCGCCGCACTCTCGCTCTCCACCTCGTCCTCGAGCAGGAATTTGAGAATCGTGTGACCCACGAAGATCTTGTCGCCGGCCGACAGCGCCTCGCGAGCCACCTGGCGGTTGTTCAGGAACGTCCCGTTGGTGCTGTTGTTGTCGACGAGATACCAATCGCCACTCTCGACGTCACGCTCGACGCGCGCGTGGAGCCGCGAGATCTTGTCATCGGGAAACACGAGATCCGCGGCGACGGTCCTCCCGATCGAGATCGAGTCCTTCGTCAGCGGAATCCGCATGCCGGTGTCCGCCCCCCGCAAGACCTGCAGGATGGCCGAGTTACGCTCGAGCCGAAACTGCCGCAGGAACCCCGCATCGAACTCCGAGGTCTCTCCCTCGAACCCCCTGAAATCGCTGCCTCGTTTCTTCTCTGCCATTTCTCCCCAGACAGCACCTCGGAGCCGGAGGCGGCTCCGGCAGACCTCGGCCAGCGCGGCTTGCCGCGATTCGTCGACCCGGCGAATCGCGATCCGATACACCCGATCTCCCGGTACGGTAGCGATAATGCGCTCGGCAGGAGTGTACCACAGGTTTCACATATCGGCTCATGACGCGATATCCGGCCCCCGTCGCCCCTGGATCCGATCGCAACTGTCCCTAAAATGGACGCCCCCGGCCGCGTGCCCGTATCCCCCTCTCCACTTCGAGAGAAGAGCCCTGAACCCTTGAAACCTCGCTCCCTCCTCGGCATCACGCTCGAGCTCCTCTGTTCGATCGAGCGCCCCGGCCCGTATCCCGCCGACGCTCGGGTCGGCCGGTTCTTCCGCGCCCGCCGCTACCTCGGCAGTCGAGATCGCCGCTTCATCGGCGACGCTGTGTACGCGTGGCTGCGATTCCACCAAGGCGCGAGGACCCGGTGGCGCCTCTGGGCCGATGCGACCGGACGCGCGATTCCGCCGATCGCGCCGCCGTCGGACGCGATGGCCGAGCCCTCGCAGACTCCTGACGCCAGCGCGGGCGAGCCGACTGCGGACGGCGACGATCGATCGAGTCAGGGCCCGCTCCTTCTCGACCTTCTCGCCGCCGCCAAGGACGCCCACCTGCCATGGGACTTCGGGCAAACCCGCGACGCGGCCGCTGAGCTCATCGAGGACGGCCTGGGCGACTGGCACGGCCTCGTCAGCGCGGCGATCGCGGGAGACTTCGTCACGGACGCCCATTGGCCCGCGGATCCCGTCGAGCGATTCTGCGCCGAGGCCAGCCTGCCGCGTTGGATCGGCGCTCGCATGCTCGAACAGCTCGGCGAGCAGGGCGCGCGCGACCTCGCGCCAACGCTGAACGAGAGCGCCAGCGTCGACGTACGCGTCAATCTGCGTCGAGTCGAGCGAGAACGCGCTCGACGCCGGCTGCAGTCCGAGACCGAGCTCGAGATCGAACCGACCCACTTCAGCCCGCTCGGTCTGCGTCTCGGAAGCCGGCGCAATCTGACGTCGACGACCGCCAGCCGCAAGGCGTGGATCGAGATGCAGGACGAGGGCAGCCAGATCGCCGTTCTGTGCGCCGACGCCTCGCCGGGCATGAAAGTCATCGACGCGTGCGCGGGCGGCGGTGGCAAGGCCCTGGCGCTCGCGGACATCCTCTTTCGCGACGAGGCGGTCGACCGGACGGGCGAGCCTACCGCGCGAGGCAGGATCACCGCGTGCGAGATCGACCGGCGCAAGCTCGACGAGTTGCGCCGTCGTGCGCGCGAGGCCCGCGTGCAGGACTTCATCGACTATGCGTTGATCGCCGAAGAGGGCGATCTGACGAAGACACTCAGCCTGGCCCATCTCGTCGTCGTCGACGCTCCGTGTACCGGAGTCGGCACGCTCCGGCGCAATCCCGAGCTCAAGATGCGTTGGGACGACGAGGACCTCGAGCGCTTCCAGAGCACACAGATCGCCATCCTCGAGCGATTCGCTCCGCTGGTGCGCAAGCGCGGACGCCTCGTCTACATCACCTGCTCATTCCTGCGTGAAGAGTGCGAAGACGTCGTCGAAGCCTTCGAAGCCGCGCATCCGGAATTCGAGAGCTCGCCGTCGTTCTTCGCGTCGAAGTGTCTGCCATCCGGCTGCATCGACGCGCACAAGATTCGGCTGTCGCCCATGACGACGCAGACCGACGCATTTTTCATCGCGTCGTGGCGGCGGCGGAAGGACAGCCAGATCGAGGCGTGACACGCGGCGCCCGAGGCGAGCGTTCCCCCTTCTTCACCGGCGCTCGGCTCCGGCTTCAGATCTCACCGAGCGACGGCAGCCGCCAGGGCTCTCGGTAGGTCTTCCGGCGGAGGTATTCGTCGGCGCCTGCGAACGACCGCGTCGCCTCGTCGAAGCGCAGATCACGCCCTGCGCGCCACGATGCGTTGCCGAGGTGGCAGAGCATGCTCGAACGGTGTCCGACGGTCTCGAGATCCGCGTTCGGGCGCTTGCGACTGCGCATGCAGTCGAGGAAGTTCGCGACGTGCAAGGCAGTCTGGTCCAGATTCGTGCTGCCAGAGGCCTCTTTGACCTCCGCGCCGCCCTTCGCGTACGCGTTCCAGCGATCCGACGCGAGCACGACGTAGCCTCGATCTCCGTAGACGGCAGCACCTTCCGCGTGACCGTGCAGTGGATACGGCGTCCAGATACGCATCTCGTAGGTGAGCAGGCTGTTGCCGAAGTCGTAGCTCGCCATCAACGTGTCCGGCCACTCCTGCGCGTCGTCGAAAGAGTACTTGCCGCCGACCGCCGACGCTCGCTTCGGGTAGACGCTCAGCTCGTCACCCTGCGCAGCGAGCGCGGCCTCGAGCCCCCAAAGCGCGTAGTCGATGCGGTGAACACCGTCGTTGCCGAGATCACCACAGCCGTAGTCGAAGAACCAACGCCAGTTGCCGTGGAAGCGCAGCCGGTTGAACGGCCGCTTCGGCGCGGGCCCGAGCCACATGTCGTAGTCGACGCCCGCCGGAACGGCGCGATCGGCCGGCCGACCGAGGCTACCTTGACGCGCGCTCTCCCAGGACGTCGCGTAGTGCACGCGCCCGATGGCGCCGGAGCGGAGATACTCCGCTGCTTGGTGGAGATGCGGCGCGCTGCGCGCGTGCGTGCCCAACTGGACGACGCGGCGGTGCTTGCGCGCCGCCTGCATCATCCGCAAGCTCTCCTCGACATCGTGGCCATCGGGCTTCTCGGTGTAGACGTCCTTCTCAGCCATGCACGCGAGGACCGACGGTATCGCGTGCCAGTGATCGGGAGTGCCGAGGACGATCGCGTCGATGGCGGAATCCTCGATAGCCCGACGAAAATCGCCGATCGCCCGCGGCCGACGCCTCGTGCGTTGCTCCGTCTCCGCGACGCGGTTTCGCAGTACCCCTTGATCGACGTCGCAAACATATCGCACGTCGACGT
The DNA here is from genome assembly GCA_964392615.1 of uncultured Planctomycetia bacterium. Taxonomy (GTDB): domain Bacteria; phylum Planctomycetota; class UBA8108; order UBA8108; family UBA8108; genus CAYMRB01. The sequence continues at coordinate 2,902 of CAYMRB010000105.1, read as the reverse complement.
CGTCGCGAGCCGCGAACGTCCGCAGCAGGCTATTGCCCCGACCGCGCACACCGATGACGGCGACTTGAATGCGATCGTTCGGTGCCGTCCTCCCGGCGCCGAGAGCGATCTCGGGGCAGATCGAGGCGGCCGCGGGCAGCGCTGCGGCGCCGGCGGCCGCCTTCAGGAACGAACGACGGTGCATCGGCCAATCCCTCCCGTGTTGTTCGGAGCCGCGACGAGCACGAGCCTCCGGCACCTCCCACCCTCCAGCCATGCGCACCGGAAGTCAACTCCTCGAGCCGTCCGATGCAAACCGCCGGGACGACCGATCGGACGTCCCGGCGGATTCGAACGGAGACGGTGCGCGGTTCGCGTCACCGCCTCGAGAGGGCTGCCGTCACTGGCAATGCGAGTACGCGCCGCAGCCAAGCGCTCTCGGGGCACGTCCCTCGCCGCACGCACGGGGCCGTGACGGGGCGATGAAGAGCTCCGTCAGTCCGTCGATCGCGTCGGAGAGGTCGACCCTGCCGTCCTCGTTATTGTCCGCGGCGCGAAGACACCCCGGCGGGGGCTCGCCCAGGAAGAGGTGCCCGACCACGCGGAGCGCGTCGGAGATGTCGAACCGCGAGTCGTCGTTGGCATCGCCGCGCAAGAATCTGCGAATCCGTGGCCGCACGACGATGTCATCCGGGCGCTGCACCACGACCTCCGTCGAGGTGAGCACGTGGCGGTTGCTCTCCTCGTCGGACTCGTCTACCAAGCCGTCCGGATCGATGAACCACCCGAGGTAGTAGACGCCGGCCTCGATGTCGGCAGGGATGACTCCATCGATCTCGACCGACCGCCCCTCGAAACAGCCCAGGCCGTCCGGAACGTTCGCCACGCCGAGAAAGACATCGTCTCGCGTGATCACATCGTCAGCCGACAGAAATGCCGCGACTCGAAAACGACTTGCGGCCCGGACGCCGAGGTTGCGAATCAGGAGGTCGATCGGAATTCGGCGCATCGTGATGATCCGGTCGGGGCCGGGCTCGTCGTCCCCGCCGTCGTCGGCGAGATCGGGCATGGCCGCAGGGCAGTCGTACTCCGCCTTCCAGTCCTGGATCGCGTCGAACTTGCCCGACGTGATGCGCACGCCGCGGTTCTGAGTCTCGAAGCCGCATCCGAACGCGACGTTGCCGTGCGCGTGCACGCCGACGACCAAGCGACTCGAGCCGTCGTACCTCCAGACCGGCGCGCCGCTCTGACCGCTGAACGTGTCGATCTTGTACTTGAGGTTGTACCTGTTCTCGCAGTTGATCTGCCCCGCCATGTGGAATTGATCGAGGCCGTTGTTCCGGTCGCCCGGGTAGCCGGAGATGTTGCGCGTCGCGCCGTTCGAGTCGCGCGTCGAGTAGCCGAACCAACCGGTGGTCGCGCCGATCGGCGTATCGAGCACGAAGAATCCCATGTCGTGATTCTCGTCCTCATCTTGCGTCCAACCGCGAAAGCTCATGATCTCCGTCGCGTACTGCGATCCGTAGGGCCAGCGAGTCTCTCCGCCGGAGTCCGTGTAGAGACCAGGCACGAAGATGATCTTCTCGGCCCAGCCGATGTTTCCATCCCCCGGGTCGTGGTTGTAGATCACGTGACCTGCCGTCAGCACGTGGCACTCGCCGATCAACGCGCCGCTGCCGGAGCCATCGGCGTAGCGCACCTCTTCGGACGGAGACGAGGTCTCCGGATCGTCGGCCGGATCGTGAAACCACACGTACACCTTGCCGATGCGGTTCCACGGCGTCACCGTCGTGTTCGAGATCTCGTCGCGACCGTCGGCCCCGAAGACCGACGCGACGCCGCCTCCGCGCTCGCGCGGATCGGCGGGCGCACAACCCCCTTCGCCCTCCGGTTCGGCGCGAGGCTCACCATCGAGCCCATCGCGATAACCGCGCGGCGCGAGTCGCACGGTCTTCGTCGCGATGTCGTAGAGGATCGGCCGAATGCCGACGGGCTCGTCGACGGAGTCGTCCTGCGACCCGACCCTCTCGAGCGGGAACGCGTCGCCGGGCTCGAGCGGGCCGAGGAGAAGCGGATGGTTCGACGGATTATCGGGCTCGCCCAGCGACCCTGGGTCGTCGGAGAAGTCCTGCGCTCGGACCGCGGCGACGCACATCGTCAGAAGGGCCACGAGCGTCAGTGCGCGCGGCGATTGCAGAGGCCGCACGGAAGCGCGCAGGCGGAGGTAATTCGGAGGTAGCGTCATGTCGAGACTCCCTGGCTGCATTCGCGCCGGCGGCCAATCCGCGGACGGTGCAGAGGGAAACGCGACAGCGCTCGGTCCGTGACCGAGAAAGCCCGAGTCTCGTGCGCGCTCGCCTCTTCTACGGGCAGGCCGCCACCGCGCCGACCTCGCACGGCACATCGGACGGCGCCGGGTCGATGCCGCAAGCCGGGAACGGCCGCGGGATGATCGGCCCCCGCAGGAATCGATACGAGACCAGATAGACGGCATCGCTGACGTCGATCCGCCCATCCGCGTTGACGTCGCCGGCGCGCTGGCAGAGCATCGGAGGCCCGCCCCGCACGAGGTCGTTCAGGAAGAAGATCGCGTCGGCCAGGTCGACCTTGCCGTCGTCGTTCGCGTCGCCGCGGATGAACGAGTGGCCAGGCTCGATGCGACGGATTTCGATCGGTACGAGGTGAAGCGGTTGCATCGTCTGACCTTGGACCGTCAACACGTTCGATACGGGCTGACCCGATCCGCGCAAGCCGTCGAGGAAGCCGACGCCGTCCGACTCCGGCCCTCCCCCCGCGACGCCGCCGTCATCGTCGAAATCCCGGACGAGATACGTCGCGCGCGCGACCGATTGCGCGCGGTTCGGATCCAGCGTGACCGGTTGCGTGAACGACAGGACGACCGCCGACACCAAGCCCTCACCGC
>CAYMRB010000104.1:16417-24250 GCA_964392615.1 uncultured Planctomycetia bacterium | reverse complement strand
GAGGGTTGGCGCTGGGCTGAGGTCGCCAGTTGGCACTTTTGGTTTGGCAACGCCGATCGCCAGTACTACCACGCCTGGCAGCCGGTGGCCGTCCTCTGCCGGCAGTGGAACTGGACCTGGGGCAGCGGCCACACGGTCACCCGCACTCTCAAGGCTTTCAACGGTACGCGCCACGCCGATCCCATCACCGTTGACGCGACCTTTACCATCGACGGCAAACGAATCCACGCCGAACAGCGCACATTCAAAGTGCCTCCCGGCGAGGCCCAGGAATTCGAAGTCTCTCTCGACGTGCCGACGTACACCAAGCGCGTCGCGGGCAGCTTTCTGCTCACGGCCTCACGCAAGGGCCAGGAGATTTGGCGCGAAGACAAACCGGTCACCGTTCTGACCCCGTCGTCGATACCTAATCCGACACTGACGAAGGATGAACTGGTAGTGATCGACCCTGTGGGCGAGGCCGCCGCTTACCTCGAGCGCCGCCGCATCCCCTTCACTCCGAAAGATATCAATGACCACCTCCCCGCGGGCGCCAAGGTGGTGGTCGTAGGCCGCGACGCGATCCCGTCCGAGCAGGCGACGGATACGAAGTGGTTCGCGTTGGCCGCGGCCGGCAAGCGAGTCATCGTGCTGGACCAGGCGCACCCTCTTCGCTACCGGGCCATCCCCGCGGACCTCAAGCCCACCGACTTCGTCGGACGCGTTGGCTTCAGCGAGGACCTGACGCACCCGATCTTCCGGGGCCTGACGCAAGCCGATTTCTTCACCTGGGGCAACGACCACGTGCTGTACCGCAACGCGTACCGCAAGGGCACGAAGGGCGGCCGATCGCTGCTGCAGTGCGACAACGGGCTCACTTGCACGGCTCTGGTCGAGTCGCACGTCGGCGATGGCCTGTTGCTGCTGAGCCAGCTCGCGATCGGTGACAAGATCGGCACGGAGGGTGCCGCACAGACCGTGTTCGCGAACCTGCTCGACTACGCCGTCGACTACAGGCCGATTCGCAAGCACACGCTTTGCTGTGTCGCGGCCAACAGCCCGCGGGCACGGCTTCTGGCCGGGCTGAACGTCGAGTACGACTTGGTACCATCTCCGCTGGACGCGTTGACGCGCGACGGCATCGCGGTCGTCGATGCCACACCGGAGAACCTGAAGCGACTCGCGGCTGCCAGAAATCGCGTCGACGCCTTCTGCGGACGCGGCGGTTGGTTGATGCTCTGGGGACTGACGCCCGAGGGGCTGTCCGACTACAATCGCATCGTCGGCGTCGACCACGTCATCCGTCCGTTCGACATGGAGCGCGTCCTGCTGGCGGTGCCGCAGGACTCGCTGACGTCGGGGCTCACGTTGCGCGACGTCGTGATGGACACGGGCGAGAAGATGTACGGCTGGATGGCCTTGAAGAAGCCGGACAAGGATGCCTTCACCTTCGTCGTGGACCACACCGATCTCGCGCCATTCTGCGAGTTCCCCACGCCCGCCGAGATGGGCAAGGATCCGGACAACGTCGGCGTCGATCACTGGCCCCGCAATATGGTCAACTGCTTCACCAGCGCTGACAATTGGGCGTTCACCTACACGACGGTCCGCGACCTGGGGCATGAGACGAAATTCACCCTCGAGCTGCCGAGGCGCGAGAGTCTCGCAGCGCTCAAGTTTCAGCCCAGCGCCCTCTACAACCCGATCACGAAGCTCAACGTGTATCTGGACGACAGCCCGACGCCCATCACCGGCGAGCTGCGGATTCAGTCCGTGCCCCAAGAGATCGACCTCGGCGGGCGCGAGGCGAAGCGCGTGACCCTCGAGATCGCCGAGTGGCAGCCTCGCGGCAACCGGGACATCGTCGTCATCGACAATCTCTGGCTCATGGTGCAGCGCGGTGAGGCGTACCGGCGCAGCGTCCGGTCATTGCTCAACATCGGCGCGCTCATGCGCTATGACCGCGGCAAGGGCGGCATCGTGTTGAACCAGCTCAACGTCCTGGGCCGAGAGCAGAGCCCGATCAACGCGACGAAGAAGCAGAGCATCGTCAAGGCGCTCCTGGCCAACATGGGCGCGGTGTTCGAGGGCGGTCGGGCGATCATCGCCGGTGCCGGTCTGCGGTACGATCCCGTTCGCATTCCCGATGCCGAGTTCAACGCCTACGTTCATCGCCGCGGTGAGCCCGCTTGGTTCCGCGGCCCGGGCGACCTCTCCGGCCTCCCCGTCGGCCGCCAGCGTTTCGCCAACGTCGACTACTTCCTGTCCGACTTCTCGACCTCGCCCGTGCCTTCTGTCTTCATGCTCAAGTGTCGCAGCAATAAGGTGCGCGAGACGAAGATCGACGGTGTCGAGGTCGGCAAACGGGCCGATGCGCTCTTTTTCTTGCACGCGTTTCACCGGGAAGGCGCGGTCAGCAATTGGGAACGTCAAGCGGAGCGAGCCCGGCAGCGCCACCGCGCACCGCCCGAGCCTCCGACGGTTTTCCAGTACGTCGTCCACTACACCGACGGCGAGACGGTCGCAGTGCCCGTGCGCTACGGTGAGGAGGTCGCGAGCTGGTTCGCCGTCGAGCCCGAGCCTCTTCCGGGTGCATCCATCGCGTGGTCGGCACCGCTATCCGACGCGAGCGGCGGCGAGAGGGCCGTCGTCTACTCGATGCAGTGGGACAACCCGAGGCCCGAGGCGACCATCGCGAGCATCGATATCGTCAGTGTCGACAGCGGCAAGTGGGGGGCGCCGGCGGTGTTCGCGGTGACTGCTGGTTCGACGAGGTAGGCTGCGCCGGGGCCCGTTGACGGGGGCGTCAGGGCTTCTTTTCGAGCTTGTGCTCGACCCACTCGGCCTCCTTCGCGCGCGCGAAGCGGCGGTACAGGCGGCGGAGGTTCTCGAGCGACACGCGGCTGTCGTGTTCGAGCATGCAGATCGTCTTCGCGTGCTCGATCGCGCGCGGGTCGCCGAGCTGTTCGTAGATGAGGCACAGCGCCCGGCGGCTGTCTAGATCCTCCGGGAAGACTATCAGCGCGCGTTCGAGGTGGCGCACGGATCGCCTGAGCTCGTCGCGATTCGTCGTGCTGAGCTCGAGGCGGGCGTGATCGTGGGCGATCTCGGCGTGCTGTTCGGCGTCGAGCGGGACCATCGCGATCGTCCGCAGCCCCATCGTGCGATGGGCCTTGAACGTCGCGGCCTGGTACAGCGGCACGAGCGACAGAAGCGCGACGCCGACCGTCACGACGCCGCTGAGCCGCCAGTTCCCGCCGTGGCGCAGCGCGACGCCCCAGACCTTCAGGTCGCGACGACGGACCGCGCGCAGCGCGACGAGCACGAGAAACGCCTCGGCGAGGGCCAGCGACGCCGCGAGGAAGTGGCCGCCGTAGACCTGATCGAACGCGGCGTACGCGACGATCGCCAGGGCGAACGCGAGGAGTTCTTCGCCCACCGTCAACGTCCAGCGCGACGGACGAGTCGCCGTTGGTCCTGTCATGGTTCGCGAGGCGATCATCGTCAGGCCGGGCAGCTCATCGTCTGCGGGTCCTCCGCGGTCGCCGCTGCCGCAGGAGTCGATGCCGCGGCCGCCGCTCGCCTCCTTCAACGTCGCGAACGGTCGCGACGACGCCGAGTATCCGAGCGCGCCGTTCGGGCACGCCTCGATGCACAGGTGGCAGTGGACGCAGTCGAACGAGACGACCTTGCCGAGTCGGCTCGTCTCCTCATGCACGTCGATCGCCGTCGGACACGCGCGCGTGCAATCCGGCACCGCCGCCGCTCCCATCGCGTCCGGGCTCGGCTGACACACGGCGAGGCGCCGTACGCGCCACGGCGCAGCGAGGCTGGCCACGCGGAACACCGCGCCGTACGGACACACGAAGCGGCAGAAGCCGCGCCGGCCGAGAAACAGCAGAATGATGCCGCCGCAGACGACGAAGGTCGCGATCGACATCACCGCGCCCGGCAGACCGCCCCACGGTGCGTTGCCGGAGAGCAAGCCGCCGGGCCCGGCGCCCTGAAAGCTCCAGCCGCTCTCGAACCAGTTGAGAACCGCGGGCATCAGGAAGATCACCGTCAGCAGCAGAAACGGCAGCCAATGCAGAAACCGCGTGCGCACGAATGGCGAGCGCCAGCCGACGCGGCGCAGGATCCACGCGGCGAGGTCCTGAGCCGCGGCGAAGTGGCAGCCCCAGCTGCAGAACAGACGCCCCCACACGAGCGACAGGAGGAAGATCGTCGCCGTGACGACGACCGCGATCGTCACCACGCCCTTGCTGAGCAGGTTGTGGAAGAACTCCTGGAAGTCGAGGCCGCCGATGCTCTTCCAGTCGAGGTAGTACCACGCCAGCACGTGTGACGCGAACAGCAGGTGCAGGCAGATCTGGAATGCGACGCGCACTTGCGACACCTTGAGGCGGCGACGGGGCGCGGCCGGCGGGGCGGTCGGAGTCTCGGGTGGGGCAGGCATCGGTGAGGAATGGACCAGTCGACGAACGCCGGAGGTGGGCGAGGGAAGCGTCGAGCATACACCGTGACGCATGCCCGCGGCGAGGTTCGTTCGCGCCGCCAGGCGGTGGGGTACCGCGAAAAAACTTCGACGTCTCCGTCACAGCCCCTCGCGAGCCCCGTATTAGCTCGCGACTCACAGGCCGAGCCGGCTCCGAGACAACCTTCGAGCCGGTCTCACGAGTTTCTCAGGACGGAGGCATCCGATGTCGACCACCGCCGCTTCTTCCCGACCGACGACTCTACCTGTTCGACTGCCTGTTCCACTCCTCTCGCGGTCTCCCGCTCCTCGTTTCGCTCGGCGCCAGGCTGCCTTGCGAGTGGCAGCCCGCTTCGTTCTCCTCGTCGCCGCCGCGACCGTCGGCAATGCCGCTCTCGCCGTCGACGCGCCGCTCTCCGTCGTTCCCGGCGATCCGGCCGCGCGTCCCCAGGCCTCCTCCCTCCCGTTCAGCGCCGAGCATCGCGGCTTGCTCGACGTTCGCGGCAAGCTCCGCAAGCTCGGTCCGGTCAGCGCAGCCGTCATCGACCGCGCTGACCGCGCCGCCGCCGCGAAGTACGGCGGCACGTCACCCGGGCCGAAGCGCGTCGGCCTCACGCGCTCGATGGCGGACGCGACGCTGCGGCTCGACAGTAGCGCCGCGGTGAAGATTCGCGTCCACCGCAAGGACGTCTGGTTGCTCGGCGTCGAGTCACCGGGCGCCAAGGGCATGCGCTTGCACTTCAGCCGCTTCGACGTCGGCCGCTCGTCGGCGATCGTCTACGGACTGCGCGACGGTCGAGTGGTCGCACGCGGCCCCTACACGCAACGCGGCCCCAACGGCACGGGCGAGTTTTGGTCGGCGACCGTTCCCGGCGACGTCGCGTACGTCGAGATCGACGGCGCCGTTCGCGACCCGATCGTCGAGATCGACCGCGTCGGCCACGTCGACCGCGACGTGCAGTCGGCCGAGGAGCAGGACGGCGAGCGTGCCCCGCAGCTCGGCGGGCAGCCGTGCGCGATCGACGCGAGCTGCGTCAGCGAGGACTACCTCGATCCGATCGTGTTGCGCACCGTCGGCCAGATGACCTGGGTCGCGGACGGCAGCATGTGGGTCGGCACCGGCACGCTTCTGAACGACGACGACCCGTCGACGTTCATCCCGTACTTCCTCACCGCGTTCCACTGCATCAATACTCAAGCGGCCGCGAACACGCTCGAGACGGTGTTCTTCTTCCATTCGGAGCAGTGCGGCTGGTTCCCGCCGACCCCGGACTTCCTTCCTCGCACGATCGGCGCGGACGTTCTCGCTCTCAGTCCGACCGAGGGCGGCAGCGACATGAGCTTCCTGCGCCTGCGAGGCGAGCTGCCCGCGGGCGTCGCGCTGGCGGGGTGGAGCACGGAGAGCCTTCCCGAATGGGTCGTCGGCGTGCATCACCCGCAGGGGCAGGCGATGCAGGCGTCGCTCTTCGCGCTCTCCGGGCAGCAGGGAGGCTGCGGTCTGCCGCCGCTCGAGTACCACTTCTTCGATCAGCTCGAGGGATTGACGCTCGGCGGCTCGAGCGGCTCGGCGATCTTCAATCGCGACGGCCAGGTCTTCGGTCACCTCTTCGGCGTCTGCGGTGCTGCGGCGCGCGACGCGAACTGCTTCAACCGCGATCAGAACTGGGTCGTCTATGGCAAGTTCTCGCGCGGGTTCGAGATCTTCGGCGACTACCTCTTCGGCTCGACCGAGCCGCCGTGTGACGATGCCGACGGGGACGGCGTGTGCGACGAGGACGACAATTGTCGCACGGTGCGCAACCCGGACCAGAGCGACTCGGACTGGGACGGCATCGGCGACGCGTGTGACGAGCAGGAACCGCCGCCGACCGACGCGCCCTTCATCTACGGCGTCGAGGGCCCGGCGGAGATCAACGGCGCGCCCGGCGCGACGATTCGCCAGGAGTACTTCGTGACGCTGCGACACCAGGGCGCCGGCGAGGGTGCGGAGGGCTGGACGCTCGGCGTCGCGGCTGACGGGGCCCGCATCACCGCGATCGAGATCGACGGCACCGCGGCCGAACCCGCGCTCCAGGGCGGCTTCACGAACAACCAGGTGACCGAGGGCGCCGGCAACGAGGGCGCCGTCAGCGCGGTCATCCTGAACCTGACGCAGCACGCCGTTCTGCCGCCGAACTCGACGCAGCGCGTCGCGCGGATCATCGTCGAGGCGCGCCTGCCGCAGGAGGGCGACATCGCCGTCACGCTGCGATTCGTCGACGGCTTGCGCGGCACCGGCCAGCCGGTCGTGAACGAGGTGACCATGGCGCGTCAGACGATCGTTCCGGCGCTCGGCACTCTGCGAGTGACGGCCCGCGCGGTCGACGACACGTTCATCCGGGCGGACGCCGACGCCGACGGCCGCGTCAATATCGCCGACGCCGTGTCAACGCTCGGCTTCCTGTTCCAGGGCGACGCGCAGCTGCAGTGCGTCGCTGCCGCCGACACGAACGACGATGGCCGGATCAACCTCACCGACGCGCTTCACACGCTGAACTACCTGTTCCAGGGCGGCGCGGTCATCCCGGCGCCGTTCCCGGATTGCGGCTCCGACGCGTCGACGGGCGGGCTCGAGTGCCCCGGATTCACCGCCTGTCGTTAGTCGTCTCTGACACCACAAAGTGAGTCGGCCTCCTGACGGCCGCCGACCTCCAGCCGGAGGCTCGGCGGCCGTTCTTTGTGTCATCGCGGCGACGGGAATTCACCGTCCGCTCCGGCGGCGCAGCACGTTCCATCTGCGGGTGACGATACCGACTCACTCAGGACGCCAGGAGCACGAGAGCGTGAGCGCGACCGCGGCGACACCCGATCGATTGGTCGATATCTCGACGATGTGGACGCTGATCGCCCGGGGCGCGAGCGGCCCCGAGGGGGCGGAGCGTTCGGCGCAGGAGCGGATTCTCGAGCGCTACGGCGACGTCGTCTTCCGCTATCTGCTCGGTGCGACGCGGGATCGCGACGCGGCGGAGGAGCTCTTCCAGGAGTTCGCGCTGCGCTTCGTGCGCGGCGACTTCCGTCGCGCCGATCGCGAGCGCGGCCGATTTCGCGACTACCTGAAGACCGCGCTGAGCCGGCTCGTCGTCGACTGGCGCCGGCGCTGCGGTCGATCGCCTGTCGCGCTCGGGACCGGTGTCGTCGACGCGCTCGACGCCCGCGATGCCGGAGACCGCGCCGGCGAGATCGACGACGAGTTCGTCGCCACCTGGCGCGCGGAGCTGCTCGGTCGCACATGGGACGCCCTCCACGCGTTCGAGCGCTTCAGCCGCCATCCGTACCACACCGTGCTGCGCTTTCGCAGCAACCACCCCGACGCGTCGTCCCCGGCCATGGCCGCCGCGTTG
>CAYMRB010000104.1:0-16407 GCA_964392615.1 uncultured Planctomycetia bacterium | reverse complement strand
CAGGCCGCGGCCCCCCCGACGGCTCGACGGCGAGCCGCCGCGTTGAGTCGCGCGCTCGACCTGACGAAGCCGTTCACCGCGGCGAGCGTCCGCAAGACGCTGCAGCGCGCCCGCGAGAAATTCGCCGCGCTCCTCGTCGAAGAGGTCACGCGCTCGATCGAGTCGAACGACCCGACGCATGTCGAGGACGAGCTGATCGCGCTCGACCTGCTGCGCTACTGCCGAGTGGCGCTCGAACGCGTGCAGCGCCGCGGCGTGGCGTGAGCGGCCCCTCCCGGCGCGCGTGCGGCGACGGCCTCGGACTGGCACCCGGGCCCGCGCCGCGATAGCCTCGCGGCATGTCACCGCTGCAGCTCGCTTCGGTCTTCGGTCTCGCGTTCGGCGCCCTCGTCGCGCCGGGAGCCTTCGGAGAAGAAGAACCAGCGGAGAACGCGGTGCTGCGTCCTCTCGTCGTGTTGTCGCGCGCGGCGTCGGGTCCCGTGCGCGACGCGGCACTCGGCTTCATGCGCCGTCACGACGGGACGACGCTCGATGTCGATATCGAGCCCGTCGTCTATCCCGGCGACAAGCACACGCCCCTCGTAGCACCAGCGCTGCGGCTGCGCCGTGATATCGCGAACGCGGTCACTCGCTCCGGCAGCACCGCGCGGCCCGGCATGATCGTCCTCGTCGGCGAGCCGGACGTTCTGCCCGTCTTTCACGTGCTCGTCGGCGAGGAACGCGTCCAGACCGACTTCTTCCTCGGCGATCTCGACGGCGACGGTTGTCCCGAGCTGCCCGTCGCGCGCGTCGTCGGCGCACCGGAGACGATCGTTCGCACGCTCGTGGACGCGCCGTCGCGTTCGCGTATCGACACGGACCGACGGGCGGTCATTCTGTGCTCCGAGCCGACCCCGATCCACCTCGAGACGAAGTGCTTCTTCGAGCTCCTCGCCGGTCGCGGCTACCACACGTCGTTCGCGCGCGGCGCACCCGACCGGTTGGCACGCGAGACGAAGCTCGTCGCGGCAGCCGACGTCATCGTCCACTTCGGCCACGGGGACCCGCATTCGCTGAGGAATCGCTTCGGCCAACCGTTCCTGCGCGCCGACGCGATGCCGCGTCTCGATCGCGGCCCGATCGCGCTGATCGACGGCTGCGCCACCGCGCCCGTCGGCTCGCCCCTCGTGCACGCGTTCTTCGCCGCCGGCGGCCGCTTGTACATCGGCTCGTCGGCGGTCGTCCTTGGCATGAACCCCGCGCAGTACACGAACCGGTTGATGGGCCATTTCTTCCGCTCGCATGACGCGGCGCCGGGTCGTGCTCTCGCGGCGCTGTTTCACGATGCGCGCCGGCGCTACGTCGGAACGTGTCCGGGGCTGCGAGATCGATTGCTGCAGCTGGCGACGACTGGCCGCAGCGGCAGGGACGCCGACCTCTTGACCGTCGCTCAGTGGGTCGTGCTCGGCGATCCCGCCAGCCGGCTCGCGGCGCTTCCGCCGCGTCCGCTGCCGTTCGCGGCCGTGCCGGTCGCACCTGGGTCGCTGGTAGCTGGAGAGCGATCGATCGCGGTCGACCTCGGTCCGTCCCCGCGTCTCGGTGTGCTCGCCCTGTCGACGCAGCAAGACGTCGCGTCGGTCGGTGGCGCGCTCGTCGTCGAGCAGGACGGAGCGGTGCTCCACCGCGTCGAGACCGGCTCACATATCGTCTATCAGGACCTCGACGACGTCGCGATCGGCGGCTACTCCGACGGCGAGACGTTCCACGGTCGCTTCCTGCTGCCGCTGCGATGGAGGAAAAGCGCCAGCACCTTGCGGCTGCGCTGGGACGGCGATCCGGCGGGAGCTCCGGTCGTCGAGCTCGGCTCGTCGGTCGAGATCTGGCCGGGGCGTGCTCTCGAGGAGTACGCGCTCGTCGCTCCGCCGCGGTCGTCGGAGGCTCCTGGCGTCACGGGCGACGCGCGGGCTGATGCGGGCTCATCGCCGCCGCTTCGCGCGCTCGTCCTGTCGAAGGACGAGGCGATCGACGAGCTGTTCCGTCTGCTGCGCGCCGTCGACGGCCTCGAATGGGACTACCCCCGCGCGCCGTCGGGACTGGCGCGCTACGTTCGGCCGCGAGGCGACGAGGCCGCGTCGCCGTATCCCGGCCCGCAGGGCTATCGCCTCGTCATCGTCGACGAGCTGCCGAACGGACGCCGCTCGTTGCCGGCCGGATACCTCGAGCGGCTGCGCGATTGGGTTGCGGACGGCGGCTCGCTGCTGATGGTCGGCGGCTGGTATGCGTTCGGCGGCCGGGACGGACGCGGCGGCTACGACGAGACGCCGCTCGAGGCCATCCTGCCCGTCGAGATCCTCGGCGACGACGACTTCCGCTTCGGCCGGTTCGCGCTCGAATCCGCTCCGGGTGCTCCGCCGACCGTCGCCGCCCTGGCGTGGGGCCGGGCTCCGATCGTCGGCGGCCTCAATGTCACTCGCGCGCGGTCCGGTGCGGCGGTCTGGGCGCTCCTCGCGTCGGCGCCGGGCAGCTCGCCGCCGATCCGGGCGCCGCTTATCGCCCTGCACCGCCACGGCAAGGGCCGCGTCGCCGTGTTCACCACGTGCTTCGCTCGCGGCATCTCACGCGCTCTGCCGCAGTGGGGCGACTATCCGAAACTCTGGAAGGAGCTTCTCGAACGGCTATGTCGACCATGAGCACCCCCGATCTGGACGGCTACACGCTCGCCACGCGCCAGCTCGTCATGTATCCGGACCTCAACGCGGCGGGCCGCCTGTTCGGAGGCCAGCTGATGAGCTGGATCGACGAGGGCGCCGCGATGGTGGCGATGCAGATCATGGGCACCGAGAGGCTCGTCACGAAGACGTTCGGCGAGATCGTGTTCGATGCGCCGGGCTGCCTCGGCGACGTCGTCGAGGTCTGGTGCCGGACCCTGCGCGAGGGCCGCACGTCGCTGTCGATGGAGTGCCGCGTCGTCGTGCGGTCGTCATCGAGCGCCTCCGGGAACCGGCTGCGCCAGATCAGCTCGTCGACCGTCGTCTACGTCGCGCTCGACGCGGACGGCCGCCCCAAGCCCTGGCGAACCACCGGCTGAGAATCTCGAAATGTTTGGCATGAAAGGGCTTACGGAGTATTCGCTGGTATCGTCACGGCGCTCGGATACAATGCACGCCCCGTACCCGGTCGCTCGAGGGCGGTCGGGTCACGACGCGGGAGCCGCACCATGATCAACAGCCCCTCGATCCGCACCAACGTCACTGCAGCGCTCGCCGCTGTCGCGCTTCTCGGCGCGTCGGCCGCCATCTCGCCGTCCATCGCCGCCGATCCGGCGTTCGATCGCCTCGTCGAGGCGAACGCGTCGGCCCTGTTCGGCGGGCACTTGAAGCTCGAGAAGAACGATCGTTTCACCCTGACGTTCCACACCGGTCACTTCGAGAAGGGCTTCGCGTGCAAGCCGCGCGGTCGCGGTCAGATCCTGTCCGATCCGACCGAGCTCAAGAGTCCGGTTTACCGGAAGGTCCTCATCGATGGCCACAAGGGGGAGTTCTCGTTCGTGACGACCGGTGGGGGGACGGCGCTGTCGAAGTTCGAGCTGGCGAACGACTACACGATGAGCTTCCGCCTGCGAGCGCCCAGACTGGCGTCCGGGGCGAAGCTCGACCTGAGCTTCAACCGGACGGGCAAGAGTTATATACGGACGCGGTTCTTCCAGGACCTCTCGGTCACCGGTGCCAAGCGCGCTCAAGCGAAGACGAGCAAGGCGCAATTCTCCGGTGCACCGAGCGCGTGGTTCGACCAGAAGAGCCCCGGAGTTCCGGTGTCGATCGAATATCGCGGCGACAAGATGACGATCCGCATGGGCGTCGTCGAGGACCGCGAGAAGGACAAGTACAAGATGGTCGAGGTCGTCGCTCTCGAAGGGATCAAGGACCCTTCGAAGGGCAAGATCGGCCTCGTTTTTGACAAGGTATCGTTCCTCGTCTCGGACCTGCGCATCACCGGGAAGTTTCCTCGCGAATGGGCCGAGAAGGAAATCGCTCGCTTGCGGGACGCGAAGAAGCTACGCGTCCCGAAGGAGGCCGGCGGCGCCGGAGAGAAGGGCGCCAAGGGCAAAGGCGACGAGACGACGGGACAGAAGAAAAAGCGGAGCAGGAGTAACGAGCCGGACCTCGACCAGCCCGATCCCGAAGCGGATGACGAGCTGTGATGCGGCGTATCGCGGAGATCCCGCGAGCCGACCGCGCAACGAGGTGACGGCCTCTCGCGTACGATATGAAGACAGATGATACGACGTCGCAAGCGCCAGAGGAGATAGCGGGAGACGCGGCGACTCAGGAGGCGGAGAAGGTCGACGCGGCGCCTCAGGAGGCGGAGAAGGTCGACGCGGCGCCTCAGGAGGCGGAGAAGGTCGACACGGCGACAGACGCTGCGACGAGCCCGGGGCGGCCTTTCGCGGAGTTCGAGCTCGCACCCGACGTGCTCGAGGCGCTCGATACGATGAGCATCCGCTCGTGCACGCCGATCCAGGAGAAGGTCATCGGCCCGATCCTCGACGGGGTCGATGTCGTCGGCAAGGCGGAGACCGGCACCGGCAAGACGATCGGCTTCGGCGCGCCTCTCGTCGGCAGGATCGACACGCAGCGTGTCGCGGTCCAGGCAATGGTCCTGACGCCGACGCGCGAGCTCGCGCAACAGGTTGCCGAGGTGCTCGAGCAACTCGGCAAGGGGCGCGGTCTCGGCGTCGCGCTGCTCGTGGGCGGCGTGCACGCGAGCGAGCAGATCGAGATCCTACGCCGCGGCTCGCAGCTCGCGGTCGGCACTCCCGGCCGCGTGCTCGATTTCCTCAAGCAGCGCACCCTGTCGCTCGGTTGGTGCGAGACCGTGGTGCTCGACGAGGCGGACCGCATGCTCGACATGGGGTTCATCGACGAGGTCGGCGCCATTCTCGATCGCATTCCCGAGGAGCGGCAGACGCTGCTCTTCTCAGCGACGATTCCGGCCGGTGTCGGCAAGATTCTCAAGAGATACATGCGGGATCCGCAGCACTTCTCGACATCCAGGGGCCTGTCGACGACGACGGATATTCGACAGATCTACATGCAGGTCAACTACCCGCACAAGTTCCGGGAGCTGCAGAAGATCCTCGACGAGCATCCCGACGATACGGCGATCGTCTTCTGCAACACGCGGCGACAGGCGATCGACCTCGACCGCATGCTCTGGGGTCATGGCTACAGCGCTGGCGCGCTGCACGGCGACCAGGAGCAGGACGTGCGGTTCCGCATCCTCGACTCGTTCCGATCCGGCGATATCAAGACGCTCGTCGCGACCGACGTCGCGTCTCGCGGTCTCGATATCGAGTCGGTCTCTCGCGTGATCAACTTCGAGGTCCCCGACGAGTGCGAGGGCTACGTCCATCGCATCGGCCGGACGGGACGCGCGAGCAATACCGGCATCGCGCTGACGTTCGTCGCATCGAAGGAATGGCGCCAATGGCGCCAGGTGATGAAGGAGACGGGCTTCGAGATCGAGCTCGTCGGCCCGGAACGCTTCGGGAAGTCGGACGACGACGACTCGCGTCGGGGCGGTCGCGGCCGCCGGGGCGGTCGGGGTCGCGAACGAGGCGGACGCGAGCGCGAGGAAGGCGGCGGTCGGCGACGCGGCAGTCGGGGTGGTCGCAGTCGGAACTCGCGGCGCGAGGAGGGCCGCTCTCGCGACGAGCGTCGTGATGGCGAGGCCGGCGCGAAGACGGCGAGCGGCAGCGAGGGAGGCGGCGGCGAATCGTCGAGCAAGGATGACGAGGGGCGCGGCCGCGGCCGCCGACGTCGCTCGAGGCGTCGAGGTGGGGAAGGCCGTGACAGTCGCGACAAGCGACCGGCCGCGAGCACCGGCGGCGGGCGTTCCCGCGAGCCCCATCCGGATGAGGGACCACCGCTCGCTGCCGAGGAGACGCAAGAGGCCCTCGACCAATGGCGTTCGGAGGTCGCGGCGCGCAAGCCGCGCGAGCGTCCGCCGAAGGTGCAGCTCGTCGACGTCGACGACGCATACCTGAAGACCGACTACTTCGATGTCGATCACTCGGTGCTCGAACGCGCCGAGCCGATCGAGCAGCCGCGCCGCGGTCGCAGCGGCGGGCGCCGATCGTCGTCCGGTTCCTCTGGCGGGGCCTCCGGCGGTTCGGCGAAGAAGCGGTCGTCGCGATCGAAGAAGGCGTCGAAGGGCGGCGGTCGCCGCGGCTCGAGCGGGGGGAGCTCCGGAAGCGGCGGGGGGCGTTCGCGTCGCAGCTCGGCAGACGGCAAGCCCGCGGACGGGGACGCGAAGAAGAGCGGCGGTCGCGGGGCCAGTAGCCGCCGGCGGCGGTCGCGGCGCCGGAGGCGCGGCGGGGACGGTGGGGATGGCGGAGGGGCCGGCAACAGCTCCGGAGGTGGCGCCGGCGATTGAGCGGGTCGACGAGACGGGATTGGCGACAGAGACGCGTCGCTGACGGCGCGCAAGAGGGTTTTCTCTAGATGAACGACGTGCTGAGCCGCGCGAGATGGCGGCCATGGACGCTGTGGATCCTCGTCGCGCTGGCGACGGGGCCGATCGTCAACGCTCAGGATGCGGCCGCGGGCGATTCGCCCGCTGCGAAGCCGGCTGCCGAGGCGGGAGCGGGTCCTGACACAGCGGCACCGCAGCCGAATGCGGCGGAGCCTGCGAAGGACGACGCTGCGAAGACCGGCGCTGCGGAAGAGGACAAGGGCCCTCTGGTCGCCCTCGCCGAGACCGTTGACGAGCAGGCCGGGGGCATCGTCAAGCGGATGGAGGCGGTGCTCTTCTGGGATCCCGTCAAGGCGATCGTCGGCGCGGAGAAGACGAAGGAGTGGGGCCTTCCCGCTATCCCTCTCGTCGTGCTGTGGCTGATATTCGGAGCCGTGTTCTTCACGATCCGCATGCGGTTCATCAACATCGGCGGCTTCATCCACGCGATCAACGTCGTGCGGGGCAAGTACGACAACCCGAACGACACCGGCGAGGTGAGCCACTTCCAGGCGCTGTCGGCGGCGCTGTCGGCGACGGTCGGCCTCGGGAACATCGCCGGCGTCGCGGTGGCGGTCGCGGTCGGCGGTCCGGGTGCGGTGTTCTGGATGGTCGTCTCGGCGCTCTTCAGCATGACGAGCAAGTTCGTCGAGTGCACGCTGGGACAGAAGTACCGCCAGGTCGACTCGGCCGGCAATGTGTCCGGCGGCCCGATGCGCTATCTGTACCGCGGTCTCTCCGACCTGGGCCTGTTCGGCATCGGCCGGCCCCTCGGCGGCTTCCTCGCGGTCGTCTTCGCGATCCTCTGCGTTGGCGGCTCGCTCGGCGGCGGCAATATGTTCCAGGCGAATCAGTCCTGGGAGGCCATCCGCAGCGCCGTCGATCCCGACAAGGTGAACGATTGGGTCGGCACCTACGGACCGATCATCTACGGCTTCACGCTTGCCACCCTCGTCGGCCTGGTGATCCTCGGCGGCATGCGGCGCATCGCGGCGACGGCCGGCAGGATCGTGCCGCTGATGTGCGGCCTCTACGTCGCGAGCGCGCTGATCATCCTCGGCATGAACTTCGATCGCATCGACGACGCGATCGGCCTCATCTTCCGGCAAGCGTTCGGCAACGAGGCGGTGGTCGGCGGCTTCCTCGGCGTGCTGATCCGCGGCGTGCGTCGCGCGGCGTTCTCGAACGAGGCGGGCGTCGGCTCGGCGGCGATCGCGCACTCTGCCGCGAAGACCGAGGAGCCGGTCCGCGAGGGTCTGGTCGCGCTGCTCGAGCCGTTCATCGACACGGTCGTCGTCTGTTCGATGACGGGTCTCGTCCTCGTCGTGACCGGTGCCTACGAGCCCTACGTCGGCGCAGCCAAGCCCGCCGGTGCCCAGATTACGTCCGAGGCGTTCAGCAGCGCGGGCGCCGTGTTCCCGTGGATCCTCGCGGTCGCGACCGTGTTCTTCGCGTACTCGACGATGATCTCCTGGTCGTACTACGGCGAGCGCTGCTTCACGTGGATCTTCGGCGCGCGTAGCGCGGTCCTGTACAAGATCATCTTCCTGGCGTTCGTGTGGATCGGCGCGGTCATCAAGCTCGGCAATGTCATCGACTTCTCCGACATGATGATTCTCGGCATGGCATTCCCGAACCTCCTCGGCTGCCTGCTCTTGAGTGGCGTCGTCCGCCGCGATCTACAGACGTACTGGCGCAAGCTGAAGACCGGCCAGTTCCAGCAGTTCAAGTAGCCGTATCGACCCCGTATACTGGGTGCTTCGCCTCAACCCCAACAGCCCGCGAAGTTACCCGTGCGCACCCCTAATATCAGCCGAATCCTCGCCTTGTGCTGCGTTCTGGCGTGTGCCACCGCGCCGTCGTGCAAGAAGAGCGGCAGCAGCCGAACGCTTCCGACCGGGGCTGGCGTCAACCAGGGCGTCACCGGTACCGTCTTGTTTCAGAAGCCTGCCGCGACCACGGCCGGGCTCAGCAGCGACGGCAACTTCATCCTCGTTCCAGCGCGCTTCGTGCGCGTCGATATCGTGCAGCAGGTCGGTGGCGCGCTGCAGACGCTCGTGCGAACGACGACGGATGGCGATGGCAACTACGGCGTCAGTGGGACGTTTCCCGCCGGCTTCCAGGTCATGGTGGTGTCGACCTCGGAGGACGCGATCGCCCCGAATCCCGGCTACTACGTCCGCGTCGAGGACAACCCGCTCGGCGCCCCGAAGGACCGCTCCCTCTACGGTGTCGTCTCGGGGCTGCAAGCTGCCGTGGCTGACGACGCGCTCGTGCGCGTCGACGTGGTCGCGTCTCTCGCGGGCCCGGACCGAGCCGCGGGCGCGTTCAATATCATCGACGTCATGCAGCGCGGCGCTCAGCTCTGGCGCGACGCGACCGGTATCGTGCCGAACCTCGTGACCGTCCTCTGGGAGCACGGCGTCCAGCCGCGAACGAGCTTCTTCGATTCCGGGACGAACTCGATCACCGTCCTCGGCGGCGTCGCCGGCGCCGAGAACCGCACGGACACCGACGAGTTCGACGACAGCGTCCTCGCGCACGAGTACAACCACTTCCTCACGCGCAACCACTCGGCGACGACATCGCCCGGCGGGCAGCACGGCGGCGAGGACTTGGTGCCGACCCTGGCGTACGACGAGGCGCTCGCGAACTGGTACAGCGGCGTCGCGCGCAACACGTCGACCTACATCGACACGATCGGCAACGCCGGCGGCAACACGCGCTGTGCCTACTGCGACGACCTCGAGCAGTCGGTCGCGCAGGCCGTGACCGGCATCGGCAGCGAGCAGAGCATCATGGAGATCCTGTGGGATCTCGTCGACGGGTCGGCGGACGGTCCGGTCGACGTCGATCGCGACGCGGTCGCGCTGTCGCCGGATGAGATCCTCGCGGCGCTCGTGTCGTATCGCGATACTCCGGATGCGATCCACATCACGACGCTCCTGGACGAGTTGGTCCGGCGCGGTGCGATTTCGACTGCGGCCTTGCAAGACCTTCTCGTCTCGCCCGAGGACCAGAACCTGACGTATCCGCCGATCGAGCGGGACAACCCGGCGACCGGCCGCGACCTGTTTCCGATCCCGATCCGGCGGGGACAATCGATCCCCGGTTGGGTGGACGCGTCGCTCCCCGGCGCGAACGTAACGCGCGGCTTCGACTCGATCCGCACGTACGGGCTCGATCTGCAGCTCGGCGGCACGGTGCGCGTGACACTCGATATTCAATCGAACGGCCGCAGGCCCGGCGATCTCGACCTGTTCCTTCTGACCACTCGCAACAGCTTGATCGGCTCTTCCACGTCCGAGACTTCGCGCGAGGTGGTCACGAGCACCAACCTGGCCCCCGGCCGGTACATCATCGAGGTCCGCGGGTACTTCATCGACGCGAGCGACGTCGCCAACCCGAACGCCGCCAACTACACGCTGAGGGTCGACTGATGGCACGCCTGTCCCTTTTCGCGTCTCTCCTGCCGTTTCTTGCCGCGACGCTGATCGTCGCTGCGGGCTGTTCATCCGACGGCGACAGCACGGCCGCGGACTCGTCCGTCAGCGTGCACGACGCGCACGACGCGCACGGCTCGTCGCCCGGCAAGGCGTGGCGGCGCCTCGGTATCGTCTTCTCGGAGCCGTCGGGGCCGATCGTGTCGGGCAAGGGAATCCCGGTTCGCGTGACGGTCCACGGCAAGCCGGACGAGACGTTGATCGTGCGGCTCCTCGGCAGCGACGGCGTGGAATCGGCCGCGTTCGCTCACAAGCACAAGGTGCGACTCGACGGCGAGGGCCGCGGCGTGGTCGATGCCGTCGTGCGCGTGCCGGCACCGACCGGGTGCAGCGTCATCGCGCAGGTGACGCGCGAGGATGGACGCACCGAGGAAGCGCACTGCACGCTCGGCGGGAAGGCGCCGCGGGTCACGGACACGGTCAAGACGCAAACCGACAAGGGCAAGGACGCGGGCTCGGGGCGCTCCGTCCGCGTGTCGCCGTCGGCGCAGTGACGTCGCGACTGGTCGCTACGACTTCGACGGGCCCGCACTGGGTGCCGGCCGGGTAACGTCGCGATCCGCGATGCGCGAATCGTCCTTCGCCGCGGGCGCACCGGTGCCGTCGCCGTCTTCCGTCGTGCGGGTGCCGTTGCCGCGGCGGCCGACGGTCGTGGGCTTCGCCCCGTCCGCGGCGCGGTCTTCCGTCTCCTCCGGCGAGCCCCAATCGACCGGACGCGGGGGGTGGAAGAAGCCGTAGCGCAGGATGCAGAAGATCGCCCAGACGGCATCCTTCCAGCCGATCTTCTTGCCCTCGCCGTAGCTGCGGCCGTCGTACGAGATGCCGATCTCGTACACGCGGCACTCGAGGCGCGCGATCTTCGCGGTCATCTCCGGCTCACAGCCGAAGCGGCGCTCCCGCAGGTCGAGACAAACGGGCACCTCCCGGCGGAAGACCTTGTAGCAGGTCTCCATGTCGGTGAGGGTCAGGTTCGTCATCATGTTCGAGAGGAGCGTCAGCGTCTTGTTGGCGACCGAGTGCCAGAAGTACAGCACGCGGTGTGCGCTACCGGTCAGGAAACGCGAGCCGTACACGACGTCCGCCTTCCCCTCGAGGATCGGCGCGAGGAGCTTCGGGTATTCCTGCGGGTCGTACTCGAGGTCGGCGTCCTGAATCAGCACGACGTCGCCGGTCGCCTCGGCGAACCCGCTCTGCAGCGCGGCGCCCTTGCCCTGGTTCTTCTCGTGGAACACGAGCCGGTCGATCAGGCCGGTCGAGCGCTCGATCTCTTGCAAGCGCTCGCGCGTGCCGTCGCGAGAGCCATCGTCGACGACGATCACTTCCTTGCGATAGCGAACCGCCCCCACGCGCTCGAGGACCACGTCGATCGTGTCGATCTCGTTGTAGCACGGGATGACGACCGACAGCGTGAACGCATCGGGAATGGGACGCCGATAGTGCTTCTCGCTCACGGGCAGGATCGATCTCCGGAAGGGGAGCGGGGGCCGGGTAGTATTGTCTTCGGCGCGTATGGAAACGCAATGGTCAAGCCGTGTTGGAGATCCAGCGCCCGAACATCGACAGGCCTTCGCGGCGGGGGCGGGGCGCATTGCATCGGGTTTTTCCATCACCTACAATTCCCCCTCGCCCGGCACATCCGTTGCGCGGATCGTCGCCCATCGCGCGGTTTCTTGATCGAGAGTCCAGGAGAGCGATGCCCCAGGTCCACTTCAAGCGGGAGGGCAAGACCGTCGAGTGCGACGAAGGCGCCAAGCTGCGCGACATCGCCTCGGAGCACGGGATCGAGCTCTACCCGGAGATCAAGAAATACCTCAACTGTCGGGGCCTCGGTTTCTGCGGTGATTGCCGCGTTCACGTCCTCCAGGGTCGGGAGAACCTCAGCCGCAAGCGCTTCATGGAGGCCCTGCGCATCGCTGTGAGCTGGTTCAAGCTCGGCAACGAGGACAAGGTGCGCCTCGCGTGCCGGGCTCGCGTCCAGGGCGACGTCGAGATCCAGACGCAGCCGGAGTTCAACTGGTTCGGCCAGAAGAAATGACCGTCAACACCTGACGGTCGCGGCGGGGCCCTGTCGGGGAAGGCACGCATGACCGGCGGCTACCGAGATTTTCTCACCGGGCTTCACTCGCAGTTGCGCGCGGGGCTGCCGATCAAGGAGGCGCTGAACACGCTCGCGCTGCGCGGTCGCTGGGCCGGCGCCGCCAGCGAGCTCGCGGCGTCCCTGGAATGCGGCAAAACACTGGCGGAGGCGCTCCGCGCGCTCGGTGCCGGGACGGGTTCGCAGCACGTCGTGCCGCCGGAGCACGCCGCGCTGATCGAGGCCGGCGAGCGTGCCGGGCGCCTCGTCGAGGTGCTCGAACGGTTGATCGCCGACGTCGAGGCGCGGCTCGATCTGCGCAAGTCGATGATGCTGCGCCTCGCGTATCCGGCTTTCCTCTACTGTGCGTTCGTCGTGCTTCCGCCGCTCTTCCTCGTCGTGACCGGACGTGCGTGGATGTACCTCGCGATCGTCGTGATCGGGTTCGGCGTGCCGGTCGCGTTGTTCGCGCTCTGGCGACAGCGGGCGAAGCTGGCCCCGCCGGGTTCGAGCGCGCGATCCGCGGTGCAGTCGCTGCTCTGCGCGCTGCCGTTCATCGGCGGCATCTGTCGCGACGCCGCGTTTGGACGCGCGTTTCGGCTTCTCGGGATGCTGCTCGAG
This sequence comes from uncultured Planctomycetia bacterium, assembly GCA_964392615.1. GTDB lineage: Bacteria > Planctomycetota > UBA8108 > UBA8108 > UBA8108 > CAYMRB01. The sequence goes on along the minus strand of CAYMRB010000104.1, from coordinate 3,717 downwards.
TCCGGCATGGGTTGGAGCGACAGCTTGCCGCTCGTCGCCAACGCGTCCGGTTGGTCGTTCCTGCGCGAGGACATCGAGAAGGTCGACTACCAGATCCGCGGCGGCGCAACCGCGACGGAGGCGCTCGCGAAGATTCGCCGCCTGCCCGACGACCTGCTCGCGCGCTTCGCGTCGGGTGAGAACGCCGGATCTCTCGATCGGACGTTGCAGGCGACCGGCGCCGACTTGGAAGAGCGGTTCCGTACGCGGCTGTCCATCGCGCTCTGGACGATTCCCATCCTCGCGTTCCTCATGATCGCGCTGGGCGTGCTCATCGCGCTAGTCTCGGCCGTGCAGAATTACTACGGCGCGGCGGGGCTGTGATGCGCGAGCGCCGGTTGCTCTTCAGCGCATGGCTTGTGCCGCTCGTCGGGCTCGCCAGCGCCGCGGGCGGTTGCTACGAGATTCCGCCGCGCGTGCCGGACGATTACGTCGGCGGTCCGGCTCCGAGGGGTTGGCCGCCGCCGGCGGTGTACGTCGGCGATTCGTTCCACCCGGCGAATCGCTGGTTCCACCGGTCCTTCGCGTCGCGGGACGAGGCCGGGCGCCTCGATACCGCGCGGCCCGAGGCGCCGTTCTCGCTGCTGACCGATCCGCGCGCCGTGGATCGAGTCGAGATCGTCGCGCTCGTCGAGAGCCTCGAGGCCGCGATCGACACGGACGACACGGACGACGCAGACGGTCTCGCGGCGCGCGCGCGACGCGTTCTGTGCGCCGACCTCCTCGATCAAGCAGAGTTCTGGGACGCGCAGCCCGACGGCGCCGAACTCGCGCGCCGGCATCGAGATGCCGCGAAGTCCGTCGCGGCGTCGTTGTCGCGTCACGAGCTTGCACGCGCGCACTCGCAACCGCGCGCGATGCGCGACGGGACGTGGGTCGAGATCGCGACGGCGTCCGGCGGCGACTCGAACGCGACGCTGCGTCGACGCGTCTTCTATCGACTGGCGCCCAGCGCGGCGATGCCGGCGCCGGGAACGCCCGCCGCGCGGCTGTCGCTACCGGTGAGTGCGTGCCTCGTGCTCGAGTCGAGGGCGAGCGACGACTCCGTGCCGCGCGAGTGCTGGACGCTCGAGCGCCGCGACGGCGTGTGGAGCGCGAGCGTCGAACGCTTCGATCGTGCCGCCGCCGTCGCTGGACGCGATCCGTGGGTCGAGTTCGACTCCGACGCCACGATCGACTTCCGTGACCCGTTCGTCGCCGCCTCGCAGCCTCGTCGCGCGACCGTCGCCGAATCCTGTCGTCCGTGTCACGGCGAGGCTGGGCCGCTCTTGTCCCATCGCGCCGAGTTCGTCGTCGTCGAGTCGTCGCGCTGACATGCCCCGACCGTCCAGCAGCGTCATCCTTCACCGCGACCGTGACGGGCTCGAGGTGTTTCTCGCGCAGCGCTCGATGGATCTGCGCTTCTTCGGCGGCTATTGGGCGTTTCCGGGCGGTCGCGCGGAGCCAGCCGATGCGGACGTCTCGCTCGTCGCGGGCGCCGATCTCGACACGGCGTCGAGGCTCCACGTCGGCTGCGCGCTGCGCGAGCTGTGGGAGGAGACGGGCGTGCTCGCGAGTCGGGGTCGTGCGACGCTCGCCGATGCATCGGACCTCGCCCTCGACGCCGGGGCCTTTCACGATGCGCTACAGCGTGCGGGCGGAGCCGTCGATCCGGCCGACTTCGTCGCGGCGACCCGGCTCGTCACGCCGCCGTTTTCGAGGTTGCGGTACGACACGCGGTTCTACGCTCTCGACTGCAGCGCCGGCCGCGGCGAGCCGCGCTTGCGAGGCGACGAGTTCGTCGACGGGCGGTGGTGGCGTCCGGCCGACGCGCTCGCGGCTTGGCGACGCGGCGAGATGCTGATCGCGCCACCGGCGATCGTCATCCTCGACGCGTTCGCGAGTCGGAGCTTCGACGGCGCGATCACCGAGCTGCGTGCGATGTCGGCTCACTTCGAAGGAGCGGGGCGCGCGATACCGTGGGGGCCCGGCACCGAGCTGCTGCCGTTCCACACGCCGCCGCTACCGCCGACCGTGCCGACGCACGCGTTCCTCGTCGGGTGCGGCACGTTCGTCATCATCGATCCGACCCCGTCGAGCGCCGAGGGCCGAGCGCACTTGATCGAGGCGATCGACACGCGGATCGAGCGCGGCGACCGCGTCGCAGCCGTCGTGCTCAGCCATCACCACAACGATCACATCGGCGCGCTCGACATCGTGCGGGATCGCTGGCGCTTGCCGCTGTGGGCACACCCGCGAACCGGCGAGCTCATCGGGCGAACGCTCGATCGGGAGCTCGGCGATGGCGACGCGATCGACCTCGGCGATGGTCCGGACGGACGTCCCGATTGGCGCCTCGAGTGTCTGTTCACGCCGGGCCACGCGCAGGGTCACCTCGCGTTCTGGGACGAGCGTCACGGTGCGATTCTGGCGGGCGACATGATCTCGACGATCGTCAGCATGTACGTCGGCTCGCCGGGTGGGCACCTGCTGTCGTACTTCGAATCGCTCGAGCGGCTCGCAGCGCTCGATGCTCGCATCCTCTATCCGAGTCACGGTCCGCCATCGCTCGAGCCGAGGGCGTTGATCGAGCGCACGATCGCGCACCGCAAGCGACGTCTCGCGCAAGTGCGCAGCAAACTCGGCGCCGAGCCGCGCACCGTCGACGACATCGCGACCGAGATCTACCGCGACATCGCGGACAGCCTGCGCGAGCTGTTCGTACGCGCGACGCGCGCGGCGCTGGAGTACTGGGCCGACGAGGGGGCGGTGGAGAAGGTCGCGGACGATACCTATCGCGCCGCACCGTGAGGAAAGCGCCGGGTCCGCTCGGTCACGCCCCCTGCTATCTCGGAAGGCGTCAGTCGCCGAGCGTCACCGGTGCGAGGACCTCGCCGCTCGCGGCGGATAGCGTGCCGGCCGGGTTGTCGGTCGAGCCGCCGATCTCGTAGAGCGGGATCGTCGTGCCCGCGGCCATCTTCGCGACCTGGCCGACGGGCGGAATGGTCGTCGCGGGTCCTGTGACGACGACGGGCAGCGTCGTGTAGAAGACCTTGCCGTACTTCGGCAACCAGAACCAACCGAAGATCTCGAACGTGCCGGTGTACTGGCCCGGTCCTTCGCACGAGTAGGAGCACGTCGACGTCGTCGGTCCCTGCAGCGCGACGACCTCGCCGAAGACGTCGGACTTGCCCTGCAGCGTCGCGCCGCCGAGCACGCCCTTCATCGTCTTGCCGCCCTCGCCGATCGGGCCGGTTCTGTGGACGACGACTTCGCCCGCGAGGTCGACGATGTCTTTGTCGATCCCGAAGATCTCGACTGCGACCTGCACCTTCATGCCGAGGTGGTCGACGTCCGCCGGTGGGAACGTGGCGTCCGCCTCGCAGGCCGGCTTGCAGGCGTCGCAGCACCCCGTGTTCGTGCTCTTGCAGCCGCTGAAGAACGACAGGGCGATGACCGAAAGAACCGTCGTCAATACCGTGAGTGTCCGCATGTGTCCGCTCCCTCCGCGACCTGCAGCCCGTGATTCGCGATCTGTTCGTGACGCCCCGCATGGTACAGCGGCGTCCGCGCGAGAGGGAAGGGGATTTTCGGGCGGTCAATCGCGACCGCGCAGCCCGACGCACGCGGCGATGAACAGCAGGACGACCTTGCCCGCCTCGAGGCCGGTGTAGATCCAGTGGAGCCGCTGGAACTCGG
>CAYMRB010000103.1:20488-24606 GCA_964392615.1 uncultured Planctomycetia bacterium | reverse complement strand
GGTCGTGCTAGTCCCTGGTATGCGGCTCGTGCTGGACGGCGTGGCGGTCGGCGTGGGCGTCGGCGTCGGCGTCGGTGTCGGCGTCGGAGTCGGAGTCGGAGTCGGAATCGGAGTCCTCGACTCGGGGCGGCACCGGCCCGTCCGGATACCGTATGTTCACGACCGCAAACCCCTCGAAGTCCTCCGGCAGATACTCCGGGAACTCCGACTCGAAGCCAGCGGGAATGCGCAGCTCCTGCTCGAGGAGCAAGCGGTCCGACAGCGAGGCGTCGATCTTGTCGAGACGCAGCGTGAAGCGTACGGGGCCGTCGTCGAAAGTCCTCGCGTACGCGAACTGCGGCGCGGCGTCGGCGGGCTCGGGAGGATTGTCCGAGCAGCCGCCGGCGACGAACATCGCGGCCAGCGCGGTGGCGATCAGGGCGACTTGGGGAACCCGCCTCACGACGCGTCGTCCTCCTTGGCTCGGTCGCCGTCGGTCGCGCCGTCGGTCGCATCGCCGTCCGTCGTCGATGGTGCGGCGGACGCGTCGGATGGCTCTGCATCCGACGGCTCATCCTTCGGAGCCGTCGCGGCGTCGAGCGCGTCGCCGATGACTTCGACCCGGAACTTCTGCGTCAGCGACTCCTGCAGGCGCCGCATCGCCTCTTCGCGCTTCTCGCGCACGAGGTCGGCGCGCACGGTCGTCTGCACCTCCTCGAAGCTCCGCAGACGTTCGGCGTGCTTGCGGTCGGCGCGCAACACGTACCAGCTCTCGCCGATCTGCACGGGGCGTGGCGCGCTCGCACCCTCCTCGAGCGCCACGAGCTGCGCCGACGCCTCCGCCGACGTGCCGAGATCCGGCAGCGGACCGGTCACCTCGGCGCGGCCGCCGGCGGTGAATCCCTTCGCGAGCTCGGCCGCTGCATCGCCCCCGGCAGCGAGCGTGGCGATCGCGGCCGTCGCCGCGGCCTCGTCGTCGAGCTTCAGGTACGCGAACTCGGTCGAGGCGGCCTCGGTGTAGGTGTCGTGGTGCGCGTCGTAGTGGTTGCGCAGGTCCGTGTCGCCGATCGCCTCGACCGCGGCGCGAGCTTGGTCGTCGACGACGCGCGAGCCGACCCAAGCGCGGCGGAAGCGCGCGGCGGCGTCTTCCCACTTCGCGCCGCTAGCGTAGCCGCGCGCGAGCCCTTCGCGGTACAGCACGCGCTGCGAGACCTCTTGCTGCAGGAGCCGCTCGAGCGTCTTGCGGTCGCCGAGTTGCTGACTCGCGAGAGACTCGATCATCGCCTCGGTCTCGGCGGGGTCGCCGCCGCCTCCGAACGCGGCATGCTGCGCGCGCATGGCCTCGATCGCGCCATGGCGGAGATCCTCGAGCGTCACGTCCTCGCCGCCGATGCGCGCGATGACGGTGCCCTTCTCCTCGGCGTCTGGGATCGAGAACGCGCGCAGCGCTTCCTGGCGCGCTTCCTCCTTGCCGAGCGCCGACAGGCACTCGAGCAGGTGACGGTGGGCCTCGCGTCGCTGCTTGCGCGGCAGCGCGAGCCCTTCGCCTTCTTTCTGCGTCACCGCGGTGAAGCAGCGCGCTGCTTCGGACGCCCGGCCCGCCTTCTGCAGGCACACGCCGCGGCGGTACACCGTCTCGGCCGCCGTCTCGCTGTCGAGATCAGCCGCCTCGAGGTACTCGGCCCAGACGCCGGCGGCCGCGTCGTAGAGCGTGCGTCGTTCGAGCTCGCGGCCGAGGAGGCGCAGGCGCTCCGCCGAGGAGAGCGTCGTCGCATCATCGGCGACCTCGCCGCCGCTGCGACCGCGGACGACCAGCACGAAGACGAGTGCGAGGCATACGAGGTTGATGACGAGGATCAGCAGCGTCAGGACGCCGGGAGACCGCTTGCGCGGGGCTTCCGGCAGGGTGAGGTCGAGTTGAGCCATGGCAGTTGCAACCGATTTCGAGCCGACCGTTTCGGTCAGCGGTACATCTTCTTCTCGCGGAGCCGGAAGAACCTCGAGAGCTCGTCGACGTACGACTTGCCGGTCGTGATCTCGAGCTCGTCGACCTTCAGTGAGCGCAGCAGGCTGTCCTGACGCGAACGATCCTCCTGCGTGCGGCTCTCGAACAGGCGACGCACGCGCGCGCTACGCGAATCGACGACGATGACCTCGCCGGTCTCGGCGTCTTCGAGCGTCAGGAGGCCGGCGCTCGGCAGCTCGACCTCGCGGCGGTCCGACGTGCGCACCGCTATGATGTCGTGCTTCGCGCGCACCGCGGAGAGGTCCTTCTCGAAGTCGGCCGAGATGAAGTCCGACACGAGGAACGCCGTCGCGCGCCGTCGCTGCACCCGCGCGAGGAAGCGCAGGGCTTCGGCGACGTCCGTGCCGCGCGAGCGCGGCTCGTGTGCGAGGAGCTCGCGAATCACGCGAAGCACGTGCTTCTTGCCCTTCTTCGGCGGCACGTAGAGCTCAACCTCGTCGCTGAAGAGGATGAGGCCGACCTTGTCACCGTTGCGGATCGCCGCGAACGAGATGAGCGCGCTAAACTCCGCGGCGAGCTCGTTCTTCTGCTGGCGACCGCTGCCGAAGTGCTCCGACGGGCTGACGTCGACGAGGCACAATACGGTCAGCTCGCGCTCCTCGCGGTACGTCTTGACGAACGGCGTTCCCGTGCGCGCGGTGACGTTCCAGTCGATCGTCCGGATCTCGTCGCCCGGCTGGTACTCGCGGACTTCCTCGAACTCCATGCCCCGGCCCTTGAAGGCCGAGTTGTACTCGCCGCCGAGCAGGCTGTCGACCTGACGGTTCGTCCGAATCTCGATCTGGCGGACTTTCTGGAGGATCTCCTGCGGGATCATGGGCTCGCGGGCTCCGGGCCTACGGTACCTTGACGCCGTCGAGGATCGTCTGGATCACGTCCTCGGAGGACAGCTCCTCCGCCTCGGCCTCGTACGTCAGAATGACGCGGTGGCGCAGGATGTCCATCGCGACCGACTTGACGTCCTGCGGCGTGACGTACGGCCGCCCCTCGAGGCACGCATTCGCGCGGCTCGCCAAGGTCAGCGCCAGCGTCGCGCGCGGCGACGCGCCATAGTCGATCAGGTTCTCGAGATCGAGCTTGTACTCGCCGGGCTCGCGCGTCGCGTGCACGATGTCGACGATGTACTCCTTGATCTTGTCGTCCATGTAGATCTCGTCGACGAGCCCTCGGACGCGCAGGATCTCCTCCGGCGTGATGACGGCGTCGACGGGCTCCGGCGCGTGGCTCGCCGAGGCCATCAGGTCGAGAATCTGGCGCTCCTCGTCGCGCGACGGGTACGTGATCTTGACCTTGAACAGGAAGCGGTCGACCTGCGCCTCGGGCAGCGGATACGTGCCTTCCTGCTCGATCGGGTTCTGCGTCGCCAGGACGAGGAAGAGGCCGGGGAGCGGGAACGTCTCGTCGCCGATCGTCACCTGGCGCTCCTGCATCGCCTCCAGCAGCGCGCTCTGGACCTTGGCGGGCGCGCGGTTGATCTCGTCAGCGAGGATGAGATTCGAGAAGATCGGTCCCTTCCGCGTCGAGAACGTACCCTCGGACGGGTTGTAGATCAGCGTGCCGAGAAGGTCCGCCGGAAGCAGGTCCGGCGTGAACTGGACGCGCTGGAAGTCCGCGTGGATCGCCTGAGCCAGCGTGCTGACCGCGAGCGTCTTGGCCAGACCGGGGACGCCCTCCAGGAGTACGTGCCCGTTGGACAGAAGCCCTGTCACGAGCGCCTTGACGAGGTGCTCCTGACCGAGGATCCGCTGTCGCACCTGTGACACGAGGCGCTCGAGCACCTCGGCTTCCTTCTCGACCTTCGCACCGATTTGCTTGACGTCGACCGCCATCGATTCCCTCCGGATCGGCCCTGCGGGCCGTTTGGGCCGACCGCGGCACGCCCCGCGCGTGCGTCGCGGCCTTGCAGGCCGTCGAAAGAGGAAGCTCGGCGCGACGGCGACCACTTCGCCCTCGCGCTCGAAGCCCTCGTTCAGCGGGCTGCTCCGAGCTGCCGGGCCCGCGGCGGGGCCCGACGACCGTACCGTCAGATGATGATCCGGGACGCCGGGATTCGCGGGAAATCCGGCCGCCCAGGGCCCTACGGACGGGGGAGCCCCGTCCGCTGTCGGTCGAC
>CAYMRB010000103.1:0-20478 GCA_964392615.1 uncultured Planctomycetia bacterium | reverse complement strand
TCCATCGTCTCAGTAGTCGAGCGTGAGCTCGTAGAGCGTGTCAGGGGTGTCGAGACTCAGCAGGCGCTCGCGATTGTCCTTCAGGAACGCCGTGACGCGGGACAAGACCTTCAGGTACTCGTCCTGCTGCTCGTCGGGTCCGAGGATCATCACGAGGATGTGGACGGGCTCCTCGTCGAGGGAGTCGAACGGGACACCCTCGCGGTGGATCCCGACGCCGACGAGGAAGTCTTTGACGAGCCGCAGCTTCGCGTGCGGGATCGCGAGGCCGAGCCCGAATCCGGTCGACAGCAGCTTCTCGCGCTCGAGGATCGCTTGGAAGATCTCCTCCTCGTCGTCCAGGCCGCCGCTTCCGGCGATCGTGCGGACGAGGGAACGGAGGCAGTCATCCTTCGTCGAGTCGTCGAGCCAGCAGACGCGGTCGGGCGAGATGAGTCGGGAGAGTGATTTCATGGTGAAGCTTCTTGGACGGCGATTCTGTGGCGGGAATCCCGTGGCGACAAGCCGCCGCGGCCGCTCATTCACCGACGAAACGCGCGTAAAGGCTACGGGCGCGGGCCGTGTCCGTCAACCCGTCGAATATCGCGCGGCCGTCGGGAAAGAGGGTCATGGTGATCTCGTCGCGGTGGAGGCGGACGCAGTAGGGGAGGCTTTCGACGCGCCCGATCGGCTCGAGGCGCGCGGCGATACGGTCGAGATCGACGCGTGGACGGCCACCGTCCGGGGCCGCCGGACGCACTTGCACCGCGCGGCGGCCACAGAGCTTCGCTGCGCTGCCGGATCCGACGGAGCCGGTCGCCGCCCCCCGAGACACGGCCGCAGCGTCGAGCCAGTCGAATCGTCCGCCGACGCAGACGGGGCACTCCGGATCGGGCTCGACCGTCGCGACGCGGCAGTCGAGGCGCCACGGGTCGAGCTGCACGAGGCGTCCGGCGAGCCCTGGCGCCGCCGCGCCGTCGACCAGCGCGCGGATCGTCAGCGCGGCTTGCCAGCTGGCAATCGCGCCGACGGCGGGTCCGAGCACGCCGGCAGTATCGCACGTCGCGAGCGTCCCGGGAGGCGGCGGCTCGTCGAGGTAGCACCGCAGGCACGGCCCGCCGACGCCCGGGATGGCCAGGCAGTGGCCGCGGGTCTCGATCGCGCCGGCGTAGACCCAGGGAATGCCGCCGGCGTAGGCGAGGTCGTTGATCAGGAAGCGGGTCGGGATGTTGTCGGTGCCGTCGACGATGACGTCGACCCCGTCGGCGAGCTCGCGGGCGTTGGCGGCGTCGAGCTCGGTCGGCTGCACGTCCAGGTCGAGGTCGGACCGCACGCGCGTCAGATGCTCCCCGAGCGCGACGGCCTTCGGGCGAGCGTCGCGAGCGTCGGTCTCCGTGAACGCGATCTGTCGGGCGAGGTTCGACCACTCGACGAGATCGCGATCCACGAGGCGCAACGCGCCGACGCCGGCGCGAGCGAGGTACTCCGCGGAACACGTGCCGAGCGCGCCGCAGCCGACGATGAGCACGCGAGCGCGCGACAGCTTTCCCTGGCCCGCGGCGCCGATCGGCGCGAGAAGGCTCTGGCGGTGGTAGCGGTCGTCGGGTGGGGGAGCGGTCGGCATCAGGCGCGCGGGGTCGGTGGCTCGGTGACGAAGACGCCCGGTACGATACCGACCTTCGGCGCCGCGGGACAAGGTTTGACGTCTTTCACGGGACGCCTCGGTGCATCCCGGAGCCGACCCGTCCTTGACAACGACGGACCGGCGGCGCTATCAGTCGCTGCTGCATTCCCCAGCGATCGGCGAGCGCCTCGGCGCGTTCGCCGGCCGGTTGCTACCGAGGCGGATCCCATGCAGCTCCTAGAACGTGTCGCTCTCATCACTGGCGCCGCCCGCGGTATCGGCCGTGCCTGCGCTGAGCGCTTTCTAGCGGCCGGCGCGGCCGGTGTCGTCGTCGCCGACGTCGACACCGCTCGCGGCGAGTCGACCGTTCGCGAGCTCGAGACGCTCGCGTCGTCGTCCGGCGTGCCGGGCCGGGCCCTCTTCGTCGAGGTCGACTTGACCTGCCGCGAGCGTGTCGAAGCGATGGTCGAGCGGACCGTCGCCGAGTTCGGCAGGCTCGATGTCCTCGTCAACAACGCCGGTATCGCAGGCGAACCGGGGCCGCTCGAGTCGCACTCGGAGGAGGCGATCGACCGCATCTTCGCGGTCAACGTCAAGGGGACGTGGTTCGCGTGCGTCGCGGCGCTGCCGCACTTTCGGGCCGCGGGCTACGGTCGGGTCGTCAACATCGCGTCGATCGCGGGCAAGGAGGGCAACCCCGGGCTGGTGCCGTACTCGACGACCAAGGCCGCCGTCATCGGCATGACGAAGGCGTGGGCCAAGGAGGTCGCGACCGCGGGCGTCATCGTCAACTCCGTCGCGCCGGCGGTCATCGAGACCGAGATCCTCGCGCAGGTCAGTGACGAGGTGCGCGAGTACATGGTCTCGAAGATTCCTATGGGCCGCGTCGGGTGTCCCGAGGAGGTCGCCGAACTCGTGCTCTTTCTCGCGTCGGAGGCGTGCAGCTTCTCGACGGGGGCCTGCTACGACATCTCGGGCGGGCGCGCGACCTATTGACGGCTGTTTCCGAGGCCCCGAAAATCCCTTTGCCGTGCGCCGAGGGGGCATAAGATAGCTCCACAGCGGGGTTCGCTGCTTCGGGTGCCGCTGGCGCCACTTCTCGAGGAGAGTCTCACCGATGCAACGATTCGTCGTCCTGGGTAGTGTCGGGCTCGCGTTGGTATTCCTCGTCTTGCCGCTGTCGCCGACGCGCGTCGCTGCGGATGCGAAGTCCGGGCTCAAGCGTGTCGCCGACGCCTTGAGAGCTCGGGATGACAAGGCGCTCGAGGCGGGGCTCGAGGAGATCATTCACGAGGGCGGCGCCCGCGCGATGAAGCGCCTTCTCGGGTTGACCGCGAAGCTGCCTCAAAACGACGAGAAGCTGTACTGGATCCTGCTCGAGGGCATCGCGAGCTTTGTCGACCAGCCGGCGCTCGAGGAGCTCGGCGACTTTCTCGAGAAGAATCGCAAGAGGGCGATCGCCCGAGATCTCACCTACACCCTCATGGCGAGCAAGACGCGCAAGGTCGTGTTCGCGCTCGAGCCGCTGGCCCGCAAGGGCGCCGACGACCTGCGGCTCAAGGTCGTCACAAAGCTCGGGACGCTGCCGTTCGTCGAGAGCGTCGACGTCTTGATCCGCGTGCTCGAGGACGAGGAGAAGCACTCGAAGGACGATCCTACGGACGTCGCGTGGGCCGCTGTCGACGGCCTGACGCGGCTCACCGGTCAGGACTTCGGCCCCGCCGCGCTGAACTGGAAGGGGTGGTGGGAGAAGCACCGCAAGGATCCGGATCTCGCGGTGCGCTCCGCCCGTGGCGGCGAGTCCACGGGCACGGCGGTCGACTATCTCGACAGTCGGCGCAAGCGAGAGTTCGTCGGCCTCGAGAAGGCGCCGAAGGAAGGCGTCGTCGTGCTCTCGGCTTACTTCCGCAACATTCAGGGCCAGGGGCCACGCGACCTCAACAACGACCACATGGAGCACATCGTCGAGCGCATGCGTGTGCCGCACATGGTCGTCACGCGGGAGGACTTCGGCGCCTTCGATCTGTCGAAGACCGGCGCCCTGCTGATCAACTGCGCCCAGTTCAACAAGTTCTGCGTCTGCCCGAAGTGCAAGCCCAGCGGCGCGAAGAACAACCGCTTGCGTCGTTGTAGCGGTTGCGACAAGCACATCATCTTCAATCCCGAGCTGTCGGCGGCGACCATCGAGAAGCTCGCGAAGTTCGTCAAGCGCGGCGGCTATCTCTTCTGCGAGGATTGGATCGTCAAGGAGCTGGTCGAGAAGGCCTTTCCGAAGTTCGTCGTCGCGGGTGACAAGCTCAAGGACTCGACCATCGAGATCGTCCCGGCTCGTGGTCGTGCCACGCACCCGTACCTCGAGGGGATCTTCGTGATCAAGGGGCCCAGCGAGGAGGACGAGGACGATCCCGACTTCGACTTCGACTTCGGCAAGGACGACGACGACGACGGTGACGACGATGACGACGACGATGACGACGACGATGACGACGACGATCCGCCCAAGCGCAAGCGCGGGCGCACGGTCGTCTTCGATCCGAAGCCGGAGGACGCGGAGCTGATCAAGATCCGGCACCGCTGGACGATCGACGACGAGAGCTTCGCGCTGCACGTCGTCGATCGGAAGAAGGTGACTCTCCTGCTCGGCAGCGGCGACCTACGCCGCGAGGCGAGCGGAGACAGCGTCGTCGCCCTGGCGTTCCGCCCCGGCTCCGGCCGAGCCGCGCAGACGCCGATCGGCCAGCGGCGCGTCCCGAGGGGCACGCCCGGCGTCGTCATGCAGGTCCTGAGCCACTTCGGCAAGCAGCACTCGCGCGAGGACGAGCACACGATCGAGAACCTGCTCCTGAACTTCCTGATCGACGCCGACGTCGCGCGTCGCAGTCGACTGCGCGCGGCCAAACGGAAGTAGGCAGCGGCCTCCTAGAGCAGCGCCTCGCAGGCGCCGCAGTAGTCGACCGAACCGACGCGGTGGAACGGTCGCAGGAACTGCTTCGGCTCGTACGGTTGCACGAAGAGCGCACCACGGTCCTGGCCGCGCTCGTACGTCTCCGCGAAGAGGGCATCGCGCTGCTTGCTGCCGACGGTCATGTAGCCGTCGTAGACGAGCGCGCAACATTGGATTCGCTCGCTCGCCATGACGATCCAGCGCCGGGCCTCGGCCACGGCGTTCTTGCGCTCCGGGTCGTCGAAGCCCAGAAAGGCCCGTTCGCCCGCCGCCTCGCTGAGGAGGAATGGCGTCAGGCGCGGCTCCTCCTCCATTCGGGCGAGGCCGTGGTCGATCGCGAAGACGATGACATCGATCAAGGCCGAGCTGACGTCGAACGACTGCCGGCAGCTGCCGCGGGCGTACTCCCAGTCGCGCCCGTCGTCCCGAACAATCAGGCGGCCATCCGCGAGGAGCCGAGACTCCATCCGATACAGCAGGCGACCTCCGAGCTCGTGGATCGCGAGGTTGTCGTGCTCCACGTGGTAACGCAGGAAGGAGTGCTCTTCGCTTCCTGAGCGGTGCTGCGAGTGGACCAGGATCCCGCGCGGCGTCAGCTGCAGCGTGACCGTCCCCTCCAAGGGGGTGCCCGATGGGTTACCGGTAGTCCAGGTCCCGGAAAGTCGGGAAGCATCGAGCACAGTATCCGCTCCGAGTGAAGAGTGACGCCCCTGACGTAATCCGTCGCCCACGCCGGCGCGAAACTTGAGGCTCAAGGGGTTCGTGCAGGAGCGGCTCAGCCGTTCGGCGGTGTGATCACCTCGAAGCCGTCCTCCGATATGCGCGCGGTGACCGGACTCCCGAGGCCGCGCTCCAGCAGCGCGAGATTCCGCGAGGCGACCTCGGCGGCAGCCTCCAGCACACAGACGGTCGACAGCGACGACGCCGCGTCGGGGTACGTTCCCTCGAGGCTCTGGCTGTCGGAAAGGCCGAGAATGACCTCGAGTGCCCGTTCGGTGATCGCGACGATCGAGTCCTTGCCGTACCCGTCGTAGCTCGGGAACGGCTCGCCTGCGCGGCGCACGTCGGCGGTGAAGTGGGGGTTGAACGTGCGGCTTCCGACTCCGGTAATCGTGGCGCGCAGGCCGCGGTCCTGCTGGTCGAACTCGACCTTGCCACGCGTGCCGACGAGCTCCATCTCCTGGTTGACGGGCGCCTCGAACTCGGCCGGGTTGATCCAGTTGTTGACGTAGTAGACGCGCAACCCGCCCTCGTAGTCGACCGCGACCTGCATGGCGTCGAACGTGTCGATCGCCTTCTTGCCGCCCTCGCGCTGCCAGTTCACGAGTAGCTTCTTCTGCCCTACGGCGTGCACGGAGACCGGCGTCGCGTCGAGGTAGTGGGCGAAGAGGTCGAGCCAGTGGACACCGACGTAGCTGAACGGGTTCGAGTCGGAGGCCCACCGGAAGGTCTCTGTCGACACCTCGAGCGGCTCTTCGAGAACCGCGCGCCCGTAGAGCGGGTCGCCGATCTGCGGCACGATCTCCTCGAACAGGAAGCGGTGGCAAGGGTCGTAGCGCTTGTGCATGTCGACGCCGACGACGCGGTCGTTGCGGCGTGCGCGCTCGACGATGTCGCGGGCTTCGACGAGACTCAGGGCCAGAGGCTTCTCGACCATCACGTGCGCGTCGTTGTCGATCGCGTGGACGACGGGCGCACAGTGCAGGGAATCGGGCGTCGCGACGTACAGGATGTCGATGTGCCCGGCGCGGAACATGTCGACCCAGGGCGTCTTACCCCAGTACGGGTGCGGCGACGCGCCGGGGAGGCGCTCGGAATACTGGCGGCACAGCCGTTCGGCCGAGGCGCGAGTGCGGGTGCCGATCGCGACGAGCCGGATCTCGGCGGCCGCGGTGTGGCGGGCGCGGTGGTCGAGGCCGACGCGGCCGAGATAGGGGGCGATGCCGCAGCGTTCAAGGTCCTCGATGGAGCGGAGGACGACGTCGCCGCCGAACATCCCACCACCGACGAGCGCGACGCGTACGGGTTCCGGGCGGGGCATGGCTGGCGTTCCGGCGGTCTCGAAGCGGAAGGGAAGGGCGAATCCTTGACGGCCCGAGGGCGCCGCACACAATAAGGGACTGCCTCGCGGAGTACAATTCGCGCCGGCGAAATCCGGGGGGACCGCCAGTCCTTTTTCGGCAGGCTGGTAACCCTGGGCGCCGGGTCCGCAAGAGATAGCGGTCGGGAGGCCCTGCCCGATTCCGACCGGCCGCGTGGCCACGCAAGCGAAACGACCGTACAGGAGGAATGTCGGTATGCGCCAGCTCGTCAGCTTTGCACTCGCCGCGATCGCGATTGTCGGCTTCGTCTTCCTCGCCCTGGGTGAGAACGCCAGCGGCGACGACAAGAAGACCGAGCCGGCGGCGAAGGCGGTGTACAAGCCCGTCAGCAAGATCGGCGATTTCATGGAAGGGGTCGAGCACGTCCTCGCGAGCGCCGGCAAGGAGGCGAAGGCGGCCAAGTATTCGCGCGTCCGCTACTACGCCAATGTCCTCGCCGAGATGATGAACGTCACCGCCTATCACAAGAGCGAGGAGGTGCACGGCGCGGAGAACATGAAGAAGTGGAAGGCGATCTCGGTCGAGATGCGCGACGACTTCCTCGAGCTCGCCGTCGTGGCGAAGAAGAAGGACGCCAAGGCCGTCAAGAAGATGCTCGGCGACATCGAGGACACCTGCGAGGTCTGCCACGACCTGCGCGAGTAGCGCTCGTCTCCACGTCCAGGGTGCCGCGATCGGCCTCGAAGGAGCTCTGACGGTTCCCTCGGGGCCGTCGGTGCATCCGGCGCGGTCCGCTTTCCGGCCGGGTGCCGCGGAAGCGATTTTCAAACCCGCGTCGTCCGTGTACAGTACGGCAACGCCGGGCCCCCGGCGGCCGACTCCGGACGTGTGTGCCGGCGTCGTGATGCGTGTCGAGAGGCCCGACGGTGGACCGCGGGCGTGAGGAGGTTGGACCATGACGAAGCTGGGCGTGTGCAGCTGGTCGCTCCAGGTCAGCAGCGTACCGGAGCTCGTGCGGCTGGCTGGCGAGGTCGGCGCCGAGATCGTTCAGGTGGGGCTCGGGGATCCGAACCACGGCGCGTGGGATGAGGGCGGTGGTTTTCTCACGGCGTTGCGCGAGTCGGGGCTCGAGCTTTCCGGGACGATGATCGGCTTCCCGGGCGAGGACTACACGACGCCCGCGACGATTCGTCAGACCGGAGGCTTCGGGGATCCGGCGACGCGCCCCGAGCGTCTGGAGACGTTCAAGAAGGCCGTCGATCAGACGGCCGAGCTCGGCCTCGAGATCCTGCTGAGCCACGCTGGGTTCATCCCGGAGGTAGGCGACGACGGGCGGTCGAGCTTCCTCGACTGTCTCGCCGAGGCGGGCGACTTCGCCGCGTCGAAGGGCGTCACGTTCGCGATGGAGACCGGTCAGGAGACCGCCGATCTTCTCAGGGCGACGCTCGACGAGCTGCGGATCTCGAGCCTCAAGGTCAACTTCGACCCGGCGAACATGATCCTCTACGACATGGGGGATCCGATCCGCGCGATCGACATTCTCGGTCCCGACATCGTCCACATCCACGCGAAGGACGCGAACGCGCCCAAGGCGATGGGCGAGTGGGGCGAAGAGGTTCCGCTCGGCGCCGGCCAGGTCGGCATGGAGCGGTTCGTCGCGGCTCTCGACAAGGCCGGCTACCGCGGCCCTCTCGTCGTCGAGCGGGAGGTCGGGGACCAGGCCGGACGCGTCGCGGATATACGCGCTGGAGTCGAGCTGCTGCGGTCGCTGACGAGTGGTTGACGATCTGTGCAGTAGGAGATGAGCTGCCGCGAAACGGTCAGCTCTAGCTCCGCGCGCATGGGCCGCCAACCGAGCGATCTCCGAAGGCCGCGGTTTCGACCGTCCCGGCCAGCCTGAGTGCTGCTTTGGCTGCGCGGCCGGGTTTCGACCTGCCGATAGTCTGATTACGGACGGAGCTATCGCCCGCGGAGCTCGTGGCGTCCCGTGACGGTGTCATTTCAGCTCCGACCGGCCGAGGTGGATCAGCGTTGAAGAAGGACAAAGCGACCAAGGTCAGTCGCGACGATCGACTGTCGCGCTTCCTCCGCAAGGAGGCGATTCTCGACCTGGCGGTCGACTCGAAGGAGGGGCTGCTGCGATCGCTGGCCGAGGTCGTCGTCGAGGGCGCCGACGACGAGACCCTCGAGAGGATCTACCAGGGGATCGAGGAGCGTGAGGCGGCGGTCAACACCTACATCGCGAACGGTGTCGCGATTCCGCACGCGCGCGTCGACTGCGTCGAGGGGTTGTCGCTCGCGCTAGCTCGCAACGTCGAGGGTTTCCCGTACGGCATCGACACGGACGAGCCCGTGCGGCTGGCGATTCTCGTGGTCGGCAACGAGGCACTGCAGAGCGAGCACGTGCGCGTGCTCGGCCTGATCGCGGGGTTGTTCAAGGATCGCGAGTTCTGCGAGCGCGTGTTGAGCGCTCCGGACGCGAACGCGGTCCTGCGACTTCTGGACTCGGGGCGCGCGACGGGCGGCCGCCGACGACCGCGGCCTCGACCTCTGACTCAGATCCTGCTCAGCCACGCGCGCCGATTGGCGCGAGAGGTCGGCGCGGCGTCGGTGCTCGTCGCGATCGAGACGCAGGAAGAGCTCAAGATGCTCCGGCGCCTGCGCCAGCGCGACTCGTTCATCGTCGTGACGCGTTCGGCGGCCCTGGCGGAGCGCGCGGAGAAGGTCGTCGACCGCGTGCTGCAGCTACCGCAGTTCCCCATGCAGACGGATTCGAAGGTCCGGCTGACGGCGCTGATGGCGTTGACGCACGGTCTGATCCGACGCGGCGACACAGTGGCGTTTCTGTCGGCGAACGACGGTGGGGGCCTCGACACGCTGACGGTGCTCGAGGTCGGTCGCGAGTTCGGACGGTTCTTCCGAGCGTCGGGCGAGATCTCGAAGGGCATCCAGCCGGCGCCGCTCGAGCAGGTCATCGCGCTGGCGACGGAGTTGGGGGCGCAGGGACGCGAGGGCCACCCGGTCGGCGCTCTGTTCGTGCTCGTGCGGGACGAGGAAATTGTCAAGCCGCACGCGCAGCAAATGGTGATGAACCCGTTCCGCGGGTACCCGGAGGAAGAGCGCAACATCCTCGACCCGACGCTCGCGGAGACGCTCAAGGAGTTCGCGTCCCTCGACGGTGCGTTCGTGATCCGCGGCGACGGCGTGGTGCTGAGCGCGGGCACGTACCTGAGCGTCGACGAGGTGGTCGAGCTCGAGGGCGGCTACGGCAGCCGGCATCGTTCGGCGTGCGCGATCACGAAGGCGATCGACTGCGTCACGGTGACGCTCTCGCAGTCGACGGGCGAGGTCACGGTGTTCAGCCGCGGCGCGGTGGTGGTCAAGCTGCCACCGGTGGCGCGCGTGGGGTAAGTTCTTGACGCGGCCATTCGCGGCCGGCGCGCGACTCGTGCGTTCGTCAGAAGAGGATTCACCACAGAGTCGCAGAGAACACGGAGAAGAGCCGGAGGGGCCTCCCTCTTCTCTGTGCGCTCTGTACTAGTAACGTCCAGAATCTTGTTCTCCGGCGAAGACTTCTGCCGCCTCCAAGTAGGATTTCTAAGGAACCCAGGAACCCAGGAAAGGAAGTGGATGCGCCTCCCTTCCTGGGTTCCTGGGCTCCTTAGAGTTCTTTCCTCTCGGGGGCTCCGACATTGGGTTCCGGGCAACGCCCGGGCTAGAAGAGGACTCTGTGGTTGTTCCCTCTTGGTCTTTCGCATTCGGCTGAGTCCCCGCCAGGGCGCGGGCGACCGGCAAGTCCACGCTTCAGTGCAACTGCAGTGTGAATCGTCGGTCGGCGGACCGCACGGCTTCGAGAACTTCCGGAAACGCGTAGATCGTGTTCAGCGTGGAGTGTGGATTCGGCAGCGTCGTCGAGGGCCTGCGGTAGTCGTGGACGATCGTCCCGCGGCGCCGTATCCAGGCGAGGGATCGCTTCACCCAGCGGGCGAATTCCGGGCCCGCGCGCTCTAGGCTGCTCGGCCACAGGTAGACCTCAAGCGGCTCAGGTGCGGCAGGAATGACGTCCGTGGAGAAGCCGTCCCAGGCAACCATGGCTCCGTTGCAGATGTCGAGGATCCGTGTTCCTGCCGACTTCGTGAGGTATCGAAGAACCTCGCGCTCCTCCTCGGGACTGCAGAAGAAGTCCACCCGCGCGGTCACGGTTTCAGAGCCTCTTGACGACCATCAACGTCACGTCGTCGAACGCCGGCGCTCCCTCGGTGAAGCGCTCGAGCTCCGCGAGGATTGCCACGCGGATCTCCTCGGCGCTCTCGCTCCAGTGTTCGACGACGATGCTCTCGAGACGCTCATCGCCGAAGAGCTCGCGCTGGGGATTGCGCGACTCGGTGACTCCGTCCGAGAAGAGGACCAGGACGTCGTCCGGGGCCAGCTCGACCGTCTCCGACTCGTACGTCGCGTCGTCGAATACGCCCATCACGATCCCGCCCGTCTTCAGGCGGTAGACTTCCGAATTGCGGTTGACGACGATCGGCGGGTTGTGGCCTGCGTTGACGAATGCGAAGTGTCCGTTCACATGCAGGACACCGAAGAAGAGCGTGACGAACTTCTGCAGGCTCGACTTGATGACGAGGTATCGATTGAGCTCCCGCGCGAGCACGCCGAGCTCCTCGTCCGAGTTCAACAGATTGCTCAGGGCGTGGAAGTGTCCGTCGAGCATGGCGCTGAAGATCGCGGCAGGCACGCCCTTGCCCGACACGTCGCCGACGAGGAGGCCGATGTACTCGTCTCCGTGCGGGAAGTAATCGAGGACGTCACCGCCGACCTCCTTGCTCGGCTCGCTCGCTCCCGATAGCTCCATCCACGCGTTCGAGTACTCGTTCGGCGGTAGGAGATTCGCCTGGATCTCCCGCGCCATGCCCATCTCTTTGTCGATCTGGCGCTTCTCGAGGCTTACCTGATACAGGCGCGCATTGACGATCGCCTCCGCGGCTTCGCGTGCGAGCGACTGGAGCGCATGAAGAACCTGCTGCGAGAACGAACGCGTGCGCGCGCGACTGTCGACGTACAGGACGCCGATCCAGGGCAGCTCGCCGTCATCGCGCCGCTGTCGCGTCCGAAGGGGCACGCACATCGCGCTGCGCAGGCCCATCTCGATCGTCGCGAGGTGCTGGTCCGCGCGGTCGTCGCTCAGGAAGTCCTCGACGATCTGGCCCTCGCCGGACTCGAGAACCTGCTGCGGCACCTTGTGGCTGATGCTGAGCTCATGTGGATCGACCGGCGTGCCGTCGAGGTTGCGCGCCATCGCCAGACGGAGCTGACGCCCGTCGAGGACCGGTATCGAGAAGTCGCCGCCGGCCTCGGTCTCGATTTCGGAGCCGTCGTCGAGGAGCAGGATCATGCCGCGCTCGGCGACGGCGAACTCGATCGATCTCGAGATGACCAGCGCGAGAACGTCGTCGAGGACGAGGTCCGCGTTGAGCTGCAGAAACGTATCGAGCAGCGTCGCGATTCCCTTGATCTCGCGATTCGAGTCTGTCGGCCCCGCTTCGAGCGATGTCCCCGGCAGTTCGCCGAGCGCCGCCTCGAGGTCGTCGGACCCAGATCGAAACGTCAGTGTCGGCGCGGCCGGCTTGCCGAGTCGGATCGCGTCGCCGTCGCGCAGTTCACGCGGGCCGTCGAGCCGCTCGCCGTTGACGAGTACCCCGTGGCGACTGCCCCGGTCCTCCAGAACGACGGCATCGCGTTCGCGTCGGATGACCGCGTGGAAGCGCGATACGACCTGCGAGTCGAACACGACGTCGTTGGACACGTCGCGGCCGATCGTCATCAGCGGCCGGTGTCCGAGAGGCACCCTCCGCTCGGTGCCGTCCTCGACGTCGAACTCGAGACTCGCCGCCGGCGCGGCGGCCGACGGCTCGACGAGCTCGATCGCATCGCGCAACGCGTCGGCATCGGCATCGGGCGGTACGTAATCGTCCGCGCCCGCCCTCATACAGTCGATCACCTCGGCGCGCTGCCCGGTAACTCCGATCGCGATCGTGTGGGCCGCGTGGGCCGCGACCATCTTGAGATGTCGCGACGCGGTCGACAGGTCGACGAGGACCGCGTCATACCGACCGAGGCCCTGGTCCGCCCAGATGCGCTCCGGCGTCATCACGGCCAGCTGGTGACCGCAGCCGAGAAACGCGTCGTTCGCGAGCGCGGCGATCCGCGTCTCGTCCGTGACCAGTGCGAGGTCGAGGGGTTCCATCAGAGAACGTTCTACCAGGCGCGGCAGTCCGTTGAGAATGCCTATTCAGCGCGAAAGCACAGCGCACCAGCATCTGTATCGGCGCAAGCGGAGTCGAGCTGACGCGAAGCGGCAGCCCATGCGACGTTCGACCGACGGAACGGTTCTCACCCGTTGCGGTCGCGACGCAGCGCTGTCGGCTTCAGGCCGAGCCGTTCGAAGCGCCGATAAACGCCTCGAGTGCTCGTGTCGAGCTCGCGCGCGATGGCGTCGAGGTCGCCGTCGTGTCGCTCCCAGAGCCAGCGCAGGTGTGCCTCGTCGAGCTCCCGTCGCAGCGCGTCGAAGTCTCGCGCCGCGAAGATCGACGCCGGGAACAGGCTCGGCTCGCGCCGCGGTCCGAGCGCGGTTTCGACCGCCGCCTCGGTGACCTCCTCCCCTGCGTGCTCGACCGCCAGCCGCCGCAGGATGCCGGCCAGCTCGCGCACGTTGCCGGGCCATCGGTGAGCGCGGAGCACGACGAGCGCCGCTTCGCTCAATCGCGGCGGCCCCTCGGGCTGTCGGTCGCCGAGGACGCGGACGAGTTCGTCGAGATCGTCCGGGCGTTCGCGCAGCGGTGGAAGATGGATCGTTCCGCCGCACAAGCGGTAATACAGATCCTTGCGAAACTCGCCGCTCTCCACCATCGCGGCCAGGTCGCGGTGGGTGGATGCGACGAAACGCACGTTCAGGTCGAGGTGTCCGGTGCCGCCAAGAGGCCGGACCGAGCGCGACTCGATCAGATGCAGCAATCGACGCTGAATCGTCGCGTCGACGTCGCCGATTCCCTCGAGGTGGAACGTCCCCTGTTGCGCTTGGAAGATGAAGCCGGTGCGGGTTTGTTCGGCGCCGGAGAACGCCCCGCGCTTGAAGCCGAAGAGGTCGGCTTCGAGAAGGTCCGCGGGAATGGAGCTGCAGTTCTGTGTGATGAGAGGGTACGTCGATCTCGACCCCGCTCGGTGCAGGAGACGGGCGACATGGTCCTTGCCGGTGCCGGACTCGCCGCTGATGAGGACCGGCAACTCCGAGTCGCTCAACCGGCGAACGAGCTCGAGAACCGCCTGCATCGCCGGACTCGCCGCGACGAAATCGTCATGCCACGCTTCGGCTGCGGTGTCGACCGCGCGTCTCAAGGGCACGGTATCGTCGTACGGGCGACGTTCGTCGGGCGAGCGATCGCCGAGCGGCTCGGTCGGCGGATCGCCAGCTCGATCGGCCGCGACCGTCGAGGCCAGCGCGAATCGCAGCGGGGCCGCAATCGCCGCGGCGCAGCTCTCGAGAAACGCGACGTCGCATCCGCGGAGCACGCGCCCCCGCGGAAGATCGACGCACCAGCGTCCGATCGTCTCGTTCGCCGCGCGCAGGGGAATGCAGAGCGCGCGTGTCGGCGTACGGTGTCGCCCGGAGGCCGCGAGCGTCTTCGGGAGGTCGATCGACGAATCGTCGAGCTCGATGGACCAAGCGACCGCGTCGACGCGTTGCGCCAGGCGCTCGACGATCGCGCCGAGCGCCTCGAGCGAATCGAGCCGCCCGACGTCGAGCAAGAGTCGTCGGATGTCATCGGCGAGCTCGCGCGTCAAGCGCGGACGACCGCGGCACGGCGCGTCGAGCGCAACGCGCGCCCACAGCCTCGCGCGTCGTCCCGTCGCGGACTGATCGCCACTGCCATGCTGCGCGAGCTCTCGATCGAGGAGCTCCGCGCTCAGGCCGACGCGTCGCGCCTCTTGGTGATCGCCGCGACGCGCGAGCCAGGCGGCGCGCAGGAGCTCGAGTTCGAGCGCGCAGTCGGCGCGCGCGTCGAGAGCCGGATCGCCGGCGGCGCGCGCCAGCAGGTCGTCGCCGCGGCTTGCGGACGACTCAGGCCGCGCCGGCGAGGTCAAGGCGTCGCGCGCTTCGAGCAAAGTCGCTCGCAGCTCGACCGCACGGGGTGCGACGCCTCCGGGTCGATCGACCGGTAGTCTGCGCGCCGCGCGCAGATGGCGTCGAGCGTCTGCGAAGCGTTCGTTTCGGAGGCACAGGTCTGCGAGGAGGAGGCAGCATTCGAGTCGTGCGACGACGTGGCCGCTGTCGCGGACGAGTGCTGCCGCCCGCTCGAGCCTATCGCGACCGGCGTCCGTCTCTCCCGCGGCTGCTTCGGCCACGCCGAGCCAGATCTCGTTCCACTCGGCGAGAAGCGGCGGACGGTCGCCGCGCGCCGCGTCGTACTCGTCGCGGAGCTCCAACGCCCGCGTGCGGCGCTCCGCCAGCGCCTCGAGCCAGGCGAGGCGGGCGCGACCCGCGTCGACGAGCACGAGCGGCAGCGCGTCGAGGTCGAGAAGGCCGCGCGCGTCGTCCAGGCGGCGCCGCTCGATGAGCAGCTCGGCGCGGTGGATGCGTGCGAAGCCCGCGAGGAAGCGGTCGCCCGACTCCACCGCGAGATCCTCGACGCGACTCCAGTCCGCTGGCTCGGCGATTCCCTGCAGGCTGGCGATCGAAGTCTGCGTGTAGCGGAAGCCGACGCGGAGACGTCTGGATTGCGCGAGTGCGCGCTCATCGCCGGCGCGGGCCAGCGCATCGGCCGCAGCCGCGAAGCGCCCCTTCTTCGCTTCGATCTGCGCGACATTGGAGCAGACGCTGACGAGAGCGCTCGAGTCGTCGAGCGCGCGGGCGACCTCGGCGGCGCGCAGAAAAGTCCTGAGCGCGTCGTCGAATCGATTCGCGAGATGCTGCGCGAGCCCGAGGTTGTTCAAGAGAAGTGCCGTGTTCGGCGCAGTCAACGATTCGGTCGACAACCGCACGCCTTCCTCGAGCCAGCGGATCGCCGCGTCGCTCTCGAGTCGCCGGATGTGCACCTGGCCGAGAATGCCGTGCAGATCGAGCGCCGGCTGCAGACATGCCCAACGGCGTTCTTCATCGAGCGAGGCGAAGATGTCGACGCCGCGTCGCGCCAGCTCGAGCGCGCGGTCGGCATCCTGCGCGTAGTGGCTCAGGAGGGCGAGCTCGGCCAGCGCGCACAGCGCATCCTCGGCAGTCGCGTCGGTCGTCCGAGGCGTGCCGGCCAGGCGTTCGACGCAGGGTTCGAGGAGCGCGCGCGCGCGTTCGATGTCTCCGCTGCGGTGAAGCGCAGCAGCCAGCTTGCGCAGCGGTCGGAGGGCGGTCGATTCGGCCAGGCGCTCGCGGACGCGGAGGCACTCTTCGAACCGTCCCTGATCCTCGAGCAGGTCGCCGGCGACATCGAGCAGGTCGGCTCGAAGCTCGCCGTCGGTCGCCTCCAGGTCGGCGACTCCCTCGAGCACCGGGGCGGCTTCGCGAGTCCGAGATCGTCCGTCGAGGGGACCCGCGCCGCGAGTCGTCAAGTACGCACGCGCGGCCACCATGGCGCGAGTGCCCTCACCGATCGCGAGATAGAGTCGCGCGGCCTCGATGAGCCGTCCCGGGTTGTCCGTGTCCTGCGCGGCGAGCGAGTCCGCGATACTCTCGGTCAGCGGCTGAAGCAACCCGTCCCGGTTCAGCTCCTGCGCGGTGACCGCGGCGACGCTCGCGTGGACCGGTCGCAGGGCTTCGTCAGCTCCGACGACGAGGCCGAGCTGTCGCAGCTGGCTGACGACCGCGGCTCGATCGCGGTTCGTCAGGTCCAGCCACGTCGCGATCTCGTTCGAGGCCACAGGACGTTCCAGCACGGTCAGCGCGCCGAGTGCGTGAATCGACTCGTGCGACAGAGCGGCGATGTCGGCGGCGATCCGTTTGTCGGGATCGCCGAACGCGGTTTCGATCACGCCGAGCTCGTCCCCGGCGCGGCTCGCGTCGCTCGCTGCGACGAGCGCGCGGATGAAGAACAGGGGATGCCCTCCGGTGTGCTCGTACAGCTGCCCCTTCCATTGTTGGCGGCGGACCGCGTTCAGCACGCCGAGCGCGTCGTCGAATCCGGCGATTTCGATGCGCGCGCACTCCGCGTGCGCCAGGGGGCCGATCTCGACGGGCGGCGACGCGTCGCAGTCTACGAGGCGCGGCGCGAGCTCGGCGGCAGCGCCTGCAGCGAGGGTCACCACGACGCCGCCCGACGGCGCTGCGAGCTCGACGGGCGAAGTGGCGTCGTCTTCTGCATCGGGGCCAGCGACCGAGCGTCGGTCGAGCTCGCGGGCGAGCTCGACGAGAAACTCGACGCCGGCGCCATCGACCACGTCCGCGTCGTCGATGAGGAGCCAGAGGCCGTCCTCGCAGATGAGGGTCGCGACCCTCTGTACCGCGAATGCTACGAGGGCCGCGCGGAGCTGCGCCGGCGTCGAGCGGCTCGCGAGTTGGCGCGTCGCGTCGGTCGGGCGTCGCAGTCCGGCAAGCGACCACAGCAGTCGATCCTGCGGCCGGCGAGGCGACGATTCAGGAAACAGGACGGCCGCGCGCGTCAGCACGCTCTCGACGAGTCGCCCGTCACGTTCGTGGCCGGACGCGCGCAACACGTCGTGCGCCAACGCCTCGAGGCGGGTCTCGATCTCCTCGAGCAGCCGGCTCTTGCCGATGCCGGCGGCGCCTTCGAAGAGCAGGAACGGGCGCGGTGCGGAGGCTTCCCTCCAGCGGTCGAAGCGATCGAGCTCGGCGCGCCGGCCGACCAGCTCGGGCTCGTGATACACGACGCGCGGCGTGAGCGGCAGCCCCTCCTTGCTCGCGAAACGGAGCAGGGCGTTCGCCAGGTCGTCGCCGTCGCTATAGCGCAGTGCGGGGTCCTTGGCGAGGGCTCGTGACACGATGCGCGCCAGGCCGATGGGCACCTCGTCGCCCAGCGGTGGGGGGATGTCCTCGAGGTGGGCGCGGCAATACCCGTCGACGTCGGCAGCCGTGAACGGCAGCGCGCCCGTGAGCGCGCGGTACAGGCAGACGCCGAGAGAGTACACGTCGTAGGTCGCCGTCGGCACCTCGCCTCGAAAGAGCTCCGGGGCGACGAACGGAGCCGTTCCCGAGCCGATGGGCGTCTCCGGCGAATCGGGCAGGCGCACGAGCCCGAAGTCGATCAGGGTCGGCTGGGCCGCCGTGACGAGGAGGTTGTCCGGCTTGAGGTCGAGGTGGAGGATGCCGCGGCGGTGAAGATAGCCCGCGGCGCGGCACACGCGGACGAAGAGACCGGCGACGGCCGCGATCCACGCGCTCGGCTCGGACAGCTCGCTTCGCAGTCCACCGGCGTACGCGCCGAGCGGCTCGCCGCGTACGAGCTCCATCGTGAAGAACCGGGCGTCGTCGACCGCGTTGCGCCCGCAGTGTGCGGCGCGTGCGATGCCCGGGTGGCGCAGTCGCCGCAGCGTGGCGAACTCACGGCCGAGCGCGTCGTCGGGAACACCTGCGCCGAGGAGCTTCAGCGCGACCTCGCGGTCGCCGTCGAGACGGTCTCGCGCGACGAACACCCGGCCGCTGCCGCCCGCGCCGAGAAGTCGGCCCAGGCGGTAGCGCGGATGAGAGAAGTCGGCGTCGCGGTGGGGCATGCACCGATCTTCGCGCGTTTGACAGATTCTGTCAATTTCGCGTCGGGGCGGCCGGAACGCGATCTCGAGCTAGCGGCTCGGATAGAGAAGGAACATATTGGAGCGAGCGTCGTCGTTGTCGAACCAGTCGCCCTGTTCGCCGCCCGTGCAGTACTCGGTGAAGTGGCGAGTTCGCATGCCGTTCTTGAACGCCACGAAGCTGTCGTACTCCCACAGGCCGCCGTTGGCGTCGAAGTCGTAATAGTGGTCGCCGTACCTGCCGCAGCCGACCCAGTGCGTGCCGATGTCGACCATCCAGAGGTTGTTGCCCTGCTCGCGGACCTTGTTGCCGATGAAGTGGTTCATCGCTTTCTGAACCTGGAGCACCCGCAGGGTCTTGACGCCTGCCAACACTCGGACGGCCTGTTCCCAGGTCTCGTTGCGCTGCTCCGTCATCTGGTCGGCCTTGGTCTGGAGCACACCGGCCGTCGCGACGGATGGTTGGGTCAGCTTGGGCTGGTCCTTCTTCACGGACATGCGGTAGATCCAGTCCATCGTGTAGCCGAAGCACTGCCCCTCGACCGTGTTGTTGTGCACGAGGGTGGTCCCAAGATTCTCCATCTCGAACAGGTGTCTCATCTCAGCCGCTCCTGGATCGCTTCTGGCCCCGTGGTCCTGCTTGCCGAAGGTTCGGAATCCAACGACGCGTCTGGACTGTGACACAAGACGACATCGGATGCAATGCGCTCTGAGATCAGCAGGCCGGGCCGCCGCGATGGTCGGCGAGGGCTTGGCGAGAAACAACGCGGCCGCCGGGTCCGCATCCGATCGGTACGAGAACCGGCGGCCGTGATGGTCGCGATCCGAGGGCTATCTGCAGCTCGCTTTCAACGCAGCTCGAGCACCCGGATATTGCGGAAGTGCAGGTTGTTCGGCTCGCCGTGGTCCTGCAGGCCGATGTAGCCTTCGAGAGGGCGATCCTTGACCGCGGACGTGTCGAGGCGGACGTCGATGATGTCCGTGCCGTTGAGCTCGACCTGCAGGTGCGAACCCTTGCACGTGACGACCATGCGGTTCCACTCGCCCGCCGCGCGCGACATGTTCTTCGACGCGCCGACCGTGCGGATGATGCCACCGTGGTCGTGATGGCCCATCGGGCCCTTGTGGCCACTCGAGTCCAGGATCTGCGCCTCGATGCCGGTGGCGACTGGATCGGCGAGCTTGCCGACGCGGAAGAACACGCCGCTATTGCCGCCCGGCGGGTACTTGTACTCGACGTCGAGTACGAAGTCCTTGTACTTCCTCTCGCTCCACAGGTACGCGTCGTAGCGCTGCCAGCCCTTCTCGCCGGGACGCGGCTGGATGAGCAGGCTACCGTCCTTCTGCGGCAGCCAATTGCCGGTCGTCTTCCAGCCGCTCAAGTCCTTGCCATTGTAGATCGTCTTCCAGCCGTCCGAGAAATCGCGGATCAACAGGTTGCGCCACGCGACCTCGTACGGACCCGCCCGTCGGCCGATGCCGTGGACCTGCAAGCCGATGAACCCCTTCGGGTGCGTCTCGTACTTCTCGACGTGTGTCAGGTCGGAGATCAAAGCTCCGTTGATCCAGACCCGGATGGTCGGGCCGACCGCGAGAACGCGGTATACGTTCCACGCGCCATCCTTGAAGTGCTTGTGTGGCTTGAGCTGGCTCTTCGGCGTCATCCAGCCACCGGCGGCCTCGCCGTAGACATAGCCCGCCTCGGCTCCCTTATCGCCGCTCGCCTCGATCTCGACCTGAGGGCCGTTGACGCGGCCCTTGGGCCCGCCGCGGGTCTGCGACCGGATCTGCACGCCCGAGTTCAGGCGGTTGTCGACCTTGACCTCGAACATGAGCTCGAAGTCGCCGTACAGCTTGTCCGTGCACAGGAACGAGTTCGGGCTGCCCTTCGTCGTCTGGCCGACGATCGCGCCGTCCTCGATGCGGTAGGTCGCCGTACCGTTGCGCTGCGTCCAGCCCTCGAGCGTCTTGCCATCGAACAGCGACGTCCAGCCGTAGCGGATCTTCTTCGCCTTCTTGGCCCCAGCCTCGTCAGCGAGCGCTGCGGGAGTGGTCGCGATGGCGCAAACGATGCAGCCGATAGCGACCCGGTGAAGCGATGCGTAGTTCATGGTGTTCCTCCGGCGCGAGCCGTCGATGCGTTGCGGGGGGTCGAG
>CAYMRB010000102.1:0-24816 GCA_964392615.1 uncultured Planctomycetia bacterium | reverse complement strand
ACCGAGGGCGAAGGCGCCGAGAAGGTCATCCACTGGCCCGCCATCTGGTGGTTCCCGGCGATCATGGCCGGCGTCGTCCTCGTCGCGTTCTTCGTCCTGTTCCGCGACAAGTCACGCAGCCAGCCGACCGAGGCTTGACGTCGAGGTCGATCGGGGCGTTGTGCGGCGAGGCGATCTCGAGTCTCGCTGCTCCGCGACGAAAGCCGCGGGCGGCGAGACTCGAGGTCACTCGCAATCCGGCAGGTCGTCCGGGGTCGGATCGGCGCCGGCCGTCGGGAACGGCGGCGGCGGAGGAGGTCCGCCCTGGAAGAGGCCGCCGAGCAGATAGATCCCGTCGGTGATCAGGATCTCGCCGGTGTCGTCGACATCGAGCGCGTCGCGACAGGGCGCTCGCGCCGCGATGCCGAGGAACAGATCCTGGAAGACCGACACGCCGTCGGAAAGGTCGACCGCACCGTCATCGTTCGCGTCGCCGCGCACGAAGCTGGCCGTCGAGGCTTGCTCGTAGAAGAACCCCTCCTCGAGCAGCGCGCAGCCGAGGTCGTTGCAGACCTCGACCTCGGCCCACCCCACGACCGCACAGGGCGGCGCATCGAGGGAGATCGTGCCACCGCCGATTCCGAGCAGCTCCCACTCGGCTTCGACGCCGCAGATCCGAACGGAGAGGCCGGGGTGGTCGAAGTTCACTCCGCTGATGAGGATCCGCGTGCCGGCAGTCCCCCGGTCGGGGAACAGGTCGTCGACCCGTGGCCGCAA
Source organism: uncultured Planctomycetia bacterium (assembly GCA_964392615.1). GTDB lineage: Bacteria > Planctomycetota > UBA8108 > UBA8108 > UBA8108 > CAYMRB01. The sequence goes on along the minus strand of CAYMRB010000102.1, from coordinate 24,060 downwards.
CTCCGCCAGGGTCATCGTGGCGCCGTCGAGGTCGGGCACGACCGAGTTGCCGGTCGCATCGGTGAACAGGTTCGAACGGCCCGGGGCGCCGTCGCTGGCGAATTCGACGTCCGTCTCGCCGGGCTCCTCCGCGACCACGTCGAAGATGAGCCGCACGAGCTCCAATTGCGTCCCAGCGTCGATCTTGCGCTCGATGTTCTCCTCCGACAGCGCGAGCACGACCCCGAATGCGATCGTGCCGGCGTCGTTGTCGAACCGGGCTGCCGCGAACTCCGGCTCGAGCCCCTCGACCGCGCTACCGAGCTGAGCGTCGACCAGCGTCAGCATCGCGGGATCGAAATCGACGGACACCGAGAATCCGTAGATGTCCTGGTCGAGGTCACCGAGAACGCCGACCTCACGGCCGAACGAGCCCAGCGCGATGTCCTGGTCGTAGATCCGCAGCCGGTTGTCGGCGAACGCCGTCGCGCCGATGAGGAGCATCGGCACGACCCACGTCGCGATCGAGGTGCGTTGTCTCGATCTCACTCCGTACATTCCGGCAGCGAGTCCTCGGTCGGATCGAGGCCTGGATTCGGGAACGGCGCTGGCGGCGGCGGTCCGCCCTGGAAGAGCCCGCCGAGCAGGTAGATCCCGTCGGTGATATCGATATCGCCGGAGTCGTTCACGTCCAGGGCGTCGTCACACGGAGCTCGTGTGGCGAGGCCGAGGAAGAGCACTCCGAAGATCTGGACCGCGTCGGACAGGTCGACGGTGGCGTCGTTGTTGGCGTTGCCGCGAATGAATGGCGTGCCCGGGTCGATCTGCTCGTACACGAACACCGACTGCGCGCAGCCGAAATCGGTGCAGATCTCGAGGACGGACACTCCCGCCGTCCCGCAGGGCGGCGCGGGGAAACGAATCGTCGATCCGACGCCGCCGAGCAGCTCGGGGTCGGCGACCTCCTGATCGCACAGGCGCACGACGAGCCCCGCCTGATCGAAGTTGCGCCCCGAGACGAGGAGCTGCGTGCCGGCCGTACCGCTCGTCGGGAACACGCCCTCGATGACCGGACCGACCTCGGTCAGGTTGATCGTGCCGTCGCTGAGCGTCGGATCGGGCGAGACGGAATTGCCGTCGACGTCCGTCATGACGTTGCGACGCCCGGGGTTGCCGCCGACATCGATGAGGTCGATAACGGTCGACTCCTCGTCGGTCGCTAGCACGTTGACCACCAGCTCCACGACGCGGCGCGACGCACCCGCATCGAGCTTGACGTCGATGCTCTCGGCCGAAAGCGCGAACACCACGCCCCAGGAGGCCGTGCCCGCGTCGTTGTCGATGATGCCCGCGTTGTACTCGGGCTCCAACCGGGCGACGTCTTCGCCGAGGTTGATCGACTCGATCTCCAGCAGCGTCTCGTCGAAGTTGAACGAGAGCGAGAACCCGTACACGTCCTGATCGAGATCGGCCTGGATCTCGACGATGTTACCGACACTCGAGAGAGGCAGGTCGCGACCGACGACGCGGAACCTGTTGACCGCTCTCGCCTCCGTGGCGCCCACAAGAAGCGTGATCACCATGACGAAAAGGGCTGCGATCCATCGAAGCGAGGAGAGTCTCTCCATGGGGGCACCTCGTTCCGCCCGTCCAGGCCCGAAGGCGCTGGTACGGTCTGGAAGCTAGTTGAAGCTGATAACCCGACCCGGCCGAGGTCGTCGAGCCCGCGCCCGCGAACCCTGCGGAGACCCTGCCTCCCCTTTCGGAGGGGCGGTTGTCTCGACGGCTCCATCCCGTCGATGCAGCGGCCGGTCCTCGTTTCCCGGAACACGAGGCTCCGAGAGGGATCGATCTTAGCACCCGCCCTGCGGCCCGGCAAACCCTTTACGCACCCCAAGTTCCGGGCGCCACAGCGCTCGTGGTCGCCCCAGATCGCGGTAGCACAGTCTCGCGACGCCGCCTACAATCCTCGTTTCTCTCGACCCGGATTCGACCGCTTTGCACGCCGTCCGCTTCCTCCTTCCTTTCGCGAAAGTCTACTGGCGCCGATACTTGGTGGGCCTGCTGGCGGTCCCGCTGTCGATCGCGTCGCTTCTCGCGGTGCCGTGGTTGACGGGCGAGTGCGTCGGGCTGCTGCGTCGGGCGGCCGTCGCCGATCCGGGCAGCGCCGCCCCGGCGGCCGGTGGGCTGCCGCCGTTTCTCGGCACGCTCCTCCTGGCGATCCTCGCGGTCGCGGTCGGCCGCGGCGTGACGCTCTTCGCGACCCGCTGGTGGATTATCGGAGCCTCTCGCCTCGTCGAGTTCGACGTGCGCAATCACGTCTTCGCGCACCTGCAGCGGCTCGATCAGAGCTACTACGCCCGCGCCCGGACGGGCGACATCCTGAACCGGATCACCCAGGACGTCGAACGGGCTCGCGTGCTCGCAGGGCCGATCATCATGTACTCCGCCACGACCGGGTGCATGCTCGCCGTCGCGATCCCGCTGATGCTCTCGGTGAGCTGGCCGCTGACGCTGCTCCTGATGGTCCCGCTGTCGCTCCTGACGCTCGCCGTGCGCGTGATCGGCCCTCGCGTCCACAGCGCGGTCTTCAAGGCACAGGAGACCCTGTCGGATCTGAGCTCGCAGGCGCAGGAGGACTTCGCCGGCATCCGCGTCGTGAAGTCGTTCGCCCAGGAGACGGAGGAGGCCGTGCGCTTTCGCGACGTCGCGAAGCGCTATCTCGCGCAGAACCTGCGCGCTGCGCGCATCTCGTCGTGGATGCACCCGATCGTCGGCGCGGTCAACGACCTGTCGCTCATCTTCCTCTTGCTCGTCGGCGGGTACTTCATGCTCGACGGCGACATCGCGATCGAGGATTTCGTCAAGTTCGCGGGATATCAGCTCCAGCTGATCTGGCCGATGATCTCCATCGGCTGGGTCGTCAACCAGTACCACCGCGCGACCGCCAGCATCCGGAGGCTCGAGGAGCTGCTCGCGATCGAGCCCGTGATCCGCGATCCGCAGCCCGCCCGCAGCGAGGCTGCCGATCGACTGCGCGGCGACATATCGATCCGCGACCTCGAGTTCTCGTACCACGCGGACGGCAGCCAGCCGGTGCTCCGCGACGTGTCGATCGAGGTCCCTCAGGGCCACACGGTCGCGATCATCGGCCGCACCGGAAGCGGCAAGTCGACGCTGCTCGAGACGATCCCGCGCATCCTGCCGGTGGCGGACGGGACGGTCTTCATCGACGGCATCGACGTCAATGAGCTGCCGCTGGGCCTGCTGCGCCGCTCGATCGGGTTCGTGCCGCAGGAGAGCTTCCTCTTCTCGCGGACGGTCCGTCAGAACATCGAGTTCGGCACGGACGTCGACGAGGGCGCGGCCGCGGCCCCATCCCCGCTCGTGCTCGACGCGGCGCGCGTGGCCCGATTCGACAAGGACATCGACCAGCTCCCGCGCGGCTACGACGAGATGGTCGGCGAACGCGGCGTCACGCTCTCCGGCGGCCAGAAGCAGCGCGCATCGCTCGCCCGCGCCCTGCTGATCCGCCCGTCGATCCTCATCCTCGACGACGCGCTGTCGGCCGTCGACACCCAGACCGAGAAGGAGATTTTGCGCAACCTGCGGCGAGCGACCGAGGGCCTGACGACGCTGGTCGTCGCGCACCGCGTGTCGAGCATCCTCTGGGCCGATCGGATCTACGTCCTCGACGAGGGCCGCATCGTCGAAGAGGGCACGCACGACGAGCTCCTGCGCGTCGATGGCCTGTACGCCGAGACCTACCGATTACAGCTCCTCAGCGACGAGCTCGAGGGCATGTGAGGAGGGCAACGGTGGCGACACGGCAGAAAACCTCGACCAGCGCCTTCCACGAGGACCACGTCGTCGGCAAGGCGTTCGATCCGGACCTCATGGGGCGGCTGCTGCGGTACGCGCTGCCGTACAAGGGGCCGATGGCCCTTGCCTTCCTGCTGATCCTGGTCGTCACCGCCGGCGGCATCGCAGGGCCGTTCCTGATCATGTCGGCGATCGACGGTCCGCTGCAGGCGGCTATCGTGGCGCCGGGGGCCGGCCAGGTCGACGAAGGAGCCTGGCGCGAGCTCACCGTCCTGACCGGCGCCTTCGTCGCGATCGCGGCGACACTGCTCGTCCTGCGGTTCGTCCAGGGCGTCGTGATGGCGTGGATCGGCCAGCGCGTCATGTACGACCTGCGTCTCGAGCTGCACGAACACTTGCTGCGCATGCCGTTCGCTTTCTTCGACCGCAATCCCGTCGGCCGGCTCGTCACGCGGCTGACCAGCGACATCGAGGCGCTCAACGAGCTCTTCGCGAGCGGCATCGTCGGCTTCATCGCCAATCTTCTGGTGCTCGTGGGCATCGCGGTCGCGCTGATCGCGGTCAACCCATCGCTCGCTCTGATCACGCTCGGCATCGTGCCGCTCCTCCTCTTGACGACGTTCGTCTTCCGCGCCAAGGCCCGCAGGTTCTACCGCCAGCAGCGCGGTCACCTGTCCCACCTGAACGGATTCACGCAGGAATCCGTGCAGGGAATGGGCATCGTGCAGGCGTTTCACCGCGAGAAGGCGAGCCAGCAGGAATACGAGAGGATCAACGGGCGCTATCTGCACGCCTTCCTGCGCTCGGTCATGGCGTACTCGATCTACTTTCCCGCGATCGAGGTGCTCAGCACCGTGGCGGTCGCCGCCGTCGTCTGGCAGGGCGGGCTGCAGATCTGCTCGGTGCCGGCGACGCTGACCTTTGGCGAGTTCTTCCTCTTCTGGCATTTCGTCGGGCGCTTCTTCCAGCCGATCCGCGAGATGGCGGAGCGCTACAACGTCCTGCAATCCGCGATGGCCGCCGCGGAGCGCGTGTTTCAGATCCTCGACACGCCCGAGTCGCTGTCGGATCCGGCCACGCCCCGCGAGCTCGCGAAGCTCGAGGGACGCATCGAGTTCGACCACGTGTGGTTCGCGTACGAGAGCGCGGACGGATCGCCCCGCGCCGACACCGCCGGACGAGACGCGGCATCCGACGATTCGGCCCCTCCCCTCGAGTTCGTGCTGCGGGACGTGTCGTTCGTCGTCGAGCCCGGCCAGACCGTCGCCATCGTCGGTGCCACGGGCGCGGGAAAGAGCACGATCATCAACTTGATGAGCCGCTTCTACGACCCGCAGCGCGGCGCGATCCGCATCGACGGCGTCGACGTGCGCGAGTACCGCAAGCGGGAGCTCCGGCGCCGCATCAGCGTCGTGCTGCAGGACGTCTTCCTGTTCTCGCGGACCATTCGCGAGAACATCCTCCTCGGGTCGTCCGAGATCTCGAACGACGAACTCCGATCCTGCGCCCGGCACGTCAACGCCGACCGCTTCATCGAACGTCTGCCCGCGGACTACGACGAAGTGCTGGCCGAACGGGGGCGGACGTTATCGGTCGGTGAGAAGCAGCTCCTGGTCTTCGCGCGGGCCCTGATCCAGGATCCGGATATTCTCGTTCTCGACGAAGCGACGGCGCACATCGACAGCGAGACGGAAGCGCTGATCCAGGACGCGCTCGCGAAGCTGCTCGAGAACCGCACGTCAATCGTGATCGCCCACAGACTGTCGACCATACGTCGGGCCGATAAGATCATCGTGCTCCACAAGGGAGAGGTGCGCGAGGAAGGCCGACACGAGGACCTCGTCGCGCGAGGAGGCATCTACCAACGGCTCCACGAGCTGCAGTATCGCGACGAAGCTTGACGCGTCATCGCCGACGGGCCGAGAACGAAGAGGTGTCGCTATTGGCGTCCCGCGGCGGGCGTGGTTAGAATAATGGTAGAGGAAGAGAACCCTGACCCGAACGCGAGTCGTTCGGGATGTGGTGCCACGGGCGGTTTTCCTTTAATTCGCTGCGGAAATCTGGTCCTTTGAACGACGTTTATCCTAAGGGGAGATTTCCGGTCGACGGACGAGATCGAGACGACATGGCGACGAACTGTACGCTCGAGGGAAACGCGGTGAGGGAACCAGCGACGTCCGCGGCCGGAAGCGGCACCTGCGAGGCTGCCCACACGGAATCGGAATCTCCCGCGTGCGGCGGTCTTCGCGACTACCCCGGTCTCGAAGTCGAGGACGTCGGGCTCGTCGGGCATACGACGCTCTCGGCGTACTGGCTCTCCGAGCGCTGCGCGATCCTGACCTTCCGCACCCAACTCGCGCAGCACGAGGACTGCAAGCCGGCGCTCGACGAGGCCGTCGAGCGCTGGGAGTCCGGTCCCAGCAGGTCGTGGCGACGCGCCAAGGTGCGCCTCGACGGCCGGCGCCAGCTGGCCGAGATCCAACGCCATAAGTACATCGTCAGCCAGGAGCGAGGCTACGATATCGGCTTCGAGAGCGCCGCTCGGGACTGGATCTCGAAGTACGCGAGCGAGTGGCGCGCCTGGTGGGAGACGCAGTTCGAGTCGAACCCGACGCTCGGGCGGTCGTTCTTCTGAGCCGGCCGGCAGCCCGTTGAACGTGACGCTCGTCCCGCGCTCGCTCCTCGCTCTCTGTCTGGCATCCACGCTCTCGGTCGCGGCGCCGTCGGCCGCACAGGACGGCCTCGAACCCGCCCGCCCCGCTCGGCGAGTCGTCGTCGTGACGACCGCGACGGGAGGACCTTTCGTCGAGCGGTTGCGTCGGCTCGGCTGCTTTGATCTGCACGCCGTCGCGCCCGAGCGCTGCGATCGCGGCGTCTTGGCGCGTGCCGATGTGCTCGTCCTCGTCGACGCGGGCGATCGCACCGACGCCCTCCTCGGTCCGACCGAGCCCTCGAGGAGTCCGCGACGCGGCCTCATCGTCGTCGGACCGGCGCTGGAGACGCTCGCGCGCACGGCTCGGGGCGCGCAAGCCATCGGCTGCGCGCCGCCGGACGCAGCGAAAGCGGCGCCGAAAGCCACCGCGGACGAGGCGACCGCCGTCGCGGTGCAAGTCGTCGACCAGCGTCACGCGATCACCCAATGCGTTACCCACTTCGTCCACCGCTGCGTCCCGGCGCGACCGCAGCTCGAGAGACGCGCCCAGGTTCTCGCTCGAGCCAGCGGTCCCATGCCGCGATCCGCGCAACGCGGAGCCGGAGCCGGAGCCGGAGCCGGAGCCGATAACCGTCGCGAGCTGCCCGCGGCGCTGTGGACCTTTTCCGGCCCACGGGGTCGCGTGATCGCCACGACACTCGATCCACACGGCGGGAAGTCGGCCGATCTCGTCGCGACGATCGTCCTCCGCGCGGCGCAGTGGAGCCTGGGGGACGCGATCACCGTCCCGATCGCCGGGGACCTGCAACTCGCCGCCGACGGCCTCGGGTCCGACGACAGCGGGCTGCTTCCCGGCGTCGCTCCGTTGCCGGGGTTCTACCGCGGCCGCCAGATCGCGGGCGTCATGAGCTTTCACGGCGCGCCATGGCTCGTTCGTCCCGATCGCGAGACGACCGAGCGGCCGGACCGCGTCGTCGAAAGCCTCGGCCTGCGCGAAGGGCAGACCGTAGCCGATGTCGGCGCCGGCAACGGTTACTTCGCGCTGCGATTGGCGCGAGCCGTCGGTGCCCGCGGCAAGGTCCTCGCGGTCGACATCCAGAAGGAGATGCTCGACTTGCTGCGCGATCGTGCCGCGAAGGCCGGCGTCGGTAACATCGTGCCGGTCCTCGCGACGGAAACCGACCCGCGCTTGGAGCCGAATTCGATCGACCTCGCTCTCTTCGTCGATGTGTACCACGAGCTCGCCCGACCGGCGCCGGTGATGCAGGCGATACGCCGCGCATTGCGCCGCGACGGTCGCGTCGTGCTGGTCGAGTATCGCGGCGAGGACCCTCGCGTCCCGATCAAGCCGCTTCACCGGATGACCGTACGCCAGGCGCGCGCGGAGATGCGAGCGCTCGGATTCCGCTTCCTCGAGACCAAGTCGTTCCTGCCACGCCAGCACGTGCTCGTGTTCGGCCGCGACACGGACGGAGCCGATCTCCGAGACGAGCAGAAACCTCCACCGACGGAGAGAGAGCCTAGACCGTGACGATATCGACGACGCACGCCCGTGTTCGCTATGGCGAGACCGATCAGATGGGTGTCGTCTACCACGCGAACTACCTGGTCTACTTCGAAATCGGCCGCACCGATCTCATCCGAAGCCTCGGCGTGTCGTACGCCGAGCTCGAAAAAGACGGGTTACGACTGCCGGTCGTCGACCTCGGCGTGCGGTTTCACGAGCCGGCGAGATACGACGAGGAGCTCGCGATCGAAACTCGACTGACGAAGGTCACCGGCGTTCGACTCGTCTTCGAATACACGGTCCGACGAGTCGGCGAGGACCGCGTTCTCGCCGAAGGCCACACAACGCTCGCCAGCGTCGACGAGAACGGCCGCCCGCTGCGCTTTCCGCCCGCAGTGCGCGCTCGGCTGTCAGCCGCGTCGGAGTCGTGAGCTCCGCCACGCCCGTCCGGGGTCCATACGAGATTCTCTACCGCGACGCCGACGTCGTCGTCGTCAACAAGCCGGGGGGGCTCCTCGTCCATCGAACCGGCGAGTCGCAAGACCGCGTGTTCCTGCTGCAGGAACTGCGTCGCCAGCTCGGCGTCCACCTCTACCCCGCGCATCGGCTCGATCGCGCCGCGTCCGGTGTCATCGCGTTCGGCTTGTCGAGCCAGGCCGCGCGCGATCTGCAGGCCGGCCTCGTCGCCGACGATGCCCGCAAGGAGTACCTCGCTCTCGTGCGCGGGAGCACGCCGGAGCGCGGCGAGAGTCAACGACCGCTGACGAACGAGCGTGGCGTGAAGCAGCCGGCCTCGACGACGTTCGATCGCGTCGCCGAGTTCTCGCGCTGCTCGCTGCTACGCGTGCGGATCCACACCGGTCGCCGCCACCAGATTCGGCGCCACCTGGCGCACCTGGCGCACCAGCTCATCGGCGACACGAACTACGGCAAAGGACGCATCAACCGGTTCTTCCGCGAGCAATACGGCCTGCCGCGGCTCTGCCTGCACGCCGCGCGACTCGACATCCCATGGCCGCGGGAGCCGGGGCGCCTCGTCGTGCGGGCACCGCTGATGGACGACCTGCGACAGTTTCTGCTCCGACTGCCGGATGTCGACGAGACGCTGATCGCGACGCTCTAGCACGGGCCTTCAGGCGCGAGTCGATCTGGCCGCGACGACCGCGAGTTTGTGCTATCATCGCGCGTTTCTGGCCTTGGTTTCGTCAGCAAGAGACACGACGGAGAGCGCGGGCATGCCCCAGAAACACCGGATCATCACCCTCGTCGCCGCGCTCGGCGCAACGGTCGCGCTGACGCTCGGCGCATCGTCGACGGGAGACGCCGCGGATGGTTGGCTGACCGATTTCGAGGCGGCGAAGAAGAAAGCCAAGACGGAGGGCAAGGACCTCCTGATCGACTTCACGGGCTCGGACTGGTGCGGTTTCTGCATCAAGCTTCACAAGCAGGTCTTCAGCAAGCCCGAGTTCAAGAGCGCCGCGCCGAAGCACTTCGTGCTCGTCGAACTCGACTTCCCGAAGCGCAAGGTCCTCGACGCGAAGCTACGCAAACAGAACCAGGCCTTGAAGAGGACCTTCGCGGTCAGCGGCTATCCGACGGTCTACCTCACCGACGCGGACGGACGGCCCTATGCGAGGACCGGCTACCGCCCGAACGGAGTCAAGGAGTACCTCGAGCACCTCGACCAGCAGCGTGCGAAGCGCGTCGCGCGCGACGAGCTCTTCGCACGGGCGCGCAAGGTGAAGGGGCTCGAGGGCGCGCGACTGCTCGACCAGGCGCTGACGCTCGTGAAGCAGTCGATGACCGGCGGACGCCGCGCGGGCAAGCTCGTCGGATACGAGCCGATCTTCGAAGAGATCATCGCCTTCGACAAGGACGACAAGGGCGGCCTGCGATCGAAGTACGAGCTCCTCAAAGGTCTCGAGGTGCTCCAGAACCGCTTCTCGCGCAAGGACTACGACGGCGTGATCGAGGAGGCCGATCGCCTGCTGAAGGTCGCGACAACGCCGGCTGGGCGACAGAAGATCCTCTTCTTCAAGGCGTACGCGCACTACAACAAGAGCCAGCACGACGAGGCGATTCGCCTGCTCGAGGCTGCGATCGAGGCGTCGCCGAAGAGCCAGCAGGTCTTCGGGATCAAACGAGCGCTGAAGCAGATCCAGAGCGCTCGGGACAAGATCCGCAAGTGAACGCGGCTACTGGTTCAGCGACCGGAACCACCCCCAATTCTTGCTCGCCAGACCGCGCATCAGATCCTCTTTCGAGCCCGTGAAGCCGTACGTGACGACGCGCGCGCCGCGCTGGTAGTTCATCGCTGCGACCCGCTTCCGGATGTGGGCGGGATTCCCCCCCACCGACGGCGCGCCGGCGGAGAGCAGGTAGATCGTCTCGACTTCGGGGATCTCGAGCGCCCGCACCATCGAATCGTGGATGTTGGTGCCGCGGCCCGCCTGGACAGCGCGGGCGAAGCTCTCGGCGGCCCGAACCGCTCGCGATGACGCGGACAGGAGACGGGTGCCCTGCCAGATGACCGCGGTCTTGTCGTACGGCACGATGTTGAAGCGGCTCTCGGGACGCAGCCCCCCGAGCGCCCGCAGAAGCTCGCGTCGCACGATCTCGATCTTCTTCTCCTTGACGGTCGGCCCCTTCTTCTCGTCCTTCCGCTTAGTCTTCCCCTTACCCGTGAACCGCGGGCGCAGCGCGACCTCGCCGAGCATGCTCGACGAAATGTCGATGCAGAAGACCGCCCGCAGCGAGATCCGGTCGCCGAAGAATCCCGTCCTGCCACCGGTCGCGGCCGGCGAGTAGTCCGGCTTCTTCGGCAACTTGCGTCCACTCTGCTTCCACGCCTTTTCGATCGCGCCGGAACTCCCGATCGCTGCGGCGCCGAGCACGCGGTAGAGCTCCACGCTGATCACGGACGAGAGATCCTCGAGATGCCGAGATGCGTCCTCTTCCGCTCGCAGGAGGACGATCAGGGCGTCGATCGCCTCCGGCCAGCCGGTGTCGGCGAGCAGTCGAACGGCCCACGTCGCGAGCGTGATGTCCTTCGATTTCGCGACGCCGAGCAACAGCTCGATGCGCTCGTCCTTCGACATCGGGAACTTCGACCCGATCAGCGTCTTCATCAGCAGCACGTTGACCGGGAAATCGCTGCGACGAGGCTTTCTGCCCAGATAGGACTTCGCGACCTTGGCGAGGTCGGGCGTGTCCATCTTGCGAAGCTCGGCCAGCAGCTTCTCGTGTGCTTGGTGACGACCGAACAGCCCGAGCGACCGCCTGGACTCGATCGAGGCGTACTTCCGGAGCGCGCTCGTGATCGAGCTCCGGTCCGGCTCGAGACCTCCGAGAAGCCGCTCGATGGCCCGCTTCGTTCGGGCGGAGTCCTCCTTCTCGACCGCGGGCTTCTTTCCGCCGCGCCGCTGCGCGGTCGCGAACGGTGTCGCGACGCAGTACGCGAACAGAATCACCAAGACAACTCGAGACGGTCCGACGTGGGCGAGATTCATGCGTTGCGCGCTCGATGCGTTGTAAAAACGTTGTGAGAACAGTTGTCGCTATCGCTCGTCTTCGCCGGTTCCGAGACCGAGGCGCGGCGCTCTGAAGTGGCGGCGCGGCCTGACGAGGTCGCGAACATCGTAGACGTGCAAGATCCGCCGCGGCCGGTGCTCCTCGGCCCGCACGAGAACGACGGCGCCGTATCGGAAGACGAACCGGTAATCGCCGAGCGATCGGGCTATCAGGCTCAGTACGTTCTCGACGGGGAGATCGGATACCGACATCGTCAGCCGGCGCTCCTTCTTGGCGAGCGCCTTGCGGGCCTTCGAGCTGACGACGAAGTTGATCCCGCTGACGCGCTGGAGGAACCGCAGCGTCTCCTGGACGCTCTCGTCGTCGACGCGCAGAGCGACGCGCGTCGTGCGCAGCTTGCGAGCAACGCGACGTTCCTGCGCCGATGCGGTGCGCGGGTCGAAGTCGGCGACGGCTCGGCTCGACGTCGAGGCGTGCCCGCGCTTCAAGCCGGCGCGCAACGTCGCCATCAACAGCTCCTTACGCGACGACGAGTCCTCCTCGTCGAGATCCCGAGGCAGCGCCGGGACACTACAGAGACCGACGAGAAGCGAGCTCAGGATGAGCCCTCGGAGAGACTTTCCGCTGGCAGACCACGACATCGTATGAACTCCCGTGTCCACTTCTCTTCTCTCTCAAAGGGCTATGGTCGACCATCGCGCCGAAACGCGCCAGGGTTTTCCGGTGATGAGGGCAAGGTGCGCCCCCCTTGTTGCGAAGCGACGGTTCCGACGGCAGGATGGCGACATGTTTCCCGACGAACCGCCGTCGCATCCGGATGACGAGTCCGACACCGACGGCGAGGCGCGCGACGACGCGTCCTCCGAAGACCCCACCCGCCGCGGCGAAGAAGTCCTCGCGGCGAACGAGCAGTTCTATCGCGCCCTCGAGTCGCTCGACATCGAGCGCATGGACGACGTGTGGCTGTCGACGGACTGGGTGAGCTGCGTTCACCCCGGTTGGCCGATGCTGACCGGCTGGAAGACCATCCGCGAGAGTTGGGACAGGGTCTTCAAGAACACCGAGACGATCCGCTTCGAGGTCTCGAACGTCGGCGTGCGGATCGAGAGCGCGACGGCGTGGGTGACGTGCGCGGAGAATATCCTGCACCTCAGCCAGTCCGGCGTATCCGGCTCGCACGCGATCGCGACGAATATTTTCCTCCGCACGCCCGAGGGCTGGCGGCTCGTGCTGCACCACGCCTCACCCGTTCCGGATCCGGAGGAGCAGGAAGGGTAGCAGCTCGTCGAAGGCGGGCTCCACGCACATCGCGGAGCGCTCGAGGCTCTTTGCCGACCGTCTCGGCCCCGCTATACTGCTCGTCTCGGATGGAGAAGATCATGGAAGAGAACGGGAGGTCCGCTGGGTCAGGGTCACCCGGCACCGACGCCGGCGGCGCGCGCGAGCCGCCCGCTGCGTCGACCTCTCCTTTCGGTGGACGCGCGCACGACCTTCTACGCAACACGTTCGGCTTCGAGGCGTTCCGCGACGGCCAAGAGCGAGCCCTCGCCGCCGTCGAGGGCGGCCGCGATTGCCTCGTCGTCATGCCGACGGGCAGCGGCAAGTCGCTCTGCTATCAGGTCCCGGCATTGGTCCTGCCCGGGGTCACGCTCGTCGTCTCGCCCCTGATCGCCCTGATGAAGGATCAGGTCGACGCACTCGGACTGCGCGGCGTTCCGGTCACCTGCATCAACAGCTCGATCCCGCTCGACGAGCAATGGGAGCGCCTCGACGCGATGCGGCAGGGCGTGTTCAAGCTCGTCTACGTGGCCCCTGAACGGTTCCGCAACCGCGGCTTTCGCCGCGCGCTCGCCGATGTCGACGTCTCTCTCCTGGCGATCGACGAAGCGCACTGCATCTCGCAGTGGGGACACGATTTTCGCCCCGACTACCGGCGCCTGCGGGAGGTCCGCGCGCTTCTGTCCGACGTTCCGGCGATCGCCCTGACGGCGACCGCGACCGTCGAGGTACGCGAGGACATCGTCCGCGAGCTCGATATGGACGACCCGGTGAGCGTCGTCACCGGATTCGATCGCCCGAACCTCGCGTATCACGTCACGAAGACGTCGAGCGACGCACAGAAGCAAGCGCGATTGGTGGAGCTCGTCACGCGTCAATTCGCGCTGCGCGAGGGCGGCGAGCCGCCCGCGGGCATCATCTACACGGGCACGCGCCGCCAGACGGAGGAGGTCGCCGGCTTCCTCTCGGACCTCGCTCTTCCCGGCACGGACGACATCGACGGCCCGTGGTGCCGCCCGTACCACGCCGGCCTCGACGCCGACGTGCGCCGCGAAGTGCAGGAGGACTTCATGGAAGGTCGCCTGCCCTGCGTCGCGGCGACGAACGCGTTCGGCATGGGCGTCGACAAGGCGGACATTCGCTTCGTCGCCCACTACGCGTTGCCAGGGAGCATCGAGGCGTACTACCAGGAAGTCGGTCGAGCGGGCCGCGATGGCGATCCCGCAAGGTGCGAGCTCCTCTTCTCCGAGGGCGACCGGCGGCTGCAGGAGTTCTTCATCGAAGGCGCCAATCCGAGCCGTCAGCTCATCGAAGCCGTACACCACTTCCTGTGGACCATCGGCGAGAACCCGATCTTCCGCAGCCTGAACGACCTCGAGGAGGTGATGTCCGCCCTCGAGCTGTTGCCGGAGAAGCTCAACCCGATGGCGTTCCGCTCGGCGCTGTCGATTCTCGAGCGGGCGGGAGCGCTCGAACGCCTCGATCACTACGACAACCTCGCCGAGATCGCTCCCGCGCCGGAGAGCGATTGGCTCGCCAATCCGTACCCGCGACGGGCGCCCGTCAAGCACGCGGTGTTCGAGTCGCTGCGCGAGGTGTTCGCGCGCGCGGAAGGCGATGCGGCCAGCTTCCACCTCGAGGGCTGGGCGGCGCAGCTCGGTCTGTCGATCGAGTCGCTGCGCCAGGGGCTCGCTCATCTGAGCCGTGACGGCCTCGTTCGCTACACGCCACCGTTCCGCGGCCGGGCGATACGGCTGCCGGAAACGCGCCAGGCGCTCGCGGAGATCGGCGTCGACTTCGCCGCGCTGCACGCACGGCGCCTGCGCGACGAGCAACGGCTCCAGCAGATGCTCTCGCTCGCCCGAGCGCGCGAGTGCCGCCGCAACCGAATCCTGCGTCACTTCGGGGAGGAGATCCCGAGCGCGACGTGCGGCACGTGCGATCAATGCCTGGCGCACGAGGGCTCGGTGACCCGACACGTCACGCCGCGGGAGTTGACCGCGAACGAAACGGTCATCGTCCGCAAGATCCTCGCCGGTGTCGCTCGTGCCAAGGGACGGTGCGGCCGCGGCCGCATCGTTCAGATGCTCGTCGGCTCGAGCGCGCAGCCGGTGACCGAGCTCGGCTTCCAACACCTCTCCACCTGGGGCATCCTCCGCGGCATGCCGCGCACGACCATTCGCGAGCTGATGGACAAGCTCGAAGAGGAGGGCTGCCTGCGTCAGGTCGGCGATCGTTTCCCGATCCTGCGACTGACCGACCGCGGCCGACGCGTGATGCTCGAAGAGGAGGCCGTGCGCCTGTCGCTGCCCGAGCCCGCCCGCGTCGCGCCGTCACGAAGCGATGCCTCGCGCTGCGACAGCTCGAACGCGGCGGATTCCGCCGACGACGGAGCTTGGGACGAGGAGCTCTTCCAGCGCCTGCGACACCTGCGCCGCGGCATCGCCGACGAGCTCGGAGTGCCGGCGTTCCGCGTCTTCGGCGATCGCTCACTGCGCGCGATGGCGCGCGAAAAGCCCTGCGAGCCCGACAGCTTCCGTCGCATTCCCGGGGTCGGCGAGCGGACCTTCGAACGCTTCGGCGACGCGTTCCTGACCGAGATCGTCCGCAGCGTCGCGACCGAAAGCTGAGTCCGATCTACGGGGTTTCCCAGCGTCCGGAGTCCGCCGATTGCAGCACGGCCTCGATGACGCGCATGTTCGCGACCGCGTCCTCGAGCGGCGTCTCGACGTCGTCGCCCTCGAGAATCGCACGCGAAAACCGGTCTCCCTGGATCGTGTACTGGTCACAGGTCGGAAACTCGATCGTCTCGATGTCGCGGCCGAACAGGTCGCCGCCGTCGAGAAACACGCGACACGGTCGGTCCGGCGGCGCATTGAACGGGATCTCGATCTCGAGACGGCCTTTCGTGCCGAAGAACTGCGCGCGCTGGTACGGCACCATCTGCGTCGAGCACACGAACGACGCCTGCCCCGACGGGAAGTCGAGAATCGCCGACGTCAGCCGGTCGACCCCCATCTCCGGATCGCGATCGATCAAGCTGACGACGCGCGTCGGCTCCTCGCCAAACACGAAGCGTGCCGTAGTGATCGGATAGCAGCCGATGTCCATGATGGCGCCACCGCCGATTTCGAGGATGTTGCGGATGTTCTGCGGATCGCGATTGAAATAGCTGAACACGCACTGCAGCGCCACGAGATCGCCGATCGCCCCGCTGCGCACGCGCTCGACGGCGCCGAGCCACTGCGGATGCGTCCTGACCATGAACGCCTCTTGCATCTTGACGCCCGTGCGATCGCGCGCGGCGACGAGTTGCCGCGCCTCGGTAGACGTCATCGCGATCGGCTTCTCGCAGAGCACGTGCTTGCCCGCGTCCGCCGCACGAATCGACCACGGTACGTGCAGGTGGTTGGGCAGCGGATTGTAGACCGCCTCGACGTCGGTGTCGGCCAGCAGCTCCTCGTACGACCCGTAGCTGCGAGGAATGCCCAGCTTCTGCGCACACTCGTCGGCGCGGGTCTTGTCGCGCGACGCGATGGCCACGACCTCCGAGAGCTCGCCCTGTTGCATCGCGGGGATGACCTTCTCGACGCCGATCTTCGCAGCGCTCAGAATCCCCCACTTGACCTTGCGGGTCATGCTCCGTCTCCCTTCTTCGATTCGTTGCTTCCGCTCAGATCCGCTCGATCCAGCCGTTCGGCAACACGAGCCGTCCAGCGTCGTTTCGGATGCCGCGGTAAGGATCGTTCGTGATCAGCACGTTGCCGTCGAGGTCGAGGTAGTCCGCCAGCGCGCCGATCTGCGCCGCCGCTCCGATCAACACGCTCGACTCGATCATGCAGCCGAACATGACCTTCATGCCGAACGTGCGAGCGAGGTGCACCATGCGCATCGCCGGCAGAAGGCCTCCGCACTTCACGAGCTTGATGTTGATACCGTGAAACCGGCCCCGCAGCTTCGGAATGTCTTCCGGCACGACGGAGTTTTCATCGGCGATGACCGGCAGCGCGCACTTCGCGTGCACCTCTTCCATCGCCTCGAGCTGGTCCGGCGGCAGCGGTTGCTCGATGAACTCGACGCCGAGTGCGGCGAGCTCCGGAGACCTCTCGATCGTCTCTGCGGCGGTCCAGCCGCAGTTGGCGTCGATGCGGAACGTCGCGTCGGTCTCTTTGCGCAACCGCCGCAACACCTCGATGTCGTGCGGCGTGCCGACCTTGATCTTGTACAGTCCGTACTGCCGCGCCTCGCGGAGCTTCTCGACCATGACGTCGGGCTCGTCGATGCCGATCGTGAACGACGAGATCGGAATGCGGCTAGGGTCGATCCCCAGCATGCGCCAGAGCGGCACGCCGATATCGCGCGACGCCCAATCGAAGAGCGCCGTATCGAGCGCACACAGAGCCGCGCGTTGCCTGCCGAGCCGCTCGGCCGCCTCTTCGAGCACGCGCCGGTAGTGCCGCGGGTCCTGTCCCTCCAGCCACGGCGCGAGGCCCCCCAGCGCATCGCGCACGGAGGCGGGAGTTTCGTCGTAGAACGCCGACGGGCTCGTCTCGCCGTATCCCGTCTTGCCGTGCGCGGCGATCTCCGCGATGAGGACGCGGTTGATGTCCCGAGAGCCGCGGGCGATCGTGAACGTGTGCCGAAGCTGGAGATCTTCGAAGCGAGTCGTGAGTTTCATTCCGTGCAGCCCTTCGCCTCCCGCTCCGCCACCACGGCATCGGCGATCGGGTCGATGCCGAACCGAAACACATCGCTCGCCGGCAGCCTGGTCTGCGCGGCGATCTCGTCGACGGCCGATCGCGCCGCGGCCTCGTCGAGCATCGACGTATTGACCGCGACCGCGACGACTCGCGACGGACACATGACCCCCGCCATGCGCTCGTAGAGATCGATGATCTCCGGCAGCGGAGGCATGGGAAGCTCGGAGTGTCGCACCGCTTCGCGCGTCGGATCGACGACCATCACCATCGCCTGCGGCGCGCAGCCGTGCAGCAGCCCGAGCGTGACGCCCGAGTAGAGCGGATGGATCAGGCTGCCCTGCCCCTCGACCAACACGAACTCGCTGTCGGAGCGCTCCAGGACGAGCCGCTCGATCGCGCCCGAGATGAAGTCGGCGACAACCGCGTCGACCGGCACGCCGCTGCCGGCGACCAAGATGCCGGTTTGACCGGTCGCGACGAACGCGGTGTCATGACCTCGGCGGCGCAGCGCCGAGTCGATCTCGAGCGACGTCACGAGCTTGCCGACGCCGCAATCGTGGCCGACCGTGTGCACTCGGAAACACGGCGCGTTGCGCGCCTCGCACGTCGACACCTCGAGGTCGTCCGGTGGCCGACGCACGTCGACGAGCCGTACGCCGCGCTCTGCGGCAAGAGCGACGAACTCCGGATCGTCGCTCAGAAAGAAGTGCAAGCCGCTGACGATGTCCATGCCGCGACGCATCGCGTCGCGGAGCACGTCGCGCCACTCTTCGGGAAGCTGCCCGCCAGCCGGCGCGATGCCGATAACGAGCTGGTTCGCGTCGACGCCTTCGAGCGACGCGACGATCGGGATGTCGCCGCCGACATCGAGGAGCTCACCGGCCGTTCGCCCGGCGCACTCCGTGTCCAGCACCGCGACGACATCGTCCGTCCGATACCGCAACACGCCAGTCGCGGTCTTCGCGTCCCGCGGGTTCGACTTACCCTCGGTGAGGATGACGATCCGAGGCATCGGCTCGTGACCAGATAGCTTCCGTATTCCCGAGAATCGCACATTGTGGCGATTCCCCGCGAGCGTTGCAATCGCCGAGCACCGACGCGAGAATGGCCGCCATTCGTCCCACGTGCCGTCTTTCGCAAGTGCTTCTGCATATTCGCCGAGCGAATTCGCTGCGCGCAACGAGGCCAGCGGGCGAAGGCGGCGCAAGGACCGCGAGGCCATGGAATCGACCACCAAGACCGTCTGTTCGCACGACTGCCCCGATGCGTGCTCAGTGCTCGTCACCGTCGACGACGCGAGCGGCGATCCGGTCGCGACCCGCTTCCGCGGCGATCCGGAGCACCCGTTCACGCGGGGCTTCCTGTGCGGCAAGGTGAACTCGTACGAGACGATCGTCTACGACGAGAATCGCGTGCTGTGGCCGCTCCGCCGCCGAGCGGCGAAGGGCGCCGGACGGGAAGGCTTCGAACGTATCTCGTGGGACGACGCAATCGGCGAGATCGCGACCCGCATCGCGCGTTGCCGCGACGAGCACGGGGGCGAGTCGCTCGCCCTCTACTACTACGCCGGGACGATGGGAATAGTGAACCGCTTCGCACCGGAAGCGCTGTTCAACCGCCTCGGCGCCACGCGGCTGCGCCAGAACATCTGTTACAACGGCGCGGATGCCGGCTATGTCGCCGTCGTCGGCAGCGGCTACGGCGTCGATCCGGAAGATGTCGTCGCGGCGGATCTGATCGTCGTCTGGGGGTGCAACGTCGTTACGACGCAGGTGCACCTCATGCAGTTCGTCGACGAGGCGCGGCGCAAGGGCGCGCCGCTGATCGTCATCGATCCGTATCGCAACCGCACGGCGCGTGCGGCCGATGAGTGGATCCCCGTCCGTCCCGGCACCGACGCCGCGCTCGCGCTCGCGCTGATGCACGTGATCGAACGCGACGGACAGCTCGACACGGAGTTCATCGCGGCGCGGACGATCGGTTTCGAACGGCTGTCGCGCGAGGTGCTACCGAAGTACACCCCCGCCGCCGCGAGCGCGATCACCGGTGTCCCCGCAGTGACGATCGAAGCGCTCGCGCAGCGCATCGGCGCGGCCTCGGCGCCGCTCTTCAAGGCGGGCATCGGGCTCGGCCGCAGCTCGCAGGGCGGCGCGGGGATGCGGTCCATCTGCTGCCTGGCGGGGTCCGTCGGCGCGTGGCAACAGCGCGGCGGCGGCGTCCTCTACGACACGGGCTGCGAGTTTCGGTTCAACGTCGACGCCGTCAAGCGTCCCGACTGGCTCACCGAGCCGACGCGGGAGTTGCCGATGACCGGCCTCGCCAAGGCCCTCGAGGAGTGGGACGATCCGCCGATCCGAACGCTTTGGGTACACGGATCGAACCCGGTCGCGACGGCACCGCTGCAAGGTCGATTGCGACGCGGCCTGTCGCGCGACGACCTCTTCACCGTCGTCCACGATCGGTTCCTGTCCGATACGGCCCGTTACGCCGACATCGTCCTGCCCGCTCCGACGTTTCCGGAGTCGTCCGATCTACACCGTAGCTACGGCCATCTCTACCTGCAATTCGGCAAGCAGGCCATCCCGCGACGCGGCGAGTGCCGCACGAACCTCGAGGTGGTGCAAGCGGTCGCGCGCGCTCTCGGGCTCGACGATCCGTGGTTCGATCGCGACGTCGAGGATCACGCCCGCGCGCTGCTCGACACGACACACGCGAACTTCGCCGGTGTCGACGTGGATCGCGTGCTCAGCGGCGAGGCGTTTCGCCTCGCGGTCCCGCAGGGCGAGTCAGGCTTCGCGACCACGTTTCCGACGCCGTCGGGAAAGCTCGAGTTCGAGTCGAAGGCGCTCGAGGACGGGGGGCTTCCGGCCGTCGTCGATTGGGGCGGCGATCCGTTCGATACGGACCCCGACCTGCACCCGCTGCGACTGATCACGCCGCCCGCGCACGCGTTCCTCCACACGTCGTTCGCAGGTGCCGATGCGATCCGCAAGGAGCGCGGCGAGCCGCATGTGCTCGTCCATCCGTCCGACGCGGAGGACATCGCGTCGGGCGACGTCGTCGAGCTCTTCAACGAGCACGGCAGCGCCCGCTTGATCGCCGACGTTACCGACGACGTCGTCGCGGGGACCGTCGTCGCCGAGAGCGTCTGGCCGCCCGGCCTGTGCCGCGGCGGCAAGGGGATCAACGCCCTGTGCTCCGACCGCGTCTCCGACCTCGGCGCGGGATCGACGTTTCACGACAACCGAGTGGGCTTGAGGAAGGCATGACGAACGACCGGAACGACCGGAACGACCGGAACGATGCGCAGCGGCGCGTGCTCGACGCTCCGGACTACGAGGAGTTTCGCCGCCGCCTCGGTGCATTCGACTGCCGACTCTGCGGACTGGCGGCGACACGGCAGCACCTCGTCGTCGATCGCGGCACGCCCGGCGCGTCGATCCTCTTGATCGGCGAAGCGCCGGGCGCGGACGAGGACCGCGTCGGCCAGGCCTTCGTCGGTCGATCCGGCCGGTTGCTCGACTCGGTGCTGACGCAGGCCGGCATCGACCCGGCGACCGACATCCTGATCGCGAACGTCGCGAAGTGCCGTCCGCCGGACAATCGCGCGCCGAAGCGCGACGAGGTCGCCGCGTGCCTCCCCTACCTGCTCCGGCAGATCGAGCTCGCCGCGCCGCGCTGCGTCGTCCTGCTCGGCGCGACGGCGATCCGCCACGTCCTTCCGGAGATGCGCGGCGCAAAGGTGACGGAGGTCGCCGGCACCCTTTTCGAGAACGAGCGCTTTCCCGGCGTGAGCTTCCTCGTCACGTTCCACCCCGCCTACGTGCTGCGCTCCCGCAGCAAAGAGCCGACCATGGTGGGACACTTCGAGGCGCTCGACTCAATCACGGAGACCAACCCGTGACGGACCAGGATCGCATCGCCGAGCTCGAGGTCCTCATCCGGCACCACCGCGAGCTGTACTACAATCGCGAGCCGGAGATCACCGATGCGGAGTTCGACGCCCTCGTCGACGAGCTCGAGACGCTGTCGCCCGACAGCGCGACGCTCGCCGAGGTCGGCGCCCCCGTCGTCCAGACGGCGGGACTGCCCACCAAGGAGCATCGGATTCCGATGGGCTCGCTCGATAAGGTCACGCCGGACCGCCTCGAGCACTGGGCCGAGAAGACCGGGCAGTCGTATCTGATCCAGGAGAAGTACGACGGCATCAGCATCGAGCTCGAGTACGAAGGGGGCGAGCTCGTCGATGCAATCACGCGAGGCGACGGCTTCACCGGCGAGGTCGTGACTCACAACGCGGTGTGCTTCCGCAATGCCGAGAAGCGGCTCTCGAAGCCGTTCACGGGCAGCGTCCGCGGTGAGGTCATCCTGCGCCTGAGCGAGTTCGAGAAGCACTTCGCGTCGCGCGATTTCGCCAATCCTCGCAATACGGTGAGCGGCACCGTGCGCAAGAAGCACGGCGACCGCTCGCTCAACAAGCACTTCGAGGTGTTCTTCTACGATGTCCTCAGCGTCGACCGCGAGTTCGACACCGAGAGGGAGAAGATGCGCTTCCTCGAGGAGGAGCTCGAGCTGCAGCTCGCGACGAGCTACTACGACCAAACGATCGAGGACCTCCTCGCGCTCTGGGAACGCTACGAGGGCAGCGGCGGCGAGCCGGGGCTGCGCTACGAGCTCGACTACGAGATCGACGGCCTCGTCGTGCGATCGGACTCGATCGCGCTGCAACGCGAGCTCGGCAGCCGACAGAATCGCCCGCGGTTCGCGATGGCGTACAAATTCCCGTCCGCCGGGAAGGCGACAACGCTGCGAGCGGTCGATTGGTCGCTCGGAATCGGCTCGCGCGTGACGCCGATCGCGCGCCTCGAGCCGGTGCCGATCGCCGGCGTCACGGTGTCGAACGCGACGCTGCACAACGTCGACGCGATCGACGCGCTCGGTCTATCGATCGGCGACCGCGTCTGGGTCGAGCGGCGCGGCGATGTGATCCCCCAAGTCATGCGCGTCGTCGAGAAGGGCGACGGCGAAGCGATCACCCCACCGTCGGAGTGCCCCGTCTGCGAGGCGGAGCTGACGCGAGACGGCAAGTTCCTGCGCTGCCCGAGCGCGGACTGCGTCGGCAAGACGTTCGGCGACGTGATGCGGTGGATCGTCGAGCTCGAGATCGACTCGCTCGGCGAGAAGTGGGTACGCATTCTGATCGAAGAGGGCCTCGTGGCGGATCCGGTCGACCTCTACGCGTTGACGGCCGACAAGCTCACTCCACTCGAGCGAATGGGAACGACGCTCGCCGAGAAGCTCGTGCGCAACATCGACGCGACGCGATCGCCGTCGCTCGACCGATTCGTCGCAGGGCTCAACATCACCGCCTTCTCGCGCCAGCGCATGCAGATGCTCGCCGACGGCGGCGTACGCAATCTCGATGCGCTCCTCGCGATGTCGCGCGACGAGATCGCTGCGATCAAGGGCTTCGGCGAGATCCTCGCCGGCGCGATCGTCGAGGGTCTCGAGGCGAAGCGACCGCTGATCGACCGCCTGCTCGAAGCCGGCATCGCGCCGCAGGAGGTGCCGGCCCCCGCCGCCGGCGCCGCTCCCGCTGATGGCCCGGTCGCCGGCAAATCGTTCTGCTTCACGGGCGCCATTCAGAAGGTCGACGAAGCATCCGGCAAGCGCTACACGCGCAAGCAGATGCAGGACCTCGTCACGACGCGCGGCGGGCGGGCCGCGAAGAGCGTGTCAGACGGACTCGACTACCTGGTGATGGCGAATCCGGATTCGACCTCGTCGAAGGCGAAGAAGGCTCGTCAGCTCGGCACGGAGATCCTGTCGGAGGGCGAGTTCTTCGCGCTGCTGGAGGAGTGACGCGCCGACGCTCGCTCAGCGCTCGTCGGCAGGCGCCTCGACCTTGACCGTCGGCAACGCATCGAGGGGGCCGTCCATCGATGCGTAGTGGATCGGAAGGGGCGGCCTCGCCGCACGCGGTCCGCGACCGCGCCCCGCCGGTGGTAGTCGCACGCGACGGCGGCCGTCAGCGGCGCCGGTCGCCGCACCGGCATTGCCGCGAGCGGTCGAGCCCACATCGTCGGCGGGATCGGACTCGAACTCGCCCTGCGTGACCCAGACGCTCGCCGCGACGACGGCCGTGGCGAGCGCCGTGCCGATCTGCAACCGGAATCGACGCTTGCCGAAGCCGAACGACAGCGCGAAGCCCTTCCAGCGCTTCTTCGGTCGACGCGAACACGCCAGCAGGGCATCGCGCAGCTCCGCCGCGCTCGGGAAGCGGTCGGCGGCGTTCGGCGCCAGGCAGCGCATACAGACGTCGTTGACGGCGTCGGGGATGCGCGGGTTGATCGCCTGCGGCGACTCGACGCGACCGCGCCGCGCGAGGCGGAGAAGCGCGCGAGACGTGTCGGCGCTGTGCGGCGGCCGCCCGGTCAGCATTTCGTAGAAGACGGCACCGAGACCGAATACGTCGCTCGCGGGCCCGATCCGCCGCGTGGCGCCGCGGGCCTGCTCGGGCGACATGTACGCGAACGTGCCGGAGATCTTGCTCAGTCCATCGCCGCGCACGGACTCGACCATGCCGAAAT
>CAYMRB010000101.1:24586-24900 GCA_964392615.1 uncultured Planctomycetia bacterium | reverse complement strand
CGGCGCCCGAGCCATCGTTCGAGCCGGAGCCTGAGCCTGAGCCGGAGCCGGAGCCGGAGCCTGAGCCACCCGCGCCCGCGCCGTTGTTCGAGCCGGAGCCGCCGGCCCCCGAGTCGCCGGCACCCGAGCCTCCGCCCACACCGGGAATCCAGGAGTTCGACGTTCGCGAACCGGAAGTGCCGGAGAGCGACGATGACGAGCGCAAGGACGACGTCGATTGACCGTTAGCTAGCGGACCCGGGGGCGGGCGGGGCCGGGCGCGGGGCTAGGGCCCGGGCGGCCCGGGGGGGGGGGGGGGGGGCCGCCCCCGCCGC
>CAYMRB010000101.1:0-24576 GCA_964392615.1 uncultured Planctomycetia bacterium | reverse complement strand
CGAGCGCAAGGACGACGTCGATTGACCGTTAGCTAGCGGACCGCGGCCGGCTGCTGACGACTCGGACTACTCGAGCAGCCGGCCGCGGTTGCCGTTGTTCCCCGTCAGGCCGCGGCGGATGTCGATCTTCTTGCCGTCGCGTACGCCCGCGTCGTACTGGTTGCTACGTGACACGCCGGACGAGCTGATCGTGCGGACGCGCGGATTGACGTAGCGGTAGAAGTCGGTCAGGCGCGAATCGCCGGCCCAGACGAGGCCGTGCTCCTGCGCGAGCGTCGTCTTCTGCGCCCCGAGCTTGTCGAGCAGGCCGCGCACGAGTCCGGCGAGGTATTGCAGTTTCGTGCCGCGTCGCCTGCCGCCGCGTCGCGCGTCGTTGGCGGCGCGTCTTATCTCCCGGCGGCGCTCGTGCCAGAGCGGACCGGCGAGCTGCATCACGTAGTGGTACACGTACTCGGCGATCTCGAGATTCTCCGGCGTGCCGCTGATCTGCAGGATCTTGCCGGAGCGGTCGCGGATCGCGTCGTACGAGTACGTCCAGATCACCATGACGAAGAAGTGATCCTGCAGGATCGTCGACAGGGTGTACTCGTACTCCTGGATGCGCGCGGAACAGCGGCCGAGGAAGCGGGTCTCGTAGCGACGATCGTCGTCGAGCTCCGTGAGGTCGAGGTTGTACTTGAGCAGGTACTTCTGCGCCATGCGCATCGCGTTGGCGGCTTCGTGCTCGTTCGGGCTTCCGGCGAGCGCGAAGAGCTCCTTGATGCGCTGGAGCATGCGGTCGCGCTCGTCGTTCGACTCGACGAGCCGTTCGAGTGGCTTCCCGCGTGTCGTTGCGTCCGGCTCGCAGCGGAGGATGCGGCACGCCTCCCGAAACGCATCGCCGTGCGGTGGCACGTGGGGGAGGCCCAGGTGCTCGTGCACGTACTGATGCGCCATTTCGTGGCGTAGCGTGTCGAGCACCGTCTCCCACGAGTGCTCGAGAATGTGATGCTGCGAGATCGTGATCGTGCGCCGGGCGCCATTCCACTCGCCGAGACGCTGCCTCGATTGCCCGATCAGGAAGAGCGGGCGTTTCAGCGTCGAGTCGACGTATTGGTAGTTGATGTGATCGTAGTGCCACCGCAGCCGCTGAATCCAGGAGCGCTGCAACGCGGCGGGGACCTCGACGTCGCTCGGCGCGGAGTCGAGGGAGGTGTCGGGGGGCGGGTTCATGGTTTGGTATCATACGGCCGATCGCGGACGTCGCCAGAGTCGGTGTCGTCGAGCTCTCGAACGGAACCGCAGACGAACTCTCGAACCGAACGGAAAGCCGGATGAAGAACGCCGCGTTCCTCGTCGCATTCGCCCTCGTCACGCTGTCGTCCCTCGTTTCCTGTTGCACGGTGTCCGTCGAGCCGGACGGATCCTCTTCCGAGTCGCGGGAGCTCGATGGCCTGTGGGAGCGCGCGTACGACGTCTATCTGAAGCACCATCCCGAGGCGGCGACGAGGCAGGGCGTCCACGACCACGACGCGCTCCTGAACGATCCGAGCCCGCAGGGGCACGCGCGGTATGCCGAGGAGATCGCGGCGTTGAAGGCGCAGCTGGACGGAATCGATGCGCCCGCCGCGCGCACTAGCCGCACGCTTCTCGCCGGCTGGCTCGATGGCGAGGCCGAGTCGCACCGCCGCGGCCAGCACGTGCTGCGGCAGCTCGATCCGCTGCACGGCTTCCACACCGAGCAGCCGCGCGTGTTCGACATGATGCGCCGCCGGAACGCGCCGGACTTCGAGGTCGCGATCGCGCGTCTGCGTCGCGTGCCCGCGTACGTCAGCGGATCGATCGAGACGATGCGCGCAGGCATCGCGAGCGGCCGCACGCAGTCGCGGCCGGTCGTCGAGAAGGTGCTCGAGCAGATTCGCGGTCAGCTCGTCGACGACCCGACCGACCACCCGTTCTGGACTTTCTTCGCGACGCTTCCGAAGACGGTCTCCGATGCGGACGCGCAGCGGCTCGCCGCATCGGCACGGCAAGTTCTCCACGCGGAGGTTCTGCCGGCGTTGCGGCGTCTCGAGGAGTTCGTCGCCCGCGAGTACCTGCCGAAGACGCGCGCGCAGGTCGGCGTCGCGTCGCTTCCCGGTGGTGCCGAGTACTACGCCTGGCGTGTGCGCGAGGAGACGACGACCGATCTCGATCCCGACCGCATCCACGAGATCGGTCTCGGTGAGGTCGCGCGCATCCGGTCCGAGATGGAGGCCATTCGGCGCAAGGTCGGCTTCGACGGCGACCTCACCGCATTCATCGCGCACCTGCGCGTCGATCCGCGGTTCTACTACGAGCGCGCGGAGGACCTTCTCGTCGGTTTTCGCGACATCTGCAAGCGTGCCGATGCGGAGCTGCCGAAGCTCTTCGGTCGTCTGCCGCGCGCGCCGTATGGCGTCATTCCGATTCCCGAGTACGCCGCGGGCGCAGCGACCAGCGCGTACTACGACGCGCCGGCGGCCGACGGCTCACGGCAGGGGTTCTTCTTCGTCAACACGACCTCTCTGTCGAGCCGTCCGAAGTACGAGATGGAGGCGCTGGCGCTGCATGAAGCCGTCCCCGGCCATCACCTGCAGCTCGCGCTCCAGTTGGAGTTCGAGGGGATGCCAAGGCTGCGCGCCCGTGTGATGCACCTCAACGGGTACGTCGAGGGGTGGGGGCTCTACGCGGAGCGCCTCGGTCTCGAGATGGGATTCTACACGGATCCGTACGCCGATTTCGGGCGGCTGAGCTTCGAGGCGTGGCGCGCGTGCCGCCTCGTCGTCGACACCGGTCTGCACCAGAAGGGCTGGACGCGGCAGCAGGCGATCGACTACATGCTCGCGAACACCGCGTTGACCCGCGTCAACGTCGAGGCCGAGATCGACCGCTACATCGTCTGGCCCGGCCAGGCCCTCGGGTACAAGCTGGGCGAGATTCGAATCCGCGAGCTGCGAGCCTACGCCGAGAAGGCGCTTGGCGAGCGGTTCGACCTGCGGGCATTCCACGACCTGGTACTCGAGGACGGCGCGATTCCCCTCGATCTGCTCGAGAAGAAGGTCCGCGCGTGGACGCATCTGATGATGATAGACTGACGCATCTCGAGGAACGCACGACGAGCCTGGCTGCTGCGATGGAACTGTACGTCTACCAGACACCGGACGGCTTGATCGCCGATTTCCGGCCGTACCTGGACGGCTTCGATCACGCCCACGACGACCATCGCGCGCTCAGTGCGGGCGACCAGCGGCAGGAGAAGACCCGTAACCTCGAGCATCCGGTTCACGGCTACCCGCTCGCCGGGCAGCTCCGGTTCGTCGGCGCCGCCGAGATCGCGTGGCAACCGGTGATGCGTTTCCCGCTCGTGTGGGAGCAGGGCTACGAGCCGGTCGCGTGGGGCGCGCCGGCGTCGGCTGCCGACTCCTGACCCGGGTCAGCCGGTCACCGCCAGGAGCGGCGCCGACGGCGCGTTCCTTCGGTCGCGGTCGTGCCCGCGCGGTCGTCAGAGTCGCGGTAGGACGGGGCGTCTTCGGTCTCGTGCTGAGAACTGCTCGGTGGCTGGGCCACCTGGCTGGACCGCGGGATCACGCGTCGCTGCCTGCCACCCGAGGCTTCGACGGCACGCGTGGTGCGCTCTTCGGTCGCCGTGTCGTCGGCCCAGGCTTCTCGCGGCGGCTCCATCGAGGCGACGGCGAGCAGTACGGCCAGGGTGACGAGAACCATCGCGTTGAGCACGCTGATCGTGACGACGCGGTGATCATCGAGCCAATCGAGCAGTCGGACCATCGTTTCCCTTTGCCTCGTCGTGACGGAGAAGTATAGTCTGCGGCCGAGAGTGCGGCAAAGCGGCCCGTAGTCCCGCACCGCATCGTGTCTCCGTGTTCTTGGTGATTCGACGGAGCCGCGACCCGAACTCGACGTTTTTTCGCTGACCGGGAGGTCGATCGCGTGGGCCGAAAACGTCCGACAAGGTGGCAGGGGGCCCGTTCGACGCGGCATTCCTCGCATCGGCCGGATCCGCGCCGGCGGCGTTTCGTCGAGGCGGCCGCGCTCGAGGAGCTCGAGAAGATCCGCGCGCCGCTTTATCAGGAGCTCGACCGACTTCTCGACGAGAGTGATTATCAGCGCGGTCAGCCGGCGCATCGCTGCTGCACGCGCCAATTCAATCAGATGCGGATCTCGCCGCTCGAGGCGAGCGCGATCGCCAAGGCCTTCCAAGCCGATCCGGACCTGCGCCGGACGCTCCCGCAGGTCCTCGCTCGGCTGCGGCGGCAATTGCCGGATCTCCGCGACGACGACTCGCGCCAACCGTTCGACTGTCCTCTTCTGGACGGCACGAGATGCCTCGTTCACACGACAGCGAAGCCGATCGGCTGCCTCGCCTGGCACCCGTGCGACCCGAACGCAGAGCTCGAGGAGTCGTTCACGAGGAAGGGCTGGCAGGCCTTCGCGCAGCGCGACGCGGCAAACGACCGCTTCTATGGACCGCACTGGAAGCTCCGCGTGATTCCGCGGTGGTTGCAGCGCGTGTTCGCGAAGGAGTTGAGGGGCCGTTGAAGTAGGGCTTCGAGCGCCATGACGGCCGTTTCTCGACGGGCGTTCCGAGATGCTGGCGTCGACGCTTCAGCTGTCGCGACCTTCAGCCGTGCGCAGCGCCTGTCGCGCGAACGCCTTCGCCAGCGCGCTCGCATCTGCGCTGACGAGTACGCCACGGAGCTTTCGCTTCGCGGCCTCGCCGCCGAGTCGCCCGAGGGCCTCGATCGCGAGCGCGGCCGTCGTCGCGTCGTCGTTGTCCGCCAGCTCGACCAAGCGGCCGACGACCTCTCGATCGCCGCCGACTCCCAGCGCTCGCACCGCCTCGTGTCGCACGCGCGGACGCGAGTCCTCGGCGAGCGCGACGACCTCGTCGTCGTCCGAGATACCCCCCAGCCGTCCCAGGGCGCCGATCGCGTTGCCCGCGACGAGCGGATCCGCGGAGCGCAGCGCGAGGTGCCGCAGAGTCGCGATGTTCTCCGGCTCGGCGTTCCTCGCGTAGTGGTAGACCTCACGTACCTCCGCCGGCGTCGTCGCCACTGAGGGGGGCTGTGCCGCCTCGGCGTGACTCCCCGTCGCTGCTCGAGGCGGGGAGAGGTCGACCGCCGCGACGTCGATGCGCGCCGTCTCGGCCCCGTGCTCTCGCGGAAGCGAGCGCAGAGCGACGACGCCAACGGCGGCCGCCGCGATGATCGCGAGTAGCGACAGCATGCTTCTCATGATCGTTTCCTCCGGTATCGGCCCGTCGAGGCGCGCGGTCCGACTCGGACGACGCTCCTCGACGGGCTCTCTCTGTGAGACCTCGTGTCAGTCGTCGATGCAGATGCGAATGCGCGTCTTGGCCTGCACCTGACCGTCGACGACGAGCTCGACGGGTACGCGTCGTGCCCTGGCTCCGATTTCACCGACCACGATGCCGGCGAGGATCGCGTTCTCGAGATCCTGGCGTCGGAAGCGGATCCGCAGGGAGGTGCCGTAGGCGCTCTGGGCAGTGGCGTCGTCGCCGCTCCAGTTCTGCACCGCCGGGGCGGGGCTGCCGCCGGGTACGCGCAGCGAGATGTCGTGACTCTCGATCGGGATGAGCAAGCCGACGCTCGCGCCTCGAAGAATGGCGATGGCGTAGTCGTCGTCGTCATCATCTTCGTCGTCGTCATCGTCGTCGCGCTCGATGTCCAGCACGTGCGGCCGCAGGCGCAGCCGGATGTTGTCGACTACGACGGTGATCGAGCAGGTGCTGACGTTGCCGGCGAGGTCGTGGACCGCGGCGGTGATCTCCAGCTCGCCGTCGATTCGCGCCCGCGTGTCGAAGGTCGTGGAGAACGGCGATGTCGTGGAGCTTCCGATCAGGTTGCCATCGACGAGGATTTCGATGCGATCGAGGTAGGCGTCGTCGGCCACGGCCTCGATCGGGATCGTGCCGCGGACGCGTCGTCGACTCGGGCGGACGATGGTTTTCTCGGGTGCCGTGTTGTCGACCGTGACGACGATCTCGACCAGCGTCTCGTTGCCTGCGTCGTCGATTGCCAAGGCCGAGAAGCCGAGTTCGCCGTCGGGGCGCAGGGTCGTGTCCTCGCTTCCGGACAGGACCGTGATGGCCTGCGGCGGCGCGATCGTCGCCGAGGGATCGACCGTCGGTGCGTCGCCGTCCGCGAGGATCTCGACCGAGACGATTCCCGAACCGGCGTCGTTGGCTGTCACCTCCAGCGCGGTCGAACCCATGACGAACTCGCCGTCGAGAGGGCTCGTGAACGCGACCGTCGGCGCCGTGTTGTCGACGAGCACCTCCGCCGAGGCCGTCGCCGCGTTGCCCTTGCCGTCGAATGCGCGGGCGGTGAGGGTGTGGTGGCCGTCGGCGACAGTCCTCGTGTCGAAGACGGCTCCGTACGGTGAGGCGGTCAGCGTCGCGAAGAGGTTGCCATCGACCTCGAGCTCGACGCGGTCGATGCCCGAGCCCGGCGCAATATCGATCGGCAAGGCGTCGATGTCGATCTCGCCGCTCACCGCGTCACTGTCTGCTGGCGACGTGAGCGTCACGCTCGGCGCGGTCGTGTCGAGGGTGACGGAGACGACGTCCGATCCGACGCGTCCGGCCGCGTCCGTCGCCTCGACGGTGATCGAGTTGAGCCCTTCGTCCAGCGCCACCGCGCCGACGGCGATGCCGCCGCCGGCGGGAAGCGACGCCGAGACGCCGGAGGGTGCCGAGCCGACTGTCGTCGCGGTCGAATCGTCGATCGTCGCCGTCACGGGCACCGTCTCTTCGCCGGGACCGAAGCACGCGCCGTCGAGCGGCGTGTCGATCGTGACGATCGGAGCGGCGAGATCGAGGACGATGTCGACGGCGGTTTGCGTCGAGTTGCCGCCAGCATCGACGACCGTCACGGTGACGCTGTTGACGCCTTCGAGAAGGTCGACGTCGCCGAGCACCTGGCCGCCCGCGGCCGGCAGCAGGTAGTCGTTGTCTCCGAACGACACGGTTGTCGCGGTGGCGTCACCGACATCCACGGTCAGCGTCGCGGGAGACACGCCGAAAACGGCTCCCGACGCCGGCGAGACGATCGTCACGCTCGGCGCGGTCGTGTCGCGGATGACTGTGACCGAATCGGCCCCGACGTTGCCGGACTCGTCGACGGCCGACACGACGAGCACGTTGGCTCCCTCCGTCGCAAGTGACACCGAGGCGCTCACCGAGCCGCCGCCGGCGGGCAACGTGTCCTGGATGCCGGTCGGGGTCGACGTCACGGTCGTCTCCGACGCGTCCGCGACGTCCGCCGACAGCGTCACGCTCGTCGCGCTGATCACGTCGCCGGCAGCCGGCGCGGTGACATCCACGATCGGCGGATCCGTGTCGTTCGGTGCCGAGTCGACGAGGCAGATCGTGGCGTCGATGTGGGTCGCGTCGCAGTTGAAGTTGTCCCCGTTCATGCCGACGCCGAAGTCCAGCGTGTCGCCGACGGCGAGCGCCAAGACGCTCGAGAAGCTCTGCGGGACTTCGGTGCCGTCGTTCAGCGTGAGTGCGGCGAGCTCGGTGCCGCTGCGGACGACGCGCACGTCGGTCGTGCCGGTGCAGCCGCCGGTGATCATCAGGCTGAACGAGGCGTAGACATCGTAGTCGCCGGCTGCGGGCGCCGTGAAGCGATACCAGCTGTACTCTCCGTTCGGGCCGGGGTGGAAGGCCGCCTCGCCCGGCTCGGTCTCCGGCCCACCGGCCGGATCGATCGGGTTCGGCGTCGGATTCCGCCAGACCGCGGGCACGACGTCGCTGCCGCCGGTGCCCTCCCAGTACCAGAACTCGAGCCCTTCGAAGCCGGCGGGGGTCGAGTTGTTCGTGTAGGGAACGAACCCGCTGGTCAGCGTGTCGGAGTAGCCGTAGCTCCAGGCGCCGTTCGGGTTGGACGCGGTGGAGAGGTCAGCCGTGGGGTCGTGACACTCTCGCGGTGCCAGAGCGTCCAGGTTCCCCGTGATCTGGTACAGGATGGTGCCGGCCGCGTTCGGATCGCGGAACTGGATGACGATCTGGGCCAGGTTGAAGTCCGCGAGGTCGAACGCGGTCGGGACGCTCTCGTCCGGGAAGATCACCCCGCTCGAGTCGAGGAACACGAGATCGATCGAGCTCACCGCGTGTGGTACGACCGCGACGCCCTCGGTCTTCGGGTAGCTCGAGCGCAGGTGGAACGAGTCCGTCGGGTTCGGGTTGCCGGGGAACGGCGTCCCATCTTGCATCGAGATATCGAGCGGCGTGCCCGGCTCCGCCTCGATGTCGACGCCGCGGATCGTGATGGCGAGCTCGTTCGGCCCGAGCGGCGGGGACATCCTGTAGGTGGCGACGGTGGTTCCGAGGATCGGATCGTTCGGCGTCCCGAGAATCGGGGCGTCGGGGTCGAACGAGAACGAGCCCGCGAACGGCACTCCCGTGTCCGAGCCGCCGATGAGGTTCCCGGCGTCGACGACCGACGCCGTGCCCGAGAACTCGTAGGTGACTCGAGGGGACGCCGAGGGCTCGTCGGCGAGGACAGTCACGCTGGGACCGTCGTAGTCACAGACGTAGATCCGCTTCGTGACAATGTTCAGCGCCAGGCCGACGACGGACGGCCCCGGCGTCGCCGCGGCGCCGATCACGGTGTTCGTGAGGCCGTCGATCACGGTGATCGATGAATGCGGATTGTTGGCAACGTAGATCCTCGAGGTGCCGGGGTCGACCGCCATTCCCTCCGGATGGATGACGGGGACGGCCGCCTCGACACCGAGCGTATTCCCGTCGATGACAGTGACGGCGCCGTCGAATCCGCTG
This sequence comes from uncultured Planctomycetia bacterium, assembly GCA_964392615.1. Classification (GTDB taxonomy): domain Bacteria; phylum Planctomycetota; class UBA8108; order UBA8108; family UBA8108; genus CAYMRB01. The sequence goes on along the minus strand of CAYMRB010000101.1, from coordinate 15,755 downwards.
CCGACATACGCGCGGTTCCGCGCGGAATCGACGGCGACGTGGCGAGGGTCAGTGCCGGTCGGGATCGTCGCCAGCACCGTGTTCGTGGCTCCGTCGATGACCGATGCCGTATCGTCGTCGTTGTTGGACACGTAGACGCGGTCCGTCGTCGTATTCACCGCGAGATGAAACGGGCGACTGCCGACGGAGATGCTGGCGACGACAGTGTTTGTCGCTCCGTCGAGCACAGCGACGGTGTGGCTGCTCCACTGGGCCAGGTAGACGCGGTTCGTCATCGGGTTGACGGAGATCGCGAGCGGGGCCGCTCCCACGCTGGCCGCGAGCGACACCGCGTGGGTGCTCCCGTCGATGACCCAGACGTCGCCCCCGAACGAGAAGTCGGCGACGTAGATCTTGTTCGTCGCCGAGTTGACCGCCACTGCGACGGGGTTGGACCCGACGGGGAGTGTCGCGGTGATGGAGTTCGTGTGGCCATCGATCACCGTGACCAGGCCCTCGCCTCGGTGCGCTACGTAGACACGATTCGTCACCGGATTGACGGCGACGCCGAACGGTGTCGCGGCAGTCGGGATCGTCGCGACGAAGGCGGGGTCGTTGCCCCGGAGGGCAGTTGGGCCGAGGAGAACCGATGCGATCAAGACGAGGCGAGACGCGGCACGACAGTGTTTCATGGCACTCTCTTTCTGCGGGAAGTCGATGGAGGGGGCTCCCTTTCCCCCCACAAACCTAGACACGAGGCGGACTGCGCACCGTCGCGAGATCTATCGTTTTCGGCTCCGCGCCCTTGGGTGTCGCTCCCCGGACCGTTAGAATCGAGAGCGATCCGGAGTGACGGTGAGGGAGGCCCATGGCTGCGGAAACTCCGATGCCCGACGGGGCGAGCGGCGACCCGAGTGATTCGTGGCTGCCCGGGCAGTTTCGTGGCTACCTGCGCGTGCTGGCGGAAACCGAGCTCAACGGGCCGATCCTGCGGCGTGTCGATCCATCCGACGTCGTGCAGGAGACCTTGATGCAGGCGCACCGCTTCCTGCGCGCTCCCGAGCGCAGCGGGTGCCCCGCGATGCAGGAGATGCTCGGGTGCGAACGCCGCACGACCGCGTGGCTGCGCACGATCCTCGCCAACACGCTGCGCAACGTCCTGCGCGACCATCGCGCGGCGCGACGCGACCTGCGCAGGGAGTGCTCGCTCGCGGCCGCGCTCGACGAGTCCTCGAGCCGTCTCGAGCGGCTCGTGGTCGGCCGTGAGGCGTCACCCAGCGCGCGAGCGGCCGGCGCCGAGCTCGCCGCGCGCGTCGTCGACGGCCTCTCTCGGCTGCCCGAGGATCAGCGTCGCGCGATCGTCCTGCAGCGGGTTCGAGCGCTCTCGGTCGCGGAGGTCGCCGCCGACATGGAGCGCAGCGCCGACGCCGTCGCCGGACTCATCCGTCGGGGGCTCGAGAGCCTGCGCCGGGAGCTGGGCACAGCCGACGGAGTCTCTTGATGGACGACGCGACCTCCTCGGCGGAGGACGAGGCCTCGGGACGCGGTGACGACGTTATCGACCGTGTCGTACGCGAGTACCTCGAGGCGAAGGAGCGCGGTGAGGCCGTGGACCGCGCTGTATGGCTCGCTCGTCACGCCGACATCGCCGACGAGCTCGCCCGGTTCTTCGAGAGCGAGGACTGCTTCGACGGCGTCGTTCAGGCAGACGACCGGGCCGACGCGTCCGCGGGCGCTCTCATGCCGGAGCGGCTCGGCGACTACGACGTGCTAGGCGAGATCCGGCGCGGCGGCATGGGCGTCGTCCTTCGCGCGCGCCATCGAACGCTCGGCCGCGTCGTGGCGGTGAAGATCCTCGTCAGCGGGGCCCTCTCTCGCCCCGAGGATCGCGAACGGTTTCGCCGCGAGGCCGAGACGGTTGCGCGGCTCGACCATGCGGGCATCGTGCCGATCTACGACGTCGGCGAGGAGTCCGGCGTCCCGTGGTTCGCGATGAAGCTCATCGAGGGGCAGGACCTCTCCGTGAATCCCGGGCGCTGGCGTGCGCCGCGTGTCGCCGCACGCGTGATCGCCGACATCGCTCGCGCTGTCGACCATGCGCACAAGTACGGCGTGCTGCACCGCGATCTCAAGCCGGCCAACGTGATGATCGACGCGGAGGGAGCTCCGCACGTCACGGACTTCGGCCTCGCCAAGCACGTCCACTCCGACGACGGCGGCCTCACGCGCACCGGAGCCGTCGTCGGCACGATCAAGTACCTCGCCCCCGAGCTCGCCGTGCACGGCTCCGGGGCGGCGACGGTCCAGACCGATGTCTATGCGCTCGGGATGATCCTCTACGAGCTCCTGACCGGGCGCGTCGCATTCGAGGGCGCGACCCCGCTCGACACGATGCGGCAATTGGTCGACGAGGAGCCGGCCTCGCCGCGCAGCTCGGGCCGGGGGCTGGCGATCGACATCGAGACGGTCTGTCTCAAGTGCCTCGAGAAGTCGCCGGAGAAGCGCTACGCGACCGCGGCAGAGCTCGCGGACGACCTCGAGCGCTTCGTCGACGGCGTGCCGGTGCGAGCGCGGCGTCACGGCGCGATTCCTCGGGCGATGCGCTGGGTGCGCCGGCGTCCGACGGCGGCCGCGTTGCTGACGTTGTCGGCGCTCTTGATCGTCGGCACGGTCGTCGCCAGCATTCTCTACGCACGCCGCGAGCACGAGCACCGCACCGAGATCGAGGCGCGCGATCGCTTCAATCGACGCTACGCGTACGCGACGCACCTCGAGCTCGCGTACGCGTCGTGGCGAGATAGTCGACCCGTCGACGCCCTCGCGCATCTCGAGAGCCAGCGTCCCGGGCAGGGGCAGACGGACTTGCGGGACTTCCCTTGGTACCACCTCTGGGGGCTCCTGCACCGAGACGATGCGAGCCGTCGTGTGCGCGGGGCACCGAAGCGCGGCGGGCTGGCTCGCTCCGACAGCGACAAAGTGCTCCTCTCGTACACGACGCGGCGTCTCGTGTGTCGAACGCCGGCGGGGCCGACGATCTGGGACATCGGCGATCGCGAGGCTCGCCAGATCGGCCACGTGCCCGTGAGCTCCGGCTACGCGATGGACATCGATCCGGCCGGAGAGCTGCTGGCCGTCGCCGCCGACGGTTCCGGCGAGATTCGACTCGTCCGGCTCGACAGCGGTCAGCCGGTCCGGCGTTTCGGAGCCGAGCCGAGCGCGAGCGACGCGCGGTTCGGATCCGCTCGCTTCTCGAGCGATGGCTCGCGACTCGCGATGGGGCACCTCGACGGTCGATTCGTGACGTGGGACGTGGCCGCGGGGAAGCAGACGGATTCCGCACGCCTCGTCGACGACCTCGCCGTCACGCGGATTGCCTGGTCGCAGGGCGGTTCTCTCTTGGCGCTGGTGGGCAAGCACTTGACGAGGCATGCCAACACGCTCCAGGTCTGGGACACCGCATCGCGAGCGTTCGCCTTCAGCACGCCGATCTCGGCGGTTCACGGCCGAAGCCCGCTGGTCTTCTCGCCGGACGACTCGTCGTTGGTCTACGCGACCGGCATAGGGGATACGTTTCCGTCGCGACTCGTCGTGCTCGAACCCACGAGTGGGAAGGAGATCCGGTCGTTCGAGAGGCGCATCTTCAGAATCACCGCGGCGGCGTTCTGTGCCGACGGACGCCAATTCATCAGTGCGCGACATGACGGGGAGCTCATCGTCCGCGAGACCGACGGCTGGACTCCGCTGACCCATGTGCAACGCCACCCGGCTCGCCTGCTCGCCATCGACGTCGTGGACGACGGGTTCGCGACGGCGTGTGCGGACGGCGAGGTTCGGTTCTGGCGCCACGACGAGGTCCTGCGCCCGCGACGGACGGAGATCCACGCGGACACGATCTGGCACGTCGCGTCGGACGACGATCGAGGGACTCTCGTCACGGCGGACGCGGCCTTCGTCGTCCGCTTCTCGCGAGTTCTCGACGACGGCCACATCGAGGAGCGCACTGCACGGAGTTTCCGCGACGAGTACAGGTGCGGATCGTTGTCCCCCGACGGCAGGGTCGTGGCCGGAGGGAGCGACCGCGGTCTCGACGTGCTGCGCGGCGCCGGGAGCCGCGAGGCGCTCAAGCTTCTCTGGCGCTCGAACGAGTTTCGTCCCCGGGAGGTCGAGTTCTCCGAAGACTCGACCCTTCTGGCCGCCGTCGACGAGAGGTCGCTGGCGGTGTTGCGGCTACAGGACTCTGCGGACAGATTCGCCGTCCGCGTCGAGCGTCGTTTCGACCTGGAGGAGCTCAGCGTGACGCAGGCCCTCCACATGCGCTTCTCGCCCGATCGAAGGCTCCTCTTCCTTCGCGGAGGCATCGGCGGAAGCCTCTACCTCTTCGACCTCGAGCGCCCTCGGCTCTGCGGGCGCACGAGTGTCGGAGGCCACGGCTTTCTATCCGCCTTCACCGTCTCGCCTGACTCGAAGCGACTCATCGCGGCGTACAAGGACGGTTCGATTCGGATTTGGAGCATCGAGAGGGATGGGGACGCGATCGAGCTGCGCAAGAGGCTGACGTTCAAGCACGGGACACAGGCGGTTTGGGCGCTCTGCTTCTCACCCGGTGGCGAGACGTTCGTCACCGGGAGCGACGACGGCACGATCGCGTTCTGGGACCTCGTCGACGGCTCGGCGGGATTGATCGGCCTCCGACGCGCGGTCCTCGACGGACACCGTGGCGCGGTGAAGTGTCTGAGCTTCGCCGCCGACGGCGAGGCGCTATTCAGCGCCGGCGGCAAGGACGGCGAGTTCGGTGAGGTCCTCGTCTGGCGCGCGCCGCGGCAGCTCGGGAACTCGACGGTGCAGCGGTGAGCGGTCACCGCACGCGCAGCACGACGACCTGAAGGTAGCGCGCCAGTGGGGCCGAGGCGGGCGTCGGGAAGTCGGGAGGGAGGCCGCCGGTCTCGAGCACGTCGCCGCGGCGTCCGCAGCGCGCCAGTCCTTCCTGGACGGGTTTCTCGAGGCGTCCGCCGCGCCAGGCGTTCGACGCGACCCACAGGATGCCGCCGTCGTCCGGCAGGAGCCTCGCGGCCGCGGCGATCAGGTCGGGGTAGTCGTTCTTCATCGACCACGACGCGGTGCGCGCGGCCGAGTAGGTCGGCGGGTCGAGGATGATCGTGTCCCAGCGCTCGTCGCGTTTCGCGGCTGCTTCGAGATATCGAAACACGTCGGACCCCTCGAACGACCAGCGCCCATCGTCGGGATCGAGACCGGAGAGGCGGAAGTTCGCCTGCGTCCACTTCAGGACGCCGCTCGACAGATCGACGGAGCGCACCGACTGCGCGCCCGCGCGCGCGGCGGTGACGGAGAACGCGCCGGTGTACGCGAACGTGTTGAGCACGCGGCGGCCGGCGGTCCAGCGTGCGAAGTTTCTCCGGTGCTCGCGCATATCGCAGAAGAGGCCGACGTTGAGGCCGCCCAGCAGGTGGACCTCGTACGGCACGCCGAGCTCGAGGGCGGTGAGCTCGGCGGCGGGCTCCTCACCGACGACCTGCTGCTTGATCTTGCCGGGTCGTGCGCCGCCTCGCGTGCGGAGCTTGACGACCACTCCGCGTACGTTGCAGACGTCGACGATCGCCTCCGCGATCGAGCGGCCGAGGCCGAGCAGGCCGCGGCTGTGGACGTAGAGCACGGCCCACTCGCCGTACACGTCGGCGGCGAATCCGCCGAGCGCGTCGCCGCCGCCGTTGAGGAGTCGAAACGCCGACTCGCCGTCGACGAGTCCGAGCGCGCGGCGAAACTCGAGGGCCTCGCGCACGCGGGCGCGCAGGAAGTCGGCGCTCAACGAGCCCACCGACTCGCGCGACAGGACGTGGACCGCGTCGTTGTCCGGATCGGCCAGGCCCGTGCCGAGCACCTCGCCGCGGCCGTCCATCAACCACAGCAACGCGCCCGCATTGGACGCGGCCGTGCGGTCGGGGAGACGGGAGATCTCGATGGAAGCGGCGCCCTCAGCGAGCAGGCGAGTGAGATCGTCGGATAGCGAGAGGGCGCGTACGGACATGTGCTTCGAAGGCCGCGGCGGGGTGCGGAGTCGAGCTGCCGAGACCGTGGCGTTGGTCGGCCGCAGGCATGGGCCAGCAAACGCCGCGGCGGCGCGGAGTTGAGCCGCCCCGAGCCCTGCGCGGGGATACCGCGGTCGAGTGGCCGCGAGCGGTCGGCTCCAACTCCGCGGGCATGGGCTGCCGGGAGCCATCGTCGATGGCTGCGGCGGGCGTGGTCAGCCCAGGCCCTATTTCGCCTTCTTACCCCATCCGCGGGACTTGCCGCGAGCCGGAGCCTTGCCGTGGTTCGCGCGCTTGCTGCGCCAAGCGAACTTGCCGTTGCGCTTTCTGCGGGCCATGTCGAACACCTCGATTGCGATTTTGGGGAAGCGACCCAAGCTACCGGCGCGGAGGCGGCTGGGCAAGCGGAAATCGAGGGTCCTCTACCCCTTTCGATCCGCGAGGCGACGCAATAGCTCCCTGGCAGCGCTGTTCTGTCCATCGAGGTGGAGTGCTCTCTGGGCATTCTCCTGTGCGTCCTTCAGTCGGCCCAGAGCGAAATGGACCTGCGCGAGCCAGACGTGCGCTTCGGCGGTCGGGTGCAGCTGAACCGCTCTTGTCAGATGATCCTTCGCCGCGTGGAAGTCACCCTCATCGCGCGCGTTCAGACCCAGCCGGCAATGTGCGCGGCACCGTACCAGGGCCTCGACGGACTCTCCCAGACCGAGGATCTTCGAGGCGAGCTCTCCCGACCTCTTTCGATCGCCGCGGCGCGCGTATTCCTCGACGTTGAGACCGAGACTGAACTGGAGTCCAGCGTCATCCGGGAAGTAACGCAGCACGGCCTCCAGGAGCGCCGTCGACTTGTCGAGCTCCCCGGCGCCTCGCAGGTTCCCGGCGAGGTTCTTGTAGAAGACGGGGTTCTTGACGAGCCGGCCGCGGGTCTGGGTAAGGTACCGCGTCGCGGCCTCCGCGCCTTCTTCGTGGCGGCCCGTCAATCCGCACGCATGGGTGAAGTTGAGCACGACGTCGGGGTGTCTCGGTCCTGACGATGTGGCGAGAGGTTTCCAGAGATGGTAATCGTCCCGCCACGAGAGGGAATGCACCACTGTGCTGACAGAGAACGTCACAGTGATCCCGATCAAGCACAGGAAGAACCCGCGCCTGGAGTGTCGCAGCTTCCATACGATATACCCCAGGACGACACAGAACCCCAGGGACGGCATGTACAGGTAGCGCTCGGCAAACAGCCTGTGCATGAAGACGATCGCGCCCGTCAAGGCGAAGTAGCTACTCACGAAAAAGGCGATCCCCCACGAAGCCGTCTTGAACCGGCGGAGCCGCACCGCGAGAACCGGGAGGAGGACGATGTGGAGTAGGCCGAGATAGAGATCGACGTGGGCGAGCGGCTCGCTCAGGTGGGCGCTCCCACTGATCGTGAATCCCCACGGTGGGTAATGCTCCGGTGCGTATCCCCATGGAACATAGAGCAGTCGGAGGTTGTATCCAAACGCGCAAATCGACCGAGTGACGACGTCCCCGAGAGTCAGGCTCGACGAAGTCTCCGAAAACCCTCGGAGGTAGATCCACCATTCTTTGCCGGCATAGCTGGTCAGGATGTAGGTGGCGCTCAGAGCCAGAAGGATCGAGTAATACGTCGCGATAGGCCACCAGTTGCGACGCGTTGTCGACCCTTCCTCTCGAAGAAAGACATCGGTCGCGACGAGCGCCGCGAAGGTGCACAGGCCGACAACCTCTTTCGACAGAAACGTCACTCCCAGCAGGACGAGGGAAAGCACCCAGAACCACGGCTTCGCCTTCCTCCGAGAGAAGAAGAGGCACCACAAGCCCACGAGGCATGCGAGAGAGTCTTTCCGATAGGATACGTTCGCGACCACCTCAGTGTGTATCGGGTGGACTGCGAAGAATAGCGCGGCGAGACCAGCCAACGCATTGGACCCGAAAGCGTCTCTCAAGAAGATGAATATGGTGACGACGACCGCTATGTGAATGATGATGTTCGTCAGGTGATAGCCGGTCGGGTTCGTGCCCCAGATCGCGTAGTCAAAGGCGAGGGTCAGGGCGCGAAGCGATCGCCCCATCCACCGGCCGTCGTCGAGGAGGAGCGACGGGTCCGCGAGCGCCTGGTCCTTCAAGCGAACGTCTTCGCCGTGTTCGGCGGGATGGAAGAATATGAAGTCGTCGTAGGTGAACTCGAAGAACAGATTCGGCGCGAACAGGATGCACGTGTACACGCACAACGCGAGTACGACGAAGGTCGCACTTCGAGCGTCGTCCGGCAACTCGATCCGCCTCGACGAGGCTCGACGACGTGTCATCGTATCGTCCGTCCCAACAGTGGTTCCGCCGGTCAGTGTCGGCGCCTCGATCGCAGGTCGCTCGACAGGCGAGGTGTGCAGCCAGTCCACGGACCACCATTTCTACCCTCGCAACCGCCAGGAGTGAAGGCGTCAAGCCTTGCAGTTCGCCACCGGACGCCCCGTGGACGTGCCAGGTCGTTCGCGACGGTCGCTGCGACTGCGTCGTACGTGGCGGGCCGGTTCCTGCGGGGCCTCGGGAGGCCCCGCAGATCGCTCATCCGGCGACTACTCCACCGGCTCGAAGCGCGCCTGGAAGAACCGCAGGCTTTCCGGCTCGTACGTGAACTGTAGGCCGCGGACCGCGCTGCGGTTCTCGACGACGTCGATGACCGACTCGGCCGTGACGTCCATGTGCGCCTGCGTGTACACGCGGCGCGGAATCGTCAGCCGGACGAGCTCGAGCTTCGGGCGGCGGTTCGCGCCGGTCTCGGGGTCGCGCCCCGCCGACACGATGCCACGTTCCATACCACGCACGCCGGAGTTGACGTACAGCGCGGCAGCGAGCGCCTGGGCAGGGAATTGTTCGTGCGGGATGTGTGGCAGGATCGCCTTCGCATCGAGGAAGATGCCGTGTCCGCCGATCGGCTGCACGATCGGCACGCCGGCATTGGCGATCGCGTTGCCCAGGTACTCGACCTGGCCGATGCGCGCTGCGACGTGGTGGTCCGTCTCGACCATCTCGCGGATGCCGCATGCCAGGCCTTCCATGTCACGGCCCGACATGCCGCCGTAGGTGTGCAGTCCCTCGAAAGCGACGAGCAGGCTGCGGGCCTTGCACGCGAGGTCCGGGTCGCGCACGGCGAGGAAACCGCCGATGTTGACGAGGTTGTCCTTCTTCGACGACACCGTCGCGCCGTCGGAATACGAGCAGATCTCGCGCAGGATCTCGCGGATGCTCTTCTCCTCGTAGCCCTCTTCGCGCTGCTTGATGAACCACGCGTTCTCCAGCGCTCGCGTGGCGTCGAGCATGACGAGGATGCCGTGACGCTGGCACAGCTCGTACGTCGCACGGAGATTCTCCATCGACAGCGGCTGGCCGCCCGCCATGTTGACGTTCGTCTCGACGGACACGTACGGGATCTTGTCGGCGCCGACCTCCGCGATCAGCCCTCCGAGCTTGGCGACGTCGATGTTGCCCTTGAAAGCGAACGTGCTCGCTGGATCGTGAGCCTCGTCGACGATCACGTCGACGAACTGGCCGCCCGCGTACTCCTGGTGGAACCGCGTCGTCGTGAAGTACATATTGCCCGGCACGTAGTCGCCGGACTTGATCAGGATCTGGCTGAGGAGGTGCTCGGCGCCGCGGCCCTGGTGCGTGGGGATGAGCTCCGGGTAGCCGTAGATGTCCGCCACCGCCTCGACGAGGCGGTAGAAGCTGCGCGAGCCGGCGTAAGCCTCGTCGCCGACCATCATCGCACCCCATTGGCGGTCCGACATCGCCGACGTGCCGGAGTCGGTCAGCAGGTCGATGTAGACGTCGTCGGAACGCAGCAGGAACGTGTTGTACCCGGCGGCGAGGATCGCCTCCTCGCGCTCCTCGCGCGTCGTCCAACGGATCGGCTCGACGACCTTGATCTTGAAGGGCTCGGCCCAGCTATGACGGCTCATGGTGACTCCTCCAGCGCCGGCTCGATTCGCTGCAGTGCAGCCGAAGAGGAAGCGGCTATTGCGTGGTTATTCGGAAAGTCGTTCGATTCTTCGTTTGATAGGTTAGTCTTTATGCGGCTCTGGTCAATCTGAGCCGTAGACTATTCGGAGGTCGCCCCTAATGCCGACGTTCGACCGAATCGATCGCGCCATCCTGGCTCTTTTGCAGAAGAATGCGCGGCTCTCGAACAAGGAGCTCGCGAGCCGCGTCGGCGTCGCGCCGTCGACGTGCTCGGAGCGCCTGCGTCGCCTCGACGAGTCGGGGGTCTTCCTCGGCTTCCACGCCGATCTCGAGCCGAAGGCCCTCGGAGTGGGCCTGCAGGCGATGATCGCCGTGCGGCTGCACCGTCACGAGCGCACGCAGGTCGATCGCTTCCGCGCCTACGTCGAGAAGCTGTCCGAGGTCGTCGGCTTCTTCCACATGGCCGGCGCGAACGACTTTCTCGTGCACGTCGTCGTCAGCGACTCGGACCACCTGCGCGACATCGCGATGGGCGCGTTCACCGCGCAGGCGGAGGTCGCGCACATCGAAACGTCGATCATCTTCGAGCACACACGGTTCCAGCGCCTGCCGGACTACGCCGAGCGGTAGCCTCGGGGGCTGATAATGCTGGTGTCGGCACGCCTTTCTCTTTCACACTGTTACCTGCCCGTTGGACACGAGAGAGCCGAGGGACTCGAACGAGATGAAACCCCGTGTGATCGCGACGATTTTTCTGAGTGGCGTTCTGGCTTGGACGTGCGGCTGCGCCGGCGTGCCGGCCCCTGACTCTGCGAATGTCGAGACGATGGGCGCCGTCCATCGCCTCGACCCGCGATTCGACCCGCTCGTGCCGCCCGGCGCGTGCATCGAGAAGCTCGCGAGCGGATTCCGGTGGGCGGAGGGACCCGTGTGGGTCCCCGACGGCGGCTACGTGCTGTTTTCCGACATCCCGAACAACCGCATCCTGAAGTGGAGCGATGCCGACGGCCTCGAGCTCTACTTGCGTCCGGCGGGCTACACCGGCGTGGAGCCGCGCGGCGGCGAGACGGGATCGAACGGCCTGCTGCTCGATCCGGACGGCCACCTGATCCTGTGCCAGCACGGCAACCGACAGGTCGCACGCCTCAAGAAGGATTGGAGCTTCGAGCCGCTCGCGTCGAGGTACGACGGCAAGCGCCTCAACAGCCCGAACGACGCCGTGTACCACCCGAATGGCGACCTCTACTTCACCGATCCGCCGTACGGCCTCGCGAAGCAGGCGGACGATCCGGCCAAGGAGCTCGACTTCCAGGGCGTCTACCGTCTGTCGAAGGACGGCGAGCTGACGCTGTTGACGAAGGACTTGACGCGCCCGAACGGCATCGCGTTTTCGCCGGACGCGTCGCGGCTCTACGTCGCGAACTCCGATCCCGAGCGCGCGCTGTGGATGGTGTACGACGTCGTGGCCGACGGCGGAATCGTGAACGGCCGCGTGTTCTTCGACGCGACCGACAAGCGGCGTGCCGGCGCCAAGGGACTGCCGGACGGCATGGCGGTCGACGCTGCGGGCCATCTCTTCGCGACGGGGCCCGGCGGCGTCCTCGTGTTCGCACCGGACGGCACGCATCTCGGCACGATCGAGACCGGTCAGGCGACGGCCAATTGCGGCTTTGGCGGCGAGGACGGCAAGACGCTGTACATGACCGCACACATGCACTTCTGCCGTATCGAGCTCACGACGGCCGGGCTGGGGCTGGGCACGGGGACGGAGTAAAGCGGACTCATGCACACTCGATGGTGGCTTCCTCTCGGCCTGGCTCTCGCGCTCGTCGTGGCGATGCGTCCGTCGGTCGTGTCGCAGGAAACCGCGATGCCCGACGACACGTGCCGGCAGGCGGAGCTCGCTCGAAAGCAGGGACGCGCGGCCGAGGCGCTGCGACTCTTCCGCGAGGCGCTGGCCGCGAAGCCCGATCACGTCGACGCGCACATCGGCTACCAGAAGCTTCGGCAGAGCCAGGGCGAGGAGCGCGAGCTCGTCGTCGAGTACAGCGCGCTCCTGGAGAAGCACGGTGCGCCGTGGTGCTGCCTGTTGCTGGGGCGCTTGTTGCATGATCCGCCGCGCGAAGAGCGATTGTATCGGCGCGGGCTCGCGACGGCCGCGGAGGATCTCCGGCTCATCGAGGCGCTGGCTGGCTGTCTTGCCCGCCAGCGGCGCTGGAAGGAGGCCGAGGCGGTCTCACGGGGTCTGATCGGCGCGATCGAGTCGGCGGGTGGCGACGCCTTCAACGTGCACGGCCTGCTGCGCGAGGTGTATCGCGAGAGCGGACGAAGCGAGGAGCTCCCCGCCTTGTATGCGCCGCTTCTCGAGAAGCGCGGTGGCGACTATCGGTATCTTCTCTATGCGGGTTTCGCCGCGGACCGCGCCGAGGGGCTCGGCGTCGTCGAGGAGTTCCTCGAACGCGCCGAGCTGCTCGCTCCCGACGACCCGCGTGTCCTGCGCGGTTGGGCGACGCTGTGGCTGCGGCGCAAGCAACCCGTGCGCGCGGAACCGTATCTCCGTCGCGCGCTCGCGAAGGATCCCTTCGATGACGCCGCTCTGCGCATGCTCGGCACGATGCAGGTCGTCTTTCATGACGACGCTGCCGGCTTGCGACTCCTGCGCGAGGCGGCGCGGCTCGAGCCGACGTCGACGACGATCCTGTCCGCTCTCGGCATTGCGCTCGCGAAGTTGCGGCAGCTCGACAAGGCCGAGCGCTGCTTCCGCGAGGTCCTCCGCTTGCACGCGCTCGACCACGCAGCTCTCGCGGCTCTCGGCGGCATCGAGTCGCTGCGGGAGCGATGGGCGGAGGGCATCACTTGGACCAAGCGGGCGCTCGCCGTCGACGACCGCGACCCGTCGTACTGGCTCCAGCTCGGCGAGCTCTACAGCAAGCTAGGCAACGCGGACCTGGCGCAGGAGGCGATCGAGAGGGCGGACGAGTTGGACGTTCGTGCCGACTTCGAGATCTCGATCGGCCGGCAGAGCGGCGCCGTCCTCCGCGATCGTACGGCGCTACGCGTCGAGAAGCTCAGTCGCGTCGCCCGATCGCTCGTGATCGACGGTCGCTTCGACGAGGCGCGCGAACGCTTCGAGGCGGCGATTCGTCTCGACGGCGATCACTTCCGCGCTCTACGCGACCTGGCGCGGCTGCGCTGGAAGCGCGGTGAGCACGAGCCTGCCCTCGCCCTGTACGCTCGTCTTGCGAAGCTGTGCGATCGCGATCCGGGCTACGCGCCGTATGCGCCGCTCGTCGCGCAGCGCACGGCGGAGTGTCTGTGGGACCTCGGTCGTCGCGAGGACAGCATCGCGGCGTACGAGCTCGCTCTGCGCGTTCGCACCGAGGGAACGGTGGGGGCTGCCGGGGCCGCCGGGCTGAAGTCGATCGTCGACGCGCTGCGTGAATCGACGGGCGACGCCGAGGTCTTCCGTCTCGAAGGCGTCAAGATCGCCGAGTGCGCCGAGTCGACGTGGTGTGTGCCGAAGTCGTTGTACGCCATCCTGCGCCATTGGAAAGTGTCCGCCGACGTCGACGAGCTCGGGCGCGAGCTCGTGCGCGGACGGGGTGTCGATACGCGTGACCTGCTGCGTTACGTGGAAGCGAAAGACGGTATCGCGGCGCGCCCGTTCATCGCACGCCCCGATGTCCTGCGACAGCTTCTGCGGCAGGGCTATCCGGTCATGCTGCTGCGGTACATCGTCGACAACGGGCAGTACGGCGGTCACGCTTCTGTCGTCGTCGGGTACGACGACGCGCGCCGCGTGTTCCTGCTCGAGGACTCCAATTGGTTCGCCGGCGTCGACCAGATCGAGTACGACACGGCCGGCCTCGCGCACGCCATCGTCGTCGCGCCGACGGCGAAGATCGAAGCGGTCGAGTCGCTGCTGCCGGACGTCGAGTACTCGAGCATCCTGCACGAGATCGAGAAGTTCTTCTCGGTCGAGAAGCCGACGGACGACGATCTGAAGCAGACGATCGACAAGGCGCGCGGCGCGGTCGGCTCGAGGAACGACCGACCTCTCGGCTGGTATTACCTCGGCATGCTGCAGGACCGCAGCGGCGACGCCGATGCGGCGCTCGAGTCGTTCCGTGCGGCGGCGAAGCTGCCGGGAGCAGATGCCCGTCCGCTGACGCATATCGGCTTCTACCACCTGCAACGCGAGCAGTGGGACGAAGGTGAGAAGGCGCTCCTCGAGGCGCTGAAGATCGAGCCTTGGTTCCTCCCCGCGCACGACGGGCTGTTTCGCCTGTATCTCGGGCCGAAGGAGAACGTCGACAAGGCGCTCGAGCACGGCGAGCGATTGCTCGCCGTGCAGCACCGCAACGGGTTCGTGCTGGCGCAGAAGGCCCGGCTTCTCGGCGCCAAGGGCGAGCTGGACGGAGCGATCGAGGCGGCGCGGCAGGCCATCGCGTGTGACGGTCCGCCGATCGCGTATTGGTACTTGGGGTATGTCCTCGCACAGAAGGGACGGATCGCGGAGGCGATCGCCGCGCTCGAAAAGCTGCAGGAGATCGAGAAGAGCCCCGAAGTGAAGCAGCGGGTCGAGCAGGCGTTACTCGAGTTGCGCGGGAAGAGCGCGCCGAAGTCCGACGAATCGACAGAGATGCGAGAAGGCCCCGGTCGCGGCGGTCTGCCGCGGCCGAGGCCTCCTCAGTCAGCATCGTCTTCCCCTCTTTCTCGGTGAACGTGTCAGTCCGTCATCCTGCCTCTGAGATGCTGTTCACTCCTTTCGGGTGCTACTTGCTGCAACGTCGGCGGTAGTCGGTGGCCTTGCTGCTCCAGCTCTGGGCCGCCTGACGGGACTTCGAGGCGTTCGAGCGACAGCCGTTCGCCTGCGATCGGTAGTCCGTCGACTGCTTGCGATTGCGTTCGGCCTCAGTGCGCGCCTTCGCGGCGCTGGCCGAGTACGTCTTGGACTCGGAGGTGCAACGCTGCGCGTTCTTGCGTGCGTTGTCCGCCTGGGTGCGGTAGCTGGTCGCGCTCCTCTCCGCGGCCTTCGCCTTGTCCTGGTACTTCTTCTTGTACGATTCGGCCTTCTTGCGGTTGCTTTCGCAGTTCTTGCGGTACCTGTCGGCCTTCTTCTTGTCGCTCGATCTCTTGGTCTTCTCGTAGCGCTTCTGATACTGCTGGCACTTGGCCCAGTCGCTATCGGCCCTCTTCTTGTACTTCGCCTCCTCCTTGGCGGCGCGGTCGTTGTAGGAGCGGGCCTTCGTCTGGTACTCGCGAACCTTCTTGTCGTAGCTCGTGGCCTTCTTCTTCTCGGCCTCGGCCGCTCTGGCGCGTGCCTTGGCGGCGGCGGCGTCCTTCGCTGCCTTCTGGCTCTGCTCCTTTGCAGTGCGGCTGCTACGCTCGGCGCGGTCGTCGAGGTCGCGCGCGCGGTCGTCGAAGCCGCTGGCCTCGTGCTCTGCTTCCTTCTGGCGACGCTCGCTGTCGCGCCAGTTGCGCTCATCCTGCTTGCGCTGGTTCTTGCGCTCGCGCTCCAGGGCCTCCTCTAGGCGACGGCGCTTTTCCGCGTCGCCGTTGTCGTCATCGTCATCGTCATCGTCGCGTTCGCCGTCGCGGCCGACTCCCTGGCCGACGCCGTCACGGCCTTCACCTTCGCCGTGATCCCTGACTCCGTTGTCGTCCGGATGCTCGGGGTGCTCGGGGTGCTCGGGGTGCTCGGGGTGCTCCTTCTTGTCCTTCTTGTCCTTCTTGTCCTTCTTGTCCTTCTTGTCCTTCTTG
>CAYMRB010000100.1:0-24967 GCA_964392615.1 uncultured Planctomycetia bacterium | reverse complement strand
GCCCGGCTCGCGCACGAACCAGCCGGCGGGCGGCAGCTCGTGACCCCCGACCGTCTCCGGCAGTCGGCAGGTCTTCGTCCAGCTGCCATTGAGCCAGAGCTCGAGGTCGTTCTCGTACGTGATCCGGAGAATCGAATCGCGGTGGACGCCGCGGTGCAGAGCTTCCGACGTCGAGACGAGCCGTGCACCGTCCCAGTACTCGACTGCGCGCGGGCGGACGAGTGCATAGCGTTTCGTCGTCTGCTGCAGCGTGTAGTACGAACGACACGTCCGTCGGATTCCGTGTGCCTCCTCGACGAGCCAGCCGATATGGCCGTAAGCCATCGTCGCCAGGATGAAGCGATCGATGCTCGCGTCGATGTTCTCCGGACGGTTCCAGCCGGGCCACTTGCAGAAGTTTTTCGTCCACCCCATGCCGATGTCCGTCGTCAGGTGGTGCATCGCGAAGAGGTCGAACTGGGGCAGGATCGGATCGCGGGCGAAGTCGTACCCGCCGTAGTGGAGCGCGTAGTTCCCGTCGGGCAGGCCGGCGTAGATGCACTGGTAGGTGCCCTCGCTGAAGATCGGCCCGCCGTAGACCGCGCTGTCGTTCAGCAGCAGCTCGCCGTAAGCGTAGATCGTCGCGGCGAAGGTGCCGGCGCCGGGCACGCGCCCGTCGAAATCGCAGTAGTTCCAGGGCGCCACCGCAGTGTGGACATCGGTGTACGCGGACGTCGGGTCGTACCGCTCCTTCACCATGGGCGCGTACACCGCATCGAACTCGACGGCTCGCGACGGCTTGAGCGCGTAACAGCGCGGCCAGGCCGTGCGCCACTCGCGATTCGGCTGCAGCTGCACCTTGTCCTCGTCCCAGTTCTCGTTGACGGGCGCGAAGTCGGTGTAGTTCGTGTAGAGGCCGCTCTTCCAGCCGAGGCTCTTCTGCCGACGGACGTACTCGACGAGGGCGTCGTCGCCGCCTTTCTTCGGCGCTGCGCGGATGCGCAACGTGAAGCTGTCGGCGTTGTCGCGCCAGGCGACTTCGTGGTTGCACTGGATCAGCTTCTCGATGCCGTAGGCGCGTAAGCGCCGCGAGCGCGCGTGCTCCTTCTCGAAGTCGCCCGGCCCCCAACTCTCCTGCCACAGGTGCTCGCCTGCAACCTTGCCCCAGCGCGCGGGGGGATTGGGAATGGTCGGCAGCGTCTCCTCGAAGATGGGCGACACGGTGAGGAAGAGCCGCTCGAAGAGATCGTTCCGCTCGCCGCTCGTCTTCGGTGTGTAGCGCGTGCCACCGTTCACCCAGGCGCGGTCGCGCCGGACTTCACGGCGGGCGAAGAGTGCCGAGGCGTTCGAGCGGTACCAGTCGACCCACACCGAGCCGAAGTAAGGGTGGTCGCCCGACCGCGCGAGCAGGCAGTGAGACTGGCCGCCATAGTTCGCGTAGGGGAGCGGAATCGCCTCCGGGCGCTCGAGGCCGTCGAACGCGCCGAGCCCGAGCTCCGTCGCCTCGCCGCCGCGGCAGAAGACGTCGACGACGAGCGACTTCTGCCAGATACGATAGCGGAGCTCGACCGCAACGTCGCGATCACCGACGCGCCGCGAGGTGCGCACGTGGAGGACCTCGTCTTCGAGCGCCACGGTTTCGAGGGCCGGGCTGACAGCGGGCGTGGACGCGAATCGCACGCCGCCGTCGACGAGCGCCCGGGCCACGGTCTTGCCGTCGAGAACGACCTCGACCTCTCCGAGGCCTCCCGGTGTCGGCCGGAGGCGGTAGGTGACCTGGCCGTCGCTGCCCGAGTACCGGAACTCGAATGCATCGCCCGCCTTTCGGGTCGTGTTCTCGAACGTCGTCGAGAAGTTCAGCGGCAAGATCGTCTCTTCGCGCGTCGGGAAGGGGAGCTTGCCCGGACCGGTGTTCAGGCCGTGGTCCTGGCCGGCAAACGGCTCGATACCGCGCTTCGGGCGCGGCGTGAAGGTGAGCTCGGGCCACGTCTCGGTGTAGAAGGAGAGGGAGTCGAGGTAGATGACGCGATCGTCTTTCTGGTGGCCACCGCGCACCTCGATCGCGACGAGCGCGAACGGGAATCTCGGCTTCCCTCCCACGCGCTCGACCACGCGCCGGTGAACGAGCCACCACTCCTCCCAGCGGACGTTTCCGAGCGACACGTGGTGCGTGGTGCCGCCTGCATCACGGAGGTGGAGCAGGAGCTCGACTCGCGGCGTGTCCGGCCGGTGCACCCAGCCCCAGTTGTTTCCGTAGCACCAGAGGTTGGCCGCGGTGAACGCCTCCGGAATCGGCACCGGTTGCGGCGGTCGCAGCACGACTCGGTTTTCGCCTGCAGCGCCGCGGTAGGTGAGCTTCGCGGAGTAGTCGCCCCAGACGCGCTGCTCTCGCGAAAGTTCGAGAGTCGCGACGGCACCTCCGAAGGTCTCGACCGTCCAACCCTTCAGGTCTTCGAACGCGATGAGAGGGGGGCGCTTCTCGGTGCGCTTGGCCCATACCATCTCGTACGGACGCTCGCCGGGGGACACATCGAGGTTCGGGGTGTTCACCGCCGGCTGCACATCGCGCGGCGGGCCGGCTGTGATGACGGGGAGAAACGCGACGACGAGGAAGGGGAGGACGGCGGCGTCGGCTGGTCGTCTGCTCATCGTGATGGCCTCCTTCTCGCCTCCAGGAGAACAACACGCCGGGCCGAAAGCACGCGTCTCCGTGGCGGATCTGATGAGGTCGATCTCAGGAGCCGCGACCGCTGCCACCGTTGCCACCGCGCTTGGCGGCACCGCGCTGGCGCTTGCTGCCCTGGCGGTTCTTGCCCTGGCGGTTCTTGCCCTGGCGCGAGTGGGCTTTCAACTCGGTCGCGAGCCCCTCGTCCCCCTGTTGGGCCATCCAGGCTTCGAGTGCCTTCGCGAGCCTGGCCTTGACGACGGCGAGTGTCGGGTCATCGGAGCGGTCTTTCATCTCCCACGGGTCGGTCTCGAGGTCGTAGAGCTCCTCCGCGGGTCGTCGGAACAGCCACTCGACGCGTTTCGAGAGCGCGGGGTCCGTCGCCGCGTCCCTCTTCCACGACGCGAGCGGCTCGCCCTTGTGGATGCCGCCGATCGTGTAGGTGTTCCCGGGCGCGAGGTTGCGGATCAGCTTGTATCGCTTGTCGCGAACGGCGCGCATCGGGTACGGCTGCAGATAGCCGTTGATGCCGACCGTGGTGTGCTGTGAGAACACGTACTCGTGGAACGTATCGGACTTGCCGGTCAGGACGTCGAGGATGCTGCGACCATCGAAGCCTCGCTTGCCGTGCGCGTCGGCGCAGCCCGTGTCGATCTTGGCAGGGTCGATACCGGCTGCCGCGAGGAACGTGGGGGCGATGTCGGTGTACTGTACTAGCGCATGGCTCGACGAGCCCGCCGCGACCTCGCCCGGCCAGCGCACGAGAGTCGAGACGCGGATGCCCGTATCGTAGACGGACCACTTGCCGCCGTACGGGAACGAGCTCCCCTGCTCGCTGACGAACACGACGAGCGTGTCGGCCGCATGCCCGGCCTTGTCGAGAAGCTGCATCAGGTTGCCGACCTGTTCGTCGAGCTTGCTGATCTCGCCGTAGTACTTGGCGAGCAATCGGCGCGTCGTCTCGTTGTCGTGGAGGTACGGTGGTACGGTCAGTGCTGCCGCGTCGTACTCCGGGCCGCGGGTCCACTTGCCGTGCGGGTCGTTGGAGGCGAATACCAAGAGCCACGGCTGATCGGCGTCGCGGCGGACGAACGCCTCGGTTCTCGTCAGATTGTCCGCGCCCACGATGCGCTCGTACGGAAAGCTCGCCGGTGGTCCGACGTGGCTCTTGTTCTGCAGCGCGACGCGATAGCCCGCGCGCTTCAGATGAGTGAACAGGCTCCGCGTTCCGTCATAGACCCGCGTGTGATTCGGGTAGGCGCCCGACCGGATCGGGTGGAGGCCCGTGTAGAGCGCGTGCCGGCTCGGCGAGCACGTCGTAGCGGGCGTGAACATGTGATCGAGATACATGCCCTGAGCCCGCAGGCGATCCAGGTTGGGAGTCCGGACGTCCTTGTTGCCGGCGAAGCCGTAGTCGGTCCAGGTCGAATCGTCGGCGATGATCAAGAGGAAGTTCGGGCGGTCTGCGGCACGGCCGGGAGCGGTGGCAGAGAGGATCGTCAGCAGGCACGCTGCGAGGAGGCCTAGGACACGCCGTCTCGAGTGGTGAGCGTGGCTGGTCGGAGTTCGTGGGGTCATGGGGATTGCCGGAGGTGAAGGAGAACGAGGCGAAGCTCTGCCCGCAGCCAACGTACTCGAACGCGTCCACGGCGGCCAGCCGTGGCGTATCGACCGTGATCGAACGGTGGAGGCTGGCCGCGTTCGACGGTTCCCTCTATTTCAGCGCCGACGACGGCACGAGCGGCCGCGCGCTCTGGAGAAGCGACGGCACCGCCGCGGGGACGACGCGGGTGAGAGACATCTTCCGGTGACGCTCGAGTGGACTCTGTGGAAGAGCGACGGCACCGACGAGGGCACGGTTGTCGTCAAGGAGTTCGACGAGGGGCTCGGGCTGGCACCGGAGTCGTTGACCGTCGTGGGCGACCTCCTCTGGTTCTCGGGCGACGACCATCACAGCGGCCGCGAACTCTGGAAGAGCGACGGGAGCGCCGACGGGACGCTGCAGGTCGCGGACTTCAACCGCACCGGATCAAGGGGGAGCAGCGCACCGACTGCGTTGATCGCACATCGCGGCACGCTCTTCTTCTCTTCCGATGATGGTGTGCACGGTTTCGAGCTCTGGCGAAGCGATGGGACGACGGACGGCACGTACCAGGTCGCGGATACCAGACCGGGCAGCGCCAGTCTCATCTGCGCGCCGGTGTCCCGAGACTCGAGCACCGCACAATGGACTTCGGTGGGCGATCGGAGACGTACCAAAGCTCGTCGCGGGCTCGTCATCGAGGGCAAGCCCGGTGCGCGAATCGGCGAGGTGTCGACCCTCGGCGACATCGACGGCGACGGTCTCGCGGACCTCGTCCTCGGCGCGCGCCTCGACGACACGTGGGCGGACGCTCCGGGCGCCGTCGGCGCGCGCGTCGAGGGCGCCGACGGGCGGAAACCGTTTTCCATATGGCGACTGCCGGGATCGAGTACGATCGCCAAGGGAAAGCCTTCGCCCTCGCTGTAGACCGATGCGATCCGCCCTCGATCTCGCTGTTGTCGTCGCCCTTGCTGTCCTGGCGCTCCCCATGGCGTCTCGCGCTCAGAATGCGGCGTGGGTCGCGACGGAACGTGCGAGGGTGCCCGGCGTCGTGTGGCCGGCGGCGGCCGTGCACGGCCCCGCGAATCGGACGTGGATCGCGAGCACCGTCGTCGGTCACCGCGAGGGAGCCATCGAGATCGCGTCCCTCGAGGCGTCGGGGGCCGAGAGGTGGGCGACCGTGTGGCAGCCGGAGGGCGGTGTCGCGCAGGCCCACGCGATCGCGGTCGCGAGCGACGGGACGGCGTGGGTCGGCGGCTCCGTGCAGGCGGGTCGGCGTAACGATGCAGGCGAGACGGTCGAGTTCCTCCTGCTGCGCCTCGACGACGAGGGGCGGTCCTCCGGCGCCTGGCAGCTCGGCGTCGAAGGCTACGTCCAGCACGTCGCCGTTCTTTCGGACGGCGGCGTCGTGGTCGCGGGTCGCTGCAACCCGGGCTCACCCTGTGCTCACGACATCGTCACGATGCGCTTGGACGATCGCGGCGATGCGCTCTGGACACGCCGCTGGGGAGGTCCGCTCGGTCTGAACGACGACACCGCCGGCCTCGTCGTCGATCCGGATGACAACGTGTACATCGCCGGCATCGCGGACGAGGACTTCTGGACTTGCGACGACGAGGAGGACTGTCCCGCCGCCGCCTTCGCGTTCAGCTACTCCGCCGACGGCGACCTGCGCTGGCAGACGTTCGAGGGCGTCGGCTACAGCGCCGCCACCGCGATCGAATGGAGCCCGGACGGCGTCACGATCGCCGGTTTCGTCGAGCCCGAACGGCGCAGGTTCGCCTACTTCGCCGCGCGACTCGACGCCGACACGGGCGATGTCGTGTGGACGGCTCGCCACCGACCGGCCGGGCGCGACGATCGGCCCCAGGCGTTGACGCTCACGGCAGACGACACGATCGTCGTCGCGGGCGACGAGGTCACCGCTTTCTCGGTCGATCGAAACAGCCCTTCGTGGGTCGAGCCGTCGCCCTTTGCCGGGCGGACGGTCTCCGTCACCACGTCGACGGATGGGCAGTTGATCCTCCTCGCGGCCGACGACTCCGCGGATGGGATCTCGCACGACTTCGGCGTCGCTGCCTTCGACGACTCGGGTGCGCCTCTCTGGCAGGATACCTACGACGCGGAGCACGAGGACTGGCCGACCGTCGTCGTCGCAGCCGCCGACGGTGGCGCTGTCGTCATCGGTAGCTCGGAGGGCGAATACCCGCGCACGGATCGCGTCGCGATCGCGTACGACCGCCTTGGCACGCGATCGTGGGTCCGGCGCGGCGGCTCCGACATCGCGGCTCGCGGGTCGACTGCGGAGAGAATCGTCGTCGACGACGACGGTGGCGTATGGGCCGCTGGCGTGCTGGCAGACGACGTCGCCATGGTGAGGTACACGTCTGACGGCACCACGCTGTGGACACACCGTCCGCCGCCCGCAGAGTTTCCGAACGGCGTGCCGACCGGCATCGCTCTGCACGATGGCCGCGCGTTCGTCACCGCCGGCGTGACGCGTCGTGTCGAGCGAGACGCCGAATCGACCAGCATGGACGTCGAGACGATAGCCCTCGGGCCGGACGGCACACTGGCCTGGACGCGAAGACTGCACCGCGGCCGCGTCGATCGCGGGAACGCGATCGCGGTCGCCGCCGACGGAGCGGTTTGGGTCACCGGCTACTCGCAGCGTCCGGGGCGCCCCTGGGACGCCCAGCTCGTCGTGATCGGATACGCGCCCGACGGCGTGGAGCGCCACCTCATCGCCTTCGGCGGCACGGAAGGGGACTACGGACAGGACGTCGCTGTGCACCCGCTCGGCGGTGTCGTCGTCTGCGGCACATCGGGCCCCGCCATCGACGTCGGTCTGACGACGCTCCGCGTGTCGGCGGAGGGCGAGCTGCTCTGGGACCGTCTCTTCGACGGACCGGACCGCGAGCGCGCCGTACGGATCCGATCGGGCCGCGATGGTGGCGTCTGGGTACTCGGGCAGGCGCTTCGCGGTCGTCGCGGGCACGCGTTCGTCGTCCGCTACTCTGACGGCGGAACCGAACTATGGCGAACGACCTGGGGAGACGAGGACGAGCGGATCGACTTCGCTCGCGACGTCGTCGTCGACGAACGCGGTCACGCGTTCGTCGCCATCACCGCACCGTCGGCCCGTGGCGACAGCGACGCGGTCGTCATCGAGATCGACGCCGGTGGCAGCGTCATCGGTCAGTACCGCCACGACGGGCCGGCGCAGGCCGACGACGATGCGGCGGCGTTGTACCGCGGCCCCGACCGGTCGCTCTGGCTCGCCGCGAGCGAGACCGGCCTCGACACCGCGCTCGATATCGTCGCGGTCGCGCTCGACGCGAACCTCGGCGCGCTGGCCAAGCTGCGATGGTCGAGCGACGGGGCCCGGGACGACCTCGCACGTGACCTCGCGCTCGATCCGAGCGGCCGGCCGATCGTCGCGGGCGCGACCGGAGACGATTGGGTCGTCGTCAGCTTCGCGAGCGACGTCGAGGCGGCGCCTCGGTTCATCCGCGGCAATTGTGATGGCAGCGACGACGGGCAGCTGACGATCTCGGACGCGATCGTGTGGCTCGAGTTCCTGTTCGCCGGTGGCGACGAGCCGGGGTGCATCGCGGCGTGTGACGCAAACGGCGACGGCGACGTGTCCGGCGGCGTGACCGACGCGGTGAGCATCCTCGCGTATCTGTTCCTCGGCGGCTCGACGCCCGAGCCCCCGTTTCCCGAGTGCGGAAGCTCGCCCGGTGTCACCGGCGACAGTTGCCGTAACCCGCCTTGCGAGGGATGATCGGGCGTCACCCGACGACGTCCATCACGAGCTCAATCGACGTAGGAGACGCAGATGAGCAAGATCCTCTGCCTGTCAGTGGCACTCGGCATGAGTGTCGCCCTGGGGAGTCGGTGCACGACCGCGGCAGCCGAGACGGAGAGGTTCGTTCAGGACCGGTTCGCCATCGGCTTCTGGGTTGACCCGCCCATCGGCGACGACGCCGACTTCCGCTACAAGGAGATCGTCGACGCCCATTTCACCATGGTCCTCGGCGGATTCGGCGCCCGGACGCCGGAAACCGTCAAGAGGCAGATCGAGCTTTGCGAGCGATACGATCTGAAGGCTGTTGTCTCCCGCGCCGGTCTCCCGCCTGACCAATTGCCCGAAAGCCCTGCCGTTTGGGGTTACATGATCCGCGACGAGCCGAACGCGAAGGACTTCCCCGATCTCCGCAAGACCGTCGAGGGAATCCGCGCCGCCCGCTCCGGACGCCTCTGCTACATCAACCTCTTTCCCAACTACGCCAGCGAGAGGCAGCTGGGAACGAAGACCTACGACGAGCACGTCAAGCGCTTCGTCGACGAGGTCGGCGTGCACGTCCTGAGCATGGACCACTATCCGGTCATGAAGCCCGGCGTGGACAACCGGCAGGGCTACCTCAACAACCTGGAGACCATGCGGAAGCACTCGCTGGAGAAGGGCATTCCGCACTGGAACTTCTTCAACGTCATGCCCTACGGCCCGCACTCCGACCCGACCGAGGCCCAGATCAGGTGGCAGATCTACACGTCCCTCGCCTACGGCTCCAAGGGCGTGCTCTATTTCTGCTATTGGACACCGCGGGGTGGCGAGTTTCCGAAGGGCGGCGCGATCATCACCGCCGAGGGGCGGAGAACGCGTCACTACGAACAGGCGAAGCGAGTCAATCGCGACATCAAGCGATTGGGACCGACGCTGATGTCGTTGACCAGTATCGGGGTCTACCGCGTGAGCCCGGACAAGAGCCCGGACGATGTGCTGAAGGGCACGCCCGTCACGAGCCTGACGACGGGCGACTATCTGATCGGACTCTTCAAGCACACCGATGGGCGACGGGCGGTTTTGCTCAACAACTACAGCCTCGCCTACACGGCTTGGCCAACAGTGGCGTTCTCCGTACCCGCCGAGCGCGTACGAGAGGTCTGCAAAAAAACAGGGGAGGAGATCGCGGCAGTTGACGACAGCCCCGCCATGGAGGGGCTGCAGATTTCGCTCGATTCAGGAGAGGGGCGCTTGTTCCTTCTGCCCCGGTAGCTGCCGTGTGCGTGGGCTTCGCGACAAGGGCGTAGCGGCGTCCTACGACAGCACGTACCGGAGAAGCTCCACGACCTGTCCCGGCGTCCGCGCAGTCGCGCGCGCCGCCGAGTCGACCTCCTTGAGCGCGTGATCGAGCTCTTCGTCGTGAAGCGTGACGATCGGCTTGCCGAGCGCCGCCGCGAAACCGGCGTCGAAAGCCGCGTTCCACTGCCGGTAGTTCGGTCCGAAGCGCACAACGACGACGTCGGCCTGACGGATGAGCGTGCCAGTCCGGATCGAGTTGACGCCCGCGCCCTTGTGATCGCGCCAGAAAGAGGATTCTTCGTCACCGAGACATCTGACGCCACAGAGATCACTCGCCTCGTGGTCGGTGACCGGCGCCGTGAACTGCACCGGTAAGCCGGCGGCACGGGCGCCTTGCTGGATCTGTTCACGCCAGTCCGAGTGGATCTCGCCGGAGAGGTAGACGGACCAGGTTTGGAATCGGGAATCGCTCATGGTTTTCGTGACGTGGGGTGGTGGGATCGGAGCTTCGACGTCGAGCCGCTGATCATACTACTCGAAGTGGCCGCCGCGGCGTCGCCACCGTGAGATCGCCCCGCGCTATCGAGTTCGCTCGCGGCTACCTGGAGCGATCGAGCTCGTTCACGTAGAGAGTCGTGACGCGGCCTGCCCGGACCGTGGCGTACACGGGCTCGGCGTCGCGCAGGAAGTGCGCGATCGTCGACGATCCGACATAGCGAATCGTCGGCGGCGAGCTCGTTTCAACCGTGCCCCCTCTCTGCGCTCACTGGCCGTCGAAGTCGTGCCGGGCACGTGCATCGATGGACGCGCTTCTCTTCGTGCAGGCGCTTACGTACCATCAGCGCATGATCGAGTCGGATTCCACGTGTTGGCCGTCGCGGACGTCGAGAGCCCCCTTCTCCGCTACCTGAGCACACTCGTCATGAAACACCTCTGTACCCTGGCGTCCGCCGTTTGCGTAGGCTCGATCCTGACGGTGGGTGTCGCAGTGGCCGAAGAGCCGGTGGCCTGGTGGTCGTTCGACTCGGTTGCGGACGGCGTGGTGGCCGACCGTGCGGCTGGACGAGATGATCGTCTCGACGGCAACTGCAAGCTCACGCGCGGTGCCGTGGGCAACGCCCTCTTGTTCGACGGGTTCACGACCGTGCTCGATCTGATCCTCGGCTGGGGCGTCTCTGGTGCGGCGCTCACCATCGATGGCAAGGAGACTGCCGGAGGGCCGAGGTTCAGGGGCGGACACCGGCACGGACTCGAGAGCTCGGACCTGATCGTCGGGATCGAGCGCGAGGCGACCGAGCCCTTCGAGATGACGCTGTCCCCCCGCTAGCGGCTCGGCCTTTCTCCGGCCCGCTGCGGCGGACGGGACTGGGCCGAACGCCTGAACTCTCCGATTGGAGGTGAAGAATGAACAAGCCGTCTCGTGCGAGAACGAGCCCGGTGCACCCCTACCGCGTGGCCTTGGCCGGTGGGTGGGGAGACCACAATTTCGTCAATTTCCTGGCGGACGGCTATGTCGTCGTCGTCCAGATCGAACCAACCGTTACGTTCCATGACCGTTGCGGTATCTGCTCCAGCACACGCAGTATCCTGGTGCGGAAATACCCGAAGGGCATTCCCGGTCACCTGGACCGGTACGAGCTCGCGACGGACCTCTACTACTGGGAGAACGAACGCAAGGTGCCGATCGGCGGATCTCAGGATGCATGGGGCTCGGTGTATCCAGGGGTCAGCCTCTTGCACTACGACTTCAGGCATCACAACGGTGTACTGCCCAAGACGGTGACTTCGACGGTGGATCAGCGCACCGCGAAGTGGTTCGAGCGCAACTTCTGGATCGTGGATTGCGTGGGGCCTCGCCCTGAAGGCTACAACCCCTTTGATGCTGGCCGGTTCGCAACCAAGAGAGTCGTCAGCCAGCTGGGACAATCCGGTCAGGATTGCTTCTTCGCTATCGAGAACCGAGATGTCGCAGCCCTGGGAGCCTCGTTCAATCTGTGCTCCAGAGCCTGGAGACAGATGCTGCCAGCCATCTTCGAGCATCCGACCATCAAGGTGCCGGTCATGCAGAGGCTTCGTTACTACCAACGCAAGTACGCTGGTGCCATGCCCTCCGGCTGCGGAGTCGGGTATATCTACGTGGCGTCCTCAGAGCCTGTTGAAGGTGGATTTCAAGTGAAGGTCAATCTGCAGTAGGAGGGGAACATGCTCCACGATGCGTGCTACGCGGTGGTCATGGCTGGAGGCGCGGGGACCCGCCTCTGGCCGTTGAGTCGCTTGGATACCCCCAAGCACTTTCTGAAGCTCTTTGACGGCAGATCCTTGATCGAACTGACCGTCGACAGGCTGAAGGGCGCCATTCCTGACGATCGCATCATCATATTGACGAATGTCAATCACCAGTCGCTGGCCGAGCAGACGCTTCCGCACATACCGCCGGAGAATTTTGTCTATGAACCCTGTATCCGAGACACCGCCAGCGCCATAGGGCTCGCAGCGGCGGTGCTCAGACAGAGGTGCGAAGCGGCCACCATGATCATGCTCACGGCGGACCAGATCATCGAACCCGCCGAGGAGTTCAACAGGGCTGTAGCTCACGCGTGCGATTTCCTGGACGCACACCCGGAACAGCTGGTGGCTTTCGGCGTGGAAGCTGCCTCCCCGAGCACGCTCGTCGGCTGGCAGAAGCTGGGGGAGCCCGTGGACCACCCGGGTTGTGAGGTGCGAAGGATCGCGGCGTTCACGGAGAAGCCCACGCTGGACGTCGCCCGACGATTCATGGACGACGGTGGCTATTGCTGGAATTCCGGTCAGTTCGCGTGGAAAGCAGAGACCATCCTGAACGAGATTTCCGAGCACCTACCGGAGGCGACTACCCTTCTCGGCCAGATCGGTGATGCATGGGATACCGAGTCACGCGACCAGGTGTTGCATCGCCTGTTCCCCCAAATGCCCAGGGGCTCGATCGACTATCAGGTCATGCAGGAAACAAACAACGCCTGCAGCATTCTTCTGCCGTGCCGTTGGGAGGACATGGGGACACATGCCGCGCTGACAGAAGAGATCGGCACGGAACACGATCAGAACATGACCGTGGGGAAGGCAGTGGTTACGGGAACGGGAAACAGAGTGCTGGCTACTACGGATCAATGCGTGGTTGTGGCAACTGATGATGCGACGGTTGTCGTCACGGAGAATGCCGTGTTTGTGGGAGATCAGAGAACGGACATGAAAGCTCTGATGGAAACCGTTGCGCGACAACGGCCTGAGATCGTGTGACGAGGTTTGAGCTGTTGTGGTAGGGAGTCGACCGGAAGATCCATCCTTCGGCTCCGTAGCTCAGACGTCCCGGATCTATGAGCAACGGACGTCCGTACGCGTAGACCGTCACGGAGAGTGGATCCAGATGCCCGTTGGGGCCGCGCGGCGAGGTTTTGAGCACGAGATGTCGGGCCGACGACAACGGACGCGTCAGCAGCGACCGTCTCGTCCGGCGAACCCGAAGCGCCCGCGAAAAGTCAACTCCTCGGCCGCGACGCGCGTTGCGCTGCGCGGTTGCGCTCTGGCGATTCCGGGGGCTGGCCTGGATACTATGACTCTGTCCTCCGGTCGTCTCCTCCGGTCGTTCGAGGCAGGAGCGCGTTCATTGATGATCGCCACGGAAGGTCGGTCGGTGTTTCTCTCGCAAGCATCCCCGCGCTCAGCGAAGCTCGGGAGCAATGGAGGGCGAATGGGTTCTTCACTCTCGTCTGCGTGTTTTCCGCGGTTTGCCGTACCGGTCGCGCTCCTGTCCCTGGTGGTTCTGGCTCCATCGTCAGACCTCGGGGCCCAGGTGCTCATCTCCGAGATCCAGGCATCCAACTCAGGGACGCTCATCGATTCGGACGGCGACTCGAGCGATTGGCTCGAGCTCTTCAACGCCGGCGACGCCGGTGTCGATCTCGACGGGGGATACCTCACCGACGACCCCACGAACCCGCTCAAGTGGCGCATCCCCGCCCTGGTGCTCGGTGCGGGCGCGTTTCGCGTCGTCTTCTGTTCTGGGAAGGACCGCCGAGATCCCGAGGACGAGCTCCACACGAACTTTCGCCTCGAAGCGAACGGGGAGTACTTGGCCCTCATCGCGCCCGACCTCCGGACGATCCTCGACGAGTACGCGCCGAGCTTCCCGCCGCAGCGGCGCGGTGGCTCGTACGGCATCGTTCAGGACGTCGAGCGGTTTCCGTTTGTCGAGGCAGGTGCCGACGCGCGCGTGTTCGTGCCGTCCGACGACTCGCTCGCGCTCGCGTGGACCGAAGCGGATTTCGACGACGCGGCGTGGTTCGAAGGGCAGGTTGCGGTGGGATTCGATGCCGGCGAGTCGGGCGCCTTACCGCCCGACGAGCAAGTCAACATCGCTGGAGACGGTACGGCGACCCAGTCGACGCTGGGCTTTGGCGGCAACCCGGAGCGAGCGATCGACGGCAACCGCAACGGGGTCTTTGGCGGTGGCTCGGTGACCCACACCGCCACGGGTGACCCGACCCCGTGGTGGCAGCTGGAACTTCCCGAGGCGCGACCGATCGCCCGCGTCGTGCTGTGGAACCGGACGGATTGTTGCGTCAACCGCCTGTCGAACTTTCGCGTCACGCTACGAGGGCCGGACGACGAGCTCGTATTCGATGCCGAGTTCTTTCCACAGGGTGACCAGTCCCCTTCGCCGAGCTTGGAGATCTCCATACCGCCTGGCACGGTGGCGCAGACGGTACGCATCGAATTGCTCGGCCCGAATGCCGACGGCGAGCTCTATCTCTCGCTCGCCGAAGTCGAGGTCTACGATGGCGGCGGGCTCGGCTTCGGCCCTTTGATCGAGACCGACCTCGAGGCGGCGATGCTCGGCGCTCGATCGAGCGTGTACGTGCGCATTCCCTTCCTCGTTGAAGACCCTTCGGCGCTCGAAGCGCTGACGCTGTCGATGCAGTTCGATGACGGTTTTGCAGCCTGGATCAACGGCCAGGAGGTCGCACGGCGCAATGCGCCGGCGGCCGTCGTCTGGAACTCTCGGGCGACCACCGAGCAGCCGGATGAAGCCGCGCTCACGGCCGAAGAGTTCAACCTCGCGGCTCACCTCGGTGCGCTGCGCGCAGGTGGCAATGTCCTGGCAATTCAGGGACTCAATCGCTCGAGCACAGACGACGATCTTCTCGTCCTCCCGAGGCTGTGGGGGCGATCGGTCCTCGGCGAACGACGCCGGTATTTGCTGTCTCCGACGCCCGGGGCTCCAAACGAGAGCGAATCGGTCGATGGCTTCGTCGCCGACACGGTGTTCGATCAGGACCGTGGGTTCTACGAGGAGCCCTTCGACGTTGCGATCTCGACCGAGACCGAGGGCGCGGAGATCCGCTACACGCTCGACGGCAGCGCGCCGACCCTCGACGACGGCGAGCTCTACGACGGTCCGATTCACATCGATACGACGACGACGTTGCGCGCTGCGGCCTTCAGGGCGGGCTTCGGTCCGACGAACGTCGACACGCACACCTACATCTTCGCCGCCGATGTCGTCCTGCAGACCGGAGAGGGATTTCCGGGCTCGTGGGGTGGCACAGCGGCTGACTACGAGATGGACCCGAACGTCGTCGATCACGAGGACTATCGCGACACCATCGTCGCGGACCTGCAGACGATTCCTACTTTGTCGATCGTCATGGACCGTGACGACCTCTTCGGACCGCGCGGGCTCTACTCGAACACCGGAGGGCGCGGGATCGCGTGGGAGCGCCCGGCGTCGATCGAGATCATCTACCCGGAGGGATGGGAGGGGCCGGACGACGGACGCGGTTACCAGGAGGACTGCGGCATCCGGATCTTCGGCTTCGGCTGGCGAGCGCATTCCGCGAGCCTCAAGCACGCGTTCCGGCTTCTGTTCAAGGACGAGTACGGGCCAGTCAAGCTCGAGTACCCGTTCTTCCCCGGTTGGGTAGAACGCGGTCGCGACACCGGAAGCTACGACAACATCGTCCTGCGCTCGCAGGGCAGCCGGAGCTGGAACGACTTCCGCCCCTCGATCGAGGGGACCCAGTACATTCGCGACGCCTTCGCGCGCTACAGCGCTCGGGACATGGGTAAGGTAACGACGCCCTCGACGTATGTTCACCTCTATCTCGACGGCCTCTACTGGGGTCTCTACAACCCGGTCCAGCGCCCTGACGCGAAGTTCCTCGAGGATCGCTACGCGCCGTCCGAGGAGGAGTACGACGCGCTCAACGCTCGAGTCGGCAACGTCGAGGTGATCGATGGCGATGTCGGCGACTGGAACCGACTGTTGAGCCTGGTGCGGGGCGACGTGGCGTCCCCGGAGGTGTACGCGAGTGTCAACGAGCTGCTCGACGTGCCCGACCTCATCGACTACATGCTGATCAACTTCTACGGCGCCAATCGCGATTGGGTGGGCTCGAACGGCAACAACATGCGCGTCGCAGGCGCGCCTTCGATCGGGGGGTTCAAGTGCTTCTGCTGGGACATGGAGTACTCGATCTGGAATGCGGGCGACAACGTCCTCAACGTGCGCTCCGATCAGAACACGCCCTCGACGGTCTACTCGCGTCTGCGTGGCAACGAGGAGTTCCGCGTCCTGTTCGGCGATCACGCCCACCGCCACTTGACCGGTGACGGCGCGCTGTCGCCGGAGAAGACGACGGAGCGATTCCTCGACCGCTCGCTCGAGATCGACCGAGCGATCGTCGGCGAGTCGGCTCGCTGGGGCGACCGGCGCCGTGAGCCTCCGTACACGCGCGATATCGAGTGGGTGCGCGAGCGCGACCGTCTCCTGAGCTCGTACTTTCCGCAGCGTTCGGGAATCCTCCTCAATCAGCTGCGCGCCGCGGGCATGTACCCGAACCTCGAGGCGCCCCTATTGAGCCAAGGCGGCGGCTTCGTGGAGCCAGGATTCGAGCTCCGGATCAGCGCGACGGACGGCGCGGTCCTCTACACGCTCGATGGCAGCGACCCGCGCCTACCCGGAGGCGAGGTCTCGCCGGATGCGCTCGAGGGCGGCGAATCGGAGCGTACGCCGCTCCTCGTTTCGGGCGCGCCGGTGCGGGCGTTCGTCCCATCGGACGACTCGCTCGGTCTCGATTGGACGGAACCGGACTTCGACGACTCGACCTGGTCTGCAGGAACGACGGGCGTCGGCTACGAGGGCGCGAGCGGCTTCGAGGACCTCATCGGGCTCGACGTCGAAGCCGAGATGGACGAGGTCAGCGCCTCGATCTACGTGCGCGTCGAGTTTGACGTCCCCGACCCGGCCATGATCGCTGTCCTCGAGCTCGACATGAAGTATGACGACGGCTTCATCGCTTTCCTCAACGGCCAGGTGGTCGCGTCCGCCAACGATCCCGACGAGCCGGAGTGGAACTCGCGTGCGACCGGGAGTCATCGGGACAGCGATGCGGTGCGTTTCGAGACCTTCGATATCACGGAGGGGCTGCCGCTCCTGCGGCCGGGGCGCAACGTCCTGGCGATCCACGGTCTCAACGTTCGTTCCACGAGCAACGACTTCCTGATTCTGCCGGAGATCGTCGTGGCTTTGGTGACCGACGACCGTGGCGACATTCCCATCGATGAGTCGACCCGGGTCCGTGCTCGCGCGTTCGACGGGGAAGCCTGGAGTGCGCTCGAGGAGACGGTCTTCTGGATCGACACTCCGGTACGCATCACCGAGATTCACTACCAGCCGGCGCCTTCGGAGATCGACGGCCTGGAGCGCAATGACCTCGAGTTTATCGAGCTCCAAAACATCGGCCCCGAGCCCATCGATCTGGCCGGTGTGCGAATCGAAGGCGGCATCCGGTTCGACTTCACCGATAGCGCGGTGGTTCGGCTCGAGCCGGGCGAGATCGTCGTCGTCGTCGAGAACATCGTGGGTTTCGCGTCGCGGTACGACATCGGCGCCATCCTCGTCGCCGGGGAGTATGCGGGGCGACTCGACGACAGTGGCGAGGCGATCCGTCTTCGAGGACCGCTCGACGCGCCACTCCTCGACTTCGAGTACGACGATGACTGGCATCCGGAGACTGACGGTGCGGGCAGATCGTTGGTCTGCATCGATCCGAGCGCCGATCGCGAGACCTGGGGGCTCCCGGAGAGCTGGCGACCGAGCGCTTTCGAGCACGGCTCGCCGGGCGTCGCCGAGGGCGACATCGATCTCGGTGGCGGCCAGATTCCGGGCGACATGAACCAGGACGGCAACCTCGACCTGAGCGACCCGGTCGGGCTCCTCGGGCACCTCTTCGGCGGCGCGCCAGCGACGCTGCCATGCGACAGTGAGGATCCGCAGAGCGGTGGCGGGGTGACTCTGATGGACGTGAACTCCGACCGGGAGGTGAACCTCTCCGACGCGGTTCATGTCCTGGTGTATCTCTTTCAGGGCGGCCCTGAGCCGGCCCTGGGAACGGAGTGCCTGAGAATCGTCGGGTGCGATGACGTGTGTGCACCCTGAGGGAGCGGTACGCGGTCGATCGTGTCTTCGGTTTTTCCCTGCGGCTGGACCGACACATGCGGGTTTCTCTCCTACTCATCTCGCGTGCCGGGGTGTTCGGCCTCCTTCTGGCCTGGGCGCTGCCGAGCGCATCCGTCCACGCTCGGGTCGTGACGGATCTCGGTGAGCCTCACCGGACCTTCGAAGCGGGGCCCGTACCGACTTTTCACGCCGCGGACCACAACGGTGATGGCGCCGGCGACGACACCCAGGACATGACCTTTCGGCTCACGTTCACGACGCCGTCGACGTTCGAAACGCCGGGCTACGTGGTCTTCGAGACCGGGCGATTTCACGTCGGCACGTCCCTCTTGCTGCGGGGGGATCGTCTTGTGCTGCTTGCCGGAGGAGACAGCTCATCACCCGGAGGCACTGGCGGGGTGCGCGTCGTCAGTTACCCCCTGACTCCCGGCACGCGGTATGAGGTCGTATTCTGCCTGCTACTCGATGGGGACCGCGACGGCACCTCGGACGACACGCGGGGCGCGCTGTACCTCGACGGGAGGCCGGCAGTGGACGCGGCGCATCCCGAGGCGCACGGAGACGGCGACATCCGGGTCGCGGGGGTCGCCGACTGGTCGGGATCGGGGCCGGGCGGCTACGGGGAAGCCACGAGCGGTGCGCTCTACGTCGACGAGAGCGGGCCGGCTCGGGACTTCCCCGGGACGGACTTTCGGACTACGGACGGCATGTTGGACGGGCCCCTCGAGTTCTTCGCGGACACGTTCTTCGATCCGGACGCAGCGTCGCCTCCATCGAGACCGAACGTTCTCCTGATCACCGTCGACGATATGAACTGGGACTCCGTCGGAGTGTTCGGCTCTCGCCTCCGGGACGTCACTCCGAACATCGACAGGTTCGCGTCGGAGGGCATGACGTTTCGCCGCGCGCACGTCTCGGTGGCCGTGTGTCAGCCCAGTCGACAGAGTCTGCTCACGGGGCTCTATCCGCACAATAATGGTGGTGAGGGATTCGAGCCGATCCGTCCTTCTGTCACCACGCTCATCGAGCTTCTCGACAGGGTCTCGTACCGCTTGGGTATCCTGTCCAAGGCGAGCCACGTCGCGCCGGCGTCGGAGTTCCCGTGGGACACCAGGATCGACGCCAGCGCGCTGGCGCAGGGGCGGAATCCCGAGGACTTCTACAGGGAAACGAGGACCTTCATGCAGCAAGCGATCGACGAGAGTCGACCGTTCTTTCTGATGGCGAACTCGAACGACCCACACAGGCCGTATCACGGCAGCGATCAGGAAGCGGGTCGATACAGCCAAGCGGTGCGTGACACTTTCGCGGTTCCGTCCCGTGTCTACGCGTCCGACGAAGTGCCGGTGCCGGGCTTTCTTCCCGACCTGCCAGACATACGCCGCGAGATCGCGCAGTACTATTCGTCGTGCCGAAGGGCCGACGATTCGGTCGGCAGGATCCTCGACGCATTGGACGACGTCGGAGCGAGGGACAACACCATCGTCGTCTTCCTCTCCGACAACGGCATCGCCGTGCCTTTCGCCAAGACGAACGTGTGGTTTCACAGCACGCGCACCCCGCTCATCGTACGCTGGCCTGGCGTCGTGACGCCCGGGGCCGTCGACGTCACTCACTTCATCGTCGGGACGGACCTCATGCCCACCTTGCTTGAAGCCATCGGCGTCGAGCACTCGCTCTCTCTCGACGGGAGTAGCTTCCTCCCGCTGCTTCGAGGGGAGACTCAGCCTGGTCGCGACCGATCGGTCACCGTCTTTCACGAGACCGCTGCGGGTCGTCGCTACGAGATGCGGGCCCTCCAGGGCACACGACACGGTTACATCTTCAACGCCTGGTCGGACGGACGGACCGTGTTCAGAAACGAATCTCAAAACGGACTGACGTGGACCGCCATGACGTTGGCCGGCAGGAGCAGTCCGGCGATCCAGGCGCGCGTCGATCACTTCTCCTTTCGGCAGCCGGAGGAGTTTTACGACTACTCGACGGATTCCGACGCGT
The DNA here is from genome assembly GCA_964392615.1 of uncultured Planctomycetia bacterium. Taxonomy (GTDB): domain Bacteria; phylum Planctomycetota; class UBA8108; order UBA8108; family UBA8108; genus CAYMRB01. The sequence continues at coordinate 5,157 of CAYMRB010000100.1, read as the reverse complement.
TGAACAACCTGGCGAGCCAGCCGGAGCACGCCGTGGACATCGTCGAGGCGCGGAACGAGTTGCTCGCCTGGATGGCGCGCACGCGAGATCCGCTGCTGGACGTGTTCGTCGCGTACGTCCGCGCCAACCCGCTCGCTCCCGAGCAGAGCTTTCGACGAGGTGACTGCAACGCCGACGGCCGGGTCGAGGGTCAGGTGTCCGACGCTCTTTTCATGCTGGGCCATCTCTTCACGGGTGGCCCAGAGCCGGCGTGCGTGGCGGCCTGCGACGTCAATGCGGATGGCGCTGTCGAGGTGACGGACGTCGTCTACGCGCTGCTCTTCAACTTCCTCGGTGGTCCGGCACCCGCGCCGCCGTTCCCCGATTGCGGACCTCTCCTCGCCGACGAGACTCTCGGCTGCGAGACGTCGACGGAAGCTTGCAGATCGGCGAAGTGAGGCGCCCGCGGGGTCATGACATCGGGTGCAGGTGCTTTCGACAGGACGCGGTGATGGCCCGACGCTCAGGGTGACCGGAGGGCGGGAGGCGCCGCGGAGCCAATGGCCCACAGGCGGTTCGTCGTTGCGATGTAGAGCGTCTCGTTCGCGACGGCGGCTCCGGACCAGATCGATGCGTCGAGGTCGTTGCGGGCGAGGATGTGCTTTTCGCGCCCGGCGCGAAAGACGGTGACGCCACCGTCCTCGTCGCCGACGTAGAGCTTGCCGTCAGCGAGCAGGAGACAGCTCCAGACCGGCGCGAAGAGGTCGTGCTTCCACACGGTGCGGCCGTCAGAGATATCAAGACACCAAACGAGGCCGTTGAGATCGGCGATGTAGAGAAGCCCGCCGTCGACGACCGGCGTCGCGATCGCGCGGCCGACCTCGTTGTTTCGCCAGAGCTCTCGCTTCGTCGCCGCACCGCTCGCGACGCCCGGATCGAGTGCGTAGACAGCGCCGCGGCCGTGTCCGTGGTTCGGGTCTTGTCCCATCGCCAGGTAAACACGTCCGTCGTGGACGACCGGGCACGCGATGATACTGTTGCGCCCAGCGCGTCCGTCGACGTCGCTGCCCCGCCGCCACACCGCATTCACCGGATTGCCGTCAAAGCGCCAGATCTCCTTGCCGCTGGCCGCGTCCAGCGCGTAGAGCTGACCGTCACCACCACCGAATAGCGCCAGCTCGCGACCTCGTACCTCGATGAGCGCTGGGCTGCTCCACTGCCCGTGCAATACGCGTGGGCTCGGTCCAACGACGGACCAGAGCACGCGACCGGTCCGCCTGTGGACTGCGATGAAGCTCGGTGCACGCGGCGCCGGGATGTTCGCGTGAGTCTCGTCAACGCCGTTGGACGTGCAGAGGAGCAGCGCGTCACCGAAGGGGAGTGCCGCGCAGTTCGGAGCCTCATGCGGAAAGACGCCGAGTTCGGCGCCGAGGTCGAGCTTCCAAACGAGCGTGGCGTCGTCGTCGCTTTGCTCCAGACATCGGAGCACGCCTTGCGCGGTGAGGTAGTAGAGCCTGCTGTCCGCGAGAAGAGGCGAGCTGGTCGTTGTCGGCAGCAGGAAATTGTCGATGCCTCGACCCAACGAGGGCGCCGCGTCCTGCCACAACAGCTGGCCATCGCTTTCGCGTAGCGCGTAGAGGATGCCCTGTTCATCGCGCACGCCAGCGACGCGAGGGTGCGCGTTGTCCGTGCCGATGTAGACGCGTCCGCTCGATACCATCGGCGTGCCGTACGTCTCGGAACCGAGCGGTGCGGACCAGCGGATATTCTCGCCGGAGCGTGTGTCCCACTCGTGAGGGATCTTCGCGTCGCGCACGACCGCATTGCGGTCCGTCCCGCCGCAAAACATGCGCCAGCTCTCGGCGGTGGCGTGCGCAGCAGTGTGAGGCTCGAGGCGAATTGGACGAGAGGTCGCCGCGGATGATCGTGCGGGAGTCTCGCGTCCTTCGATGCGAGCGACCGCCCACGCGACTTGAGATTTCAGCGCCGGATCCTTCGACACTGCGTGCAGAGCATCGAGGGCGTCTGTCGCCTCGACACCGATACTGCCAAGCGCCTCGACGATACTCACGCGCACGTGGACGTTCGGGTCGTCGAGCCGCGCGAGGAGACGCGGGACCGCTGGGGCGCTGTTCTTCCCGATCGCACCGAGCGCGACGGCCGCGCTACGACGCACCGAGGGGTGCGAATCGCCGAGGGCGATCGACAGGCTCCTCCAGGCGCTCGCCGCCGAGGGGCCGATCGCGGCGAGAGCGCCGGCGCTGGCCGTGCGGACCTCGCGCACCTCGTGCAGGAGTGCCCGTTCGAGAAGTCCGACCGCGCCGGCCGCATCCGCGCCCATGGCCGCGAGCGCGCGTGCCGCGTCCATCGCGACAGCCGGATACGGATCCAGCAGCGCACGTGCGAGGAAGGGGATACCGTCTCTCGCTTCGGGGGCCAGAGCGTGGAGCGCGTTGACGGCGTGAAACCGCGTGCGCGGCTGGACGTTCGTCGTCAGGCCGCAGAGCATCGGCACCGCGGGGCGGCCGATCGACTGGACGACCTCGCGTGCCGCCAGCTGCACCGGCTCGAAGGGCATGCGGAGCAGCGAACCGAGAACCGGCAGCGCAGCGGCGCCGCCGTCGACCAACGTGCGAGCGGCTGTCTCGCGCGTCTTGCGGTCTCGGGACACGAGCAGAGTCGACCACGAGAGTACGTCCTCGCCGAGATAGTAGGCCTGCTGTGGCGTGTCGACCCGCACGTGCAGGGGCCTCGACTCTCGAACCACAACGGTGGTGCACGAGAGCGTCGCTCCGAGACAGGGGACGACGAGCGAGAGAGACAGGCCGATTCGCAACATGGGCTCACCTCGCGGAGTACCCGTCCGGTCGGTGGATACGCGGAACGTTCGAGATATCGGTCGTCCACGCGCCGAACTTGAGGAGAGGGTCAGCGCCGCGACGGACGCTCTGCTCATCTACCGGAAGTCCTGCGAGATCCTGCCACGGGAATACCGAGCGTCCATCAGCCCCCGAAGGGGAATCCCGTGGTCTGATAGAAGACCTTGTTGCGTCGGATCGAGCCGTCCTCGCCGCGAGTGAGAATCGACCCCGCCCGCCAGTTGTAGACCGTGCTGGTGCGCATGACGGGCAAATCGAGCATCAGGTGGGGCATGTAGAGCGGCACTCCGTTGTTGTGCTTGCCGTTCCAGTTCTCGCCGTAGAAGTTGTGCTTCTCGTTCCAGTTCGCCAAGAAGGTCATGAATGTCATCGCCGTGTACCTGTCGATCTCCTCACCGCGATAGCCGTCGTTGTGCTGCCGGCGAGCCTCGGTCAGCGAGAACATCTGGTTGAACGACTTGCAGCCGCCGCCCGCGAAGCCCGCGCGCTCGGTCGCACGGCTGAGCGTGAAATCGATGAGCTTCTCGTGATCCGGAATCGGCCAGTCCATCCGGCTGTAGGTGACGAGCGTCTTCATATTGCCGTCGGGGCTCGGCGCCCCCCAATAGCCATCGCGGAACTTCCCGTCGAACAGCTGGTGAAGCGTGCGGGTCATCTCGTCCGTCATCCGCTTGCCCGCGGCACGGAGCACCTGCTGGTGGCTCCTGATCTCGTACCCCATGGCGTTGGCCGCCCCGTAGGGGTTGGACCAGTTCTTGCCGTTGAAGCTCTTGATCGCCGCCTCCTGGGTCGGAAGAGGATCGCGACCGTGCAGGGCTCCCGGGGGCAACGCATACCGATCGGCCTGGAAGACGCGGTTCTGCATCTGCCGTCGTAGCTGTGGCTGATGTAGCCCGGGTCACGGCGGGGTGCACCGTGACTGGGCCCGTTCAGCAGACCCGTCTTCGGGTCGATGTGCTTGTCGATCTCGCCGATCCAGGCATCGAGCACCGCCGCCTCGCGGTCGATCCAGGGCGGCTCGAAGCCCAGCGCGCGCAGCTCACCGTAGAAGCCCAGGGCCATCGCACCGGTCGACCACAGCGAGTAGCCCCCATCGCCGGCTGACATCTTGAAGAGCCACCGCCCCTCTATGTGGCGCGTCGCGTCGAAGAAGCTCCATGACCGCTTCAGCCGGGCGGCCATCTCGCTGAAGATGTCCTCGCAGCCGACCCGTCCGGTCAGCGGCGAGACGGGCGGGGCCGTCTTGGGAAGCGGAAACACCTTCCCGACCTCCGGATCGAAGTAGTACACCGACTTCCGCGGCCACTGGTCTGCCGGGATCACGATGTGCGCCCGGCCGGCATGGTCGAGGGTGTTATCCTTCCAGACCACTTCGCAGGCAGGGCTCTTCTTCCACGACGAGGAGACCACCGCCGGGTAGCGGTCTATCGACTTGGTGCGAAACGTGCAGCCCTCGATCCGCAAGCCGACGAACCGGGTCTTCTTCGACTTGCCGGTGACTTGGCAGACGATCCCGCCGTTAGTCTGGTGGCCCTCGAAGCGATACATGCCGCGGACGTCGCGGATGTCGAGATTCCTCAGGTGGACATGCTCCACGTCACCGGCGTCCTCGGCCGTCACGTAGACCGCCCGGCGAACGACCCGGCCCGCATCGTCCCGGCCACCGCCGTCGGTGTTGGTGACGGTCAGGTTGCGAATCTCCCAGTGGTGCTGGTTGTGCAAGCGGATCGTGTTCTCGACCTTGCCCTCGCCGGCCACGACGGGATCGGGCCCGTCGCCGTAGCGGTCGATCACGATCGGCTCGCCCGCAGCGCCGGAGCCCTTCGGGTGCAGCCGTCCGGCAAACCGGCAGCCGGCCCTCAGCAGGACCTTGTCGCCGGGCTTCAGCTCGATGCTGTCGAGCCTCGCGAGCGACTTCCACGCGGACCGTGCCGAGGTCCCCTCGTGATCGTCGTTGCCGTTGCTGGAGTCGACGTAGTAGGTGCCGGCCGACGTGGCGGCGTCGCTCAGAGGCGGACAGGAGAGCAGCGCCACATGAAGCGCAAGGCAGACAGTCGCGGTGGTGGAGACGACGGTACGGAGACGGCCGGGAGTTCGGTAGGTGCAGGTCACGAGTGAGCTTCGTTCTTACCTCGAGACCTTCAGCTGGATGTCCTTGAACTGAACGATCATGCCGGGATCGTGAAGCTGCAGCTGAATCATGCCGCGCTCGAGCCGCTTCTCGGGAGCGAGATGCTCGGTGAATTCGGCGGCGGGCTTGCCGTTGATGAAGAACTTGAAGTTGTTGCCCTTCGCGATG
>CAYMRB010000099.1:0-25113 GCA_964392615.1 uncultured Planctomycetia bacterium | reverse complement strand
CGTTGACGAGGTACTCGCCGTAGAAGATGCGCTCGCCGTTGCCCGGATCGCGCGTGAACGCGACGCCCGTCGAGCAGTCATCGCCCATGTTGCCGAAGACCATGGCCTGGACGTTGACGGCGGTGCCCCAATCGTGCGGGATGCCTTCGATCTCGCGGTACGAGATCGCGCGCTTGCCGTTCCACGACGCGAAGACCGCGCCCATGCCGCCCCAGATCTGGTCGGTCTCGTTATCCGGGAACTTCTTGCCGAGGACCGCCTTGACCTTGACCTTCATCTCCTCGCAGAGGTCCTTCAGCGTCGCGGCGTCGAGATCGGTGTCCTCCGTGACTCCGACCTTCGCCTTCTTCGCGTCGAGGAGCTTCTCGAGCTGGTGGCGGATCCCCTGCCCCTCGGCGGGCTCGACTCCCGCCGCCTTCTCCATGACGACGTCGGCGTACATCGTGATGAGTCGCCGGTACGCGTCGTAGACGAACCGTTCGTTGCCGCTCTGCTCGATCAGGCCCGGGATCGTCTTCGACGTCAGGCCGATGTTCAGGACGGTCTCCATCATGCCCGGCATCGAGCTGCGCGCGCCCGAACGGACCGAGAGAAGGAGCGGATCCTTCGGATCCCCGAACTTCTTCTTCATCACGCGCTCGACCTTGCGTATGGCTTGCTCGACCTGAGCGCGTAGCTCCTTGGGATACTTACGCTTGTGATCGTAGTAATACGTGCAGACCTCGGTCGTCAGCGTAAATCCCGGGGGCACGGGCAAACGAAGCGCCGGGTGACCCGCCATTTCCGCCAGATTAGCGCCCTTGCCGCCCAACAGCTCGCGCAGCGAGCCGTTGCCGTCGGCCTTGCCGGCCCCGAAGAAATACACGTACTTGGTGGCCATCTGTGAGTGTCCTTCTGTGGTCGAAAGCGTCCGTCTCGCAACGCAAAAGATGCGGATTTTAGGTAATCTACTGGGCACGGCAACAGCAAAATCGCCGCAAATAGACGGACTTGCGACGTTTTTGCGCCTCGCGCTCCAGCGCGCCGACCGCGGGAGTCCGACGCCGTCTCGACGGGCCGAGAAGAATTGGCGAACTGTCAAGATTCGGGACGATTCCGTGACAGAACCGTGACACGTGCCCCCTACACTCGCCGTGCTCACTGCCCGAGTGAGCAGCCCTTCCGTAATGAAGCACTGTTCGAAGATGAGAAACGGGAGCAGGGTCCGGGGGTGACCTCCGCGCGCCGCGCCTCGGCGTTCTGCGACGGTGGCCGACCTCCGGACCTCGGGTCTGTCGCCTCCCGCCGGTTCGACGATACAATCCGACCCGCCGCTTCCGGCGGATTGCCCCTTCACGGACGCCGATCGCTCTGCCGAAGGGTCATCAGGACCAGCACGCCGTTGAGAGAGGCGATTCGACGCGACGGCGGCCATTTTCGGCCTCGCGCTCGAAGCCCTTGTTCAACGGACTGTCGTCCGGGAGCTGTCCCGGATAGAAGTTGAGATGACCAGGGCGACTCGGGAGACAAGCCCCGAACGCCACCAGCCGGCCTTGGAGACGCCCCGATGAAACTCGCTGTTTTGGGAACCGGATACGTCGGCCTCGTGACCGGCGCTTGCTTCGCCGACCTGGGCCTCGATGTCACCTGCGTCGACATCGATGAGGACAAGATCAAGCGCCTGCAGGCCGGAGAGGTGCCGATCTACGAGCCCGGCTTGCAGGAGATCCTGCATCGCAACATGGGCGAGGGGCGACTCGCGTTCACGACGGATGCCCCCCCAGCGATCCGCGGGTGTGACGTCGCGTTCATCTGCGTCGGCACGCCGCAGAAGGGCACGGGTAAGGCGAACCTCGACTACGTCATCTCCGCGGCCGAGACCATCGCGGACTCGATCGAGAAGTTCACCGTGATCGTCGACAAGAGCACGGTGCCGGTCGGCACGGCGGAGCGCCTGACCCGCGTGATCTCGGAGCGCACCGATGTTCCGTTCGCGGTGACGAGCAATCCCGAATTCCTCAAGGAAGGCGCGGCGATCAAGGACTTCCAGAACCCCGATCGCGTCGTCATCGGCACCGACGACGAGCGCGCCCGCGAGATTCTCGAGCGGCTGTACTCGTCGCACGCGCGCGTCAATCGGCCGGTCCTGTTCATGAACACGGTGACGGCCGAGCTCATCAAGTACGCCTCGAACGCGATGCTCGCGAGTCGCATCTCGTTCATGAACGCGCTGACCGGCCTGTGCGAGCGCATCGGCGCGGACATCAAGGACGTGTCGAAGGGCATGGGCCTCGACACGCGAATCGGCGCGCGGTTCCTGCAGGCGTCGCCGGGCTACGGTGGCTCATGCTTCCCGAAGGACGTGCGTTCGCTGATCGACATCATGGAGACGCATCAGCTCAACTCGAGCCTGTTCCGCGCGATCGATCAGGTCAACGAGCTCCACAAGAAGTCGCACCTCGAGCGTCTGCGCAAGTTCCTGCCGAATCTCGCCGGCAAGCGCATCGCAGTCTGGGGCCTGAGCTTCAAGCCGCGCACGGACGATATCCGCGAGTCGGCGTCGCTGACCCTCATCGAGCAGCTCCTCGAGCAGGGCGCGAAGGTGACGACGTACGATCCCGAAGCGATGGAGAACACGAAGGGCGTGTTCCCGTACATCGAGTACGCGCCGACACCGTATGCGGCCGTCGAAGGTGCCTCCGCGGTCATGGTCATGACCGAGTGGGACGTGTTCCGCAATCTCGACTTCGAGCGCGTCAAGAAGCTCATGGCCGAGCCGATCGTCGTCGACGCGCGCAACATCTACACGCCGGAAGAGATCGCGTCGCTCGGCTTCCGCTACGCCGGCGTCGGCCGCGAGTCGATCGGCAAGTACGCTCGGACGCGCAAGACCGACGTCGAGAAGGACCACGCGCCGACGGTGTCCTGATCGCGGCGCTTCGGTACTTCTGCGCTCCGGCGCTCGCCGCGCCACGGCGAGACGGTCGATGTGTCGGCGCCGCCGGGCGTGGGTTAGAATCCGCGTTCCATGTCAGCGTCGAACGCCACCACCGATAGCCAACACGGCGACAACCGCCGGCAGTACCTCCGGGACGTCCGGACGGTCGTCGTCAAGGTCGGCACGAACGTGCTGTCGCGGTCGACGGGAGAGATCTCGCTCGGCCGCGTCTGCGCGCTCGTCGAGGAGCTCGTCGATCAACAGCGACAGGGCAAGCGGGTCATCCTCGTGACGTCGGGTGCGATCAGCCTCGGCATGGATCGGCTCGGCCGCGAAGAACGGCCGACGACGCTGCCGGACAAGCAGGCGTGCGCCGCGGTCGGTCAGATCCGCCTGATGTCGACGTACCAGCAGGCGTTCGATCGCTACGGCATCCCGACGGCGCAGTTCCTGTTAACCGAGGAGGACTTCTCGTCGCGCCGCCGGTATCTGAACCTGCGCAACTCGATGTCGCGCGTGATCGAGCTCGGCGTTCTGCCGATCGTCAACGAAAACGACGTCGTGTCGACCAGCGAGATCGAGGCCGGCCCCGGAAGGGCCGGACGCGGCGTGCGATCGGTGGTGTTCGGCGACAACGACCACCTCTCGGCGCTCGTCGCATCGAAGCTCGACGCCGATCTGCTCCTCGTTCTGAGCGACGTCGGCGGCCTGTATCAACGCGCGGCGGAGGCAGCGCCGGCGGAGGGTGCCGCGGCCGCGCCGATCGCTGTCGTGCCGGAGATCACCCCCGAGGTGCGAGCCATGGCGGGCGCTGGCAACGGCCGCGGCCGCGGCGGTATGGCATCGAAGCTGGCGGCGATCGACATCGTCGTGCAGAGCGGTATCCCGGCCGTGATCGCGAGCGGTCAGGAGCCCGACATCGTATCGCGAGTCATGGCCCGAGAAAGCGTTGGAACGCTGTTCCTGCCGGCCGGCAGGCTGTCGAGCCGCAAGCACTGGATCGGCTTCGCGAGCGCGACGGCGGGCCACGTCGAGGTCAACGCGGGCGCGCGGGACGCGCTGGTCGACCGCGGATCGAGCCTGCTGTTCGCCGGCGTCACCGCGATCGAGGACGACTTCCGCCGCGGCGACGTCGTCAGCATCCTCGGCCCAGATCACCAGGAGTTCGCTCGCGGCATCGCGAACTACGACGCCGACGTCGCGCGCGCGCTGGTCGGCAAGAAGACAGCGGAGATCGCGGCGGTCGCCGGGGCGGACTACCCGGAGTTCATCACGCGAGACAACATCGCGCTGCGGCGGTGACGGCGGGGCCGCGTCTCGTGCTCTGCAGCTGTCGGGGTCACTCGTACAGCAGCACCCGCGCGCGCCGCACCGCGAACTCCTCGAGCGCCTCCCGCCACTGCGCGCGGATCTCGTCAAGCGACCGACCCGCCTCGATCGCCTCGCGCAACGCGCTCGTCCCCGCCAGCAGGTCGAAGCTGCGCTCGCGCCACCGGAACTCCTCCGGCCACAGCTTCCGCACGGTCGCGATGAGCGCGATCGCCGTCTCGATCGGTCGATACGCGTCGCGATCGGTGACGAAGATCTCGACGCCGGCACACAGCTCGCCCTCGTGCTTGCTGAACGTCGGCGTGAAGTACGCCTCGCGAAACCGCACGCCCCGAAGCGGCGCGCCGCCCGTTCTCGCGTCGCCGAGCGCCGTGACGAGATCGTACGCGTCGATCCATGGCGCACCGATCAATCGAAACGGTCGCGTCGTACCGCGCCCCTCGCTCAGCGTCGCAACGCCCTCGACGAGCACCGTCCCCGCGTAGACGAGTGCGGTCTCGACCGTCGGGATATTCGGCGACGGCGCGATCCACGGGAGCTCCGTGTCTTCGTACCACTCGTCGCGGCGATAGCCCTCCATGCGGACGACCGTCAACTCGGCCCCGATCTCGCGCTCGGCGTTGGCCAATAGCGCGAACTCGCCGGCGGTCAAGGCATGCCGCAGAGGCACGGGATGCGGACCGACGAACGACTCGAGCCGCGCGTCGAGGACCGGCCCACCCCACCTCCCGCCGCCGATCGGCACCGGACGATCGAGCACCCACACCTCTCGCCCGAGCTCCGCCGCCGCCTCCATGACGCGAACGAGCGTCGCGAGATACGTATACGTCCGCACCCCGATGTCCTGAATGTCAAACAGGATCACATCGGCCGCGCCGAGCATCGCCGCCGTCGGTTTCTTGACCTTGCCGTACAGGCTGTGGACCGGAACGCCGGTTCGTGCGTCGACGTCGTAGCCGACCTCGACGCCCGCCTCGGCCGCGCCGCGCGCTCCGTGCTCGGGCCCCAAGATCGCCACGAGCTCGACGCCGTCGGCAGTCGCCACGAGATCGACCAGGCTGCGGAACTCCCGATCGATCCCGGTCGGATTCGTCACCAGAGCCACCTTGCGCCCCCGCAAGCGCGCGAAGTCCTCGGCGGCGAGCACCTCCAGCCCAGTGCGGAAACCGTGGTCTGAGGTGCGGCAGCCCGCGGCGAGGAACCACGCAGCGAGCAGGGCGGTCGGCATGAGAGCTCTGTAGCGGTGCGACATGGATTGGTTCGTCCGAATGCGTTTCGATCGATCCAGCGGTGAACCGCGACATTGTAGCGGCAGCCGTCCTGCCCGTCGCCGGCTCCCCATTGCGTTACCGATTCTCGTGATATCTGATAGCGGCAATTCGCGCCGCAAGCGCCGCTGACACCACTGCTTGGAAGCCCGATCTTGAAGACGCTCTACCTCATCGACGGCCACGCGCAGATCTTCCGCGCGTACTACGCCCGTTTCTCCGAGTCGCTCAACGCGCCGAGTGGCGAGCCGACGAAAGCGACGTACGTGTTCACGCAGATGCTCCTCGGCATCCTGCGCGACCAGAAGCCCGACTACCTCGCGGTGACGCTCGACTTCGGCGACGCGTCGACCGAACGCAAGCAGTTCTATCCCGAGTACAAGGCGAACCGCGACGCCACACCGGAGGACTTCGGACCGCAGGTCAAGCGCATCTGTCAGCTCCTCGAGATCATGAAGGTCCCGACGTTTTCCGTGCGCGGGCAAGAGGCCGACGACATCATCGCGACGATCGCGCACCGTCTCCGCGGCGAAGACCTCGAGGTGCGCGTCGTCAGCCGCGACAAGGACCTGCACCAGATCCTCACCGACAAGGTCAAGCTCTGGGATCCGCAGAAGGACGAGATCCTCGACGCGACGTCCCTCGTCGAAGCGAAGGGCTACACGCCCGAGCAGGCCGTCGAGATCCAGACGCTCACCGGAGACAGCACGGACAACGTGCCCGGAGTGCCGGGAATCGGCCCGAAGAAGGCCCTCGGGCTCGTCCAGAAGTACGGCAACGTCGCTGGAGTCGTCGAGCACGTCGAGGAGCTCACTCCGAAGATGCGCGAGAACGTCAAGGCGCACGGCGATCGCTTCGACTTGACGCGCCGCCTCGTGACGCTCAGTACCGAGGTCGAGATCGATTTCGACCTCAAGGCGTGCGACGTCGAGGCGATGGAGCCGACGGCGCTCCGCCCCGTCTTCCAGGAGCTCGGCTTCGACAGCCTCGTCGAGAGGATCGGCGGCGCGGGCGAGTCGGACGACGACGCCAGGGAGCCGCAGGAACGCGGCGTGTGCCACCTCGTCGACGACGAGGACAAGCTCGCCGCGTTCATCGCCGAGCTACGACAGCAGAGCCGCGTCGCGATCGACACCGAGACGACCTCGCTGCGTCCGGTCGATTGCGATCTGATCGGCATCTCCGTCGCGTGGCAGGCCGGCGAGGGTTGGTATCTGCCGCTCCGCTCGAACACCGGCAAGACCCTTGACGCAGAAGATGCTCTCGCCGCGCTGCGACCGATCCTCGAAGACGCCTCGATCGAGAAGGTCGGCCAGAACATCAAGTACGATATCATCGTGCTGCGCTGCGCGGGCATCGAGTTGCGCGGCGTCGTCTTCGACACGATGGTCGCGTCGTATCTACTGGACTCGTCGCGCCGCAGCCACGGCATGGACGCCCTCGCGAAGGAGCTCCTGAAGTACGACACGATCTCCATCACGGAGCTCATCGGCAAGGGCAAGAAGCAGAAGTCGATGCTCGACGTCGAGCTCGCCGACCTCGCCACGTACGCGGCTGAAGACGCCGACGTCACGTGGCGCCTCGGCGAGCTGTTGCGTCCACAGATCGAGACGGCCACGTTCGCCGATCTCTTCGCCGACGTCGAGATGCCGCTCGTCGAGGTGCTCGCCGAGATGGAGCGCACGGGCGTGACGATCGACCGCGAGCGGCTCGAGGTCACGAGCCATCGACTCTCCGAGCGTGTCGAGGAGCTACGCAGCGAGATCTTCAAGGTCGCTGGGCACGAGTTCACGCTCGATTCGCCCAAGCAGCTCGCCGAGGTCCTGTTCGACGAGCTGGGCCTGCGCGTCGTCAAGAAAACGAAAACGGGCCGCAGCACGGATGCGAGCGTTCTGCAGACCCTCGCCGTCGAGACCGTCCATCCACTGCCGCAGCTCGTCCTCGAGTATCGGGAGTCGCAGAAGCTCCTGAGCACGTACGTCGCCCCGCTCCCGAGCCTCATCTCCGAGCGCACCGGTCGCGTGCACGCGAGCTTCAATCAGACCGTCACCGCGACGGGACGCCTGAGCTCATCCGATCCGAACCTCCAGAACATTCCGGTACGCACCGAGCAGGGCCGCGAGATCCGCCGCGCGTTCGTGCCGAGCGCTGCGGACCGCGTGTTGATCACCGCGGACTACTCGCAGATCGAGCTGCGCATCCTCGCTCACCTGTCCAACGACGACGCGTTGATCTCCGCGTTCCGCGCCGATGAGGACATCCACCGTTTCGTCGCCGCGCAGATCGCTGGCGTATCGCCGGACGACGTCACGAAGACGCAACGCAACCGTGCCAAAGCCGTCAACTTCGGCATCATCTACGGCCAAGGCGCGTTCGGGCTGGCGCGGTCCCTCGGCATCTCGCGAGGTGAGGCTCGCGATTTCATCGCCGACTACAAGGCGCGCTATCCCGGCATCGTCAGCTTCATGGACCAGTGCGTGCTGCAGGCCGAGACGCAGGGCTCGGTGGCGACGATGCTCGGCCGGCGGCGGCCGATTCCGGAAATCGCGTCGCGCAACCGCAATCTGCGCGCGTTGGGCGAGCGGCTGGCGATCAACACCGTCGTGCAGGGAAGCGCCGCCGATCTGATCAAGATCGCGATGGTGCGAATCGCTCGCGACTCTCGCGCGGACGGCCTGGATCTCCAGATGCTGATCCAGGTGCACGACGAGCTCGTTCTCGAGGCGCCCGGAGATCGCGTGGCCGAGTACGCAGAGTTCGTGCGCGAGCGGATGGCGACCGCGATTCCCATGCAGATCCCCGTCAAGGTCGACGTCGCGTGGGGCGAGAACTGGCTTGAGGGCAAGTAGCGCGGTGACGAGCGAATCGCGGTCGTTCCGGCTACGCAGTCTTCTCCGCGACGACCTCGCGCGCGTCGCCGTGCTGGCCGGCTCGCACCTCGCTCCGCTGGAGACGACGCCGGAGCACCTCGACGCCAACCTCTTCGCAGATCCCGGGGCCGATGACGCGTTGCGTCAGGTCGCCACGATCGACAACGCGATCGTCGGAGTCGCGTGCGCGACAGTCCGACGGCATCTCGGCGGTCGAGTCCGCGGTTTCGTCAAGCTGCTGAGCGTCAGTCCGGAGCATCGAGGTACCGGCATCGGCAGCGCACTCCTCGTACGGCTTGAGGACGCGCTTCGTCGACGTGGAGCCTCCGACGTCGAAATCGACGGCGCCGCGCCGTACTACTTGCTGCCCGGACTTCCTGTCGACGCCGTCGACGCCTTAGCGTTCTTGACGCGCCGCGGCTGGAAGCAGGTCGACGAGCGCCGCAGCATGACGGCGCCACTGAAGGGCTTCGAGCGCATCGACCCGAACGCGGAGGAGATCGTCGCGGCCGGCATTGTCGCGCGCCGAGCGCGACGCGAGGACGCGCCGGCCGTGACGCGGGACATCGGCGCTGCGTTCTCGGCCGACTGGGCGGTCGAGATCGAGGCTTCGCTCCGGCAACAGCCGCCCGGGACTCACATCGCTGTATCGGGCGATCGCGTGGTGGCGTTCGCCTGCGCCGGCTTGTGGGGACGCAACGCGTTCGGTCCGATGGGCACCGTCGCCGAGTTCGAGGGCCGTGGCCTCGGTCGTCGACTCCTCGGCCGCGCTCTGTCCGACCTGGCTCGAACGGGAGCGGGGGACGCTGTTATCGCGTGGATCGGCCCCGAGCGCTTCTATGCCCGAGCCGCGAGCGCCCGCTCTACGCTCCGATATCGCGTGCTGCGCCGCGGCATCTGACCGTCCCGCCGACGCGCGTTTCCGGTAAGCGCGCGACGCCTACGGTGTATGCCGGATTCGGTGCGAGACTCGCCCGGCGCGTGAAGACACCTCCCGCGCCCCACCGATACCACCATTGTGGACGTGGTTGTGCGGGGAGAGGTTCAACCAGCAGCCCGCGGCTGCGATCAGGGCAGTTCAGGAGTTTCTCATGCGAACCGCTAACGTTGTCTTCGCCTTTCTGTTGATCACGGCCGCCCCGCCCCTCGAGTTGCGAGGTGCCGAGTCCGACGGGCTCCAGTTCGGCGTGTACGCCGCGGACAAGCCGAGCTCGGTCTTCCGCCAGTTCAAGCCGGTAACCAGGCACCTGGAGGATCGGATGACGCGAGCCCTCGGCCGACCGGTCAAGGTGCGTCTCAAGATCTTCAAGACCTACGAGGAAGCGAACAACGCTCTCGTAAGCGGGGCAGTCGACTTCGTGCGATTCGGCCCCGCGTCCTACGTGATCGCCAAACGGCGCAACAAGGACATCCGCCTGCTCGCGATCGAGGAGAACAAGGGCAAGCGTCGCTTTCAGGGAGTCATCTGCGTCCGCGCGAAGAGCCCCATCCGCACGCTCGCGGACCTCAAGGCCAAGCGCTTCGCGTTCGGCGATGAGAACTCGACGATCGGCCGCTACCTGTCACAGGCGAAGCTCCGACGAGCCAACGTCTGGGCGGGCGACCTGAAAGGCTTCGCGTACCTCGGCCGTCACGACAAGGTCGTCACCTCGGTCCTGCACGGGAAGTTCGATGCCGGTGCGGCGAAGATCAGCACGTTCAGGAAGTACGAGAAGAAGGGGCTGCGAATCCTGACGACGTTCGACAACGTCACGAAGCCGTGGGTCGCGCGAGCGGGACTCGACGATCGCGTGTTCACCGCGCTCCGAGACGCGCTCCTCCAGACGAATGACGAGACGGTGCTCAGGGCGGTCGGCAAGAAGCTCTCGGGCTTCGGCCAAGTCACCGACTCCGAGTACGACTTCGTTCGCGAGGGAATGAGTCTTTCCGCCGAGTTCCTCGACCCGACGAACGCGCCCGGCCGCGCCGGCAAACGCAGCACGGCGCCCAGCGCTGCCGACTCGACGCGCGCCCCCCGACGCTGATGGAGAATCGCGTCAGGAACTCGGGTCCCATGAAGAAGATCAGCCACAAGGTTTGGAGCGGAGTACTCGCGTGCCTGGTGGTGTCGTCCATCGCGACGACCTACTTCGTGCTCCAGACGCAGCACCGGACACTGCATAAAGATCTCGATCACTCGGGAAATACCCTGGCGCGCACGGTAGCCGGAGCCTGCCTCGAGCACCTGCTGACAGAGGACTACCCGTTCCTCGAGACGCAGATCCGCAAGACGGCGCAAGACAGCCGGCACGTGCTCTTCGTGAAGGTCTTCCAGACCGGTGACGACGGCAGCCGACTCGTCGCACAGTTCCCGCCGCCAGAGGGTGTCCTGCAGGAGGGGTTTCGGTCCTTCTCTCACCCCATCAGCGTCATCGCCCCAGACGATCCAGACAGCGAAGGCACTGTCCTCGGTCAGATCGAGCTCGGTCTCTCGACGCAGCGGATCGCAGAATTGATGTGGCTGAGCACGTGGCAGCTCGCGTCGGGCGCCGCGTGCTCTTTTGTCCTTCTCGTGCTCGTCTTGCGCTTCGTGCTCCGCAGGAGCGTACTCGACTCGGTCGCACAGCTCGATCGCGACGCCACTCGCATCGGCGCGGGAGACTTCGAGACGCCGGTCGTTGCCCGCGCGGAGGACGAACTCGGTCGATTGGCGACGACGATGGAGACGATGCGCGTCAACCTGCGCGAGTCTCATGCGCAGATCGAGCGCCAGGTCGAGGAGCTCGAGGAGCATGATCGCCTGAAGGACGAGTTCCTCGCGAACACGTCCCACGAGCTGCGCACGCCGCTGAACGGAATCATCGGCCTCGCGGACAGCGTCGTCGGAGGCACATACGGCGAGCTGCCGCGCCCGATTCACGAGCCGGTCGAGAAGATCGTACAGTGCGGCCAGCGCCTGCGACGCATGACCGACGCGATCCTCGATTTCTCGACGCTGATCCGAAAGGGCACGGGCACCGCCGCCGCCCGTCAGACCCGCCGACTGGCCGAACACGTCGACGCCGCGCTGGTCGACCTGCGAGTCGAAGCGGAGCGCAGGGGCCTCCAGCTCACCTGCAACATCGATCCCGCACTCGAGGCCGCGTACCCTACGGACGAGCTCGAAGAGGTCGTCCGCATCCTGACGGACAACGCGCTCAAGTACACCGAACGCGGTTGGGTCGAGATCATCGCGACACGTTGGCCGGATACGGCCGCGACTCCGGGCTTCCAGGTGGCCGTGCGCGACACCGGTGTCGGAATCCCCGCCGACGTGTGCGAGAAGGTGTTCGAGCCGTTCGTACAGGGCTTCGACCACGAGACGCGGGCGCACGAGGGCGTAGGTCTCGGCTTGGCCATCGCGTCGAAGCGCGTCGACCGCCTCGGCGGACGCCTGCGGCTCGACAGCGATGTCGGTGTCGGCAGCACGTTCACCGTGCTCATACCTGAGACGGACGACACCGCCGCTGGCGCGATCGATGCCCTATTCGTGCCGTGGTCGCCGCGAGGCACTTCGCCGGAACCAACGCAAGCCAAGAGGTGGAGACGCCCCGCGGGAACCACGGCCGGACGGGCAACGCGTTCGTCGCGCGACTTCTCCAACCCGGCGGGCGCCAAGCTGAAGCCCGGCACCGAGCTGCCGTACCACATCCTCGTCTGCGACGACGACCCGATCAACGTCGAGGTGCTGTGGGGCGTGCTCCACGAGCACTACCGCGTCTCGACGGCGCCGAACGGTACCGAATGCCTCGAGATGCTGCGCGAGAATTCGACCGATCTCCTCGTGCTGGACATCATGATGCCGGACGTCTCCGGCTACGACGTGTTGCGCGCGATGAAAGACGAGGGGCTCCTTACGAAGACCCCGGTCATCGTGCTCAGCGCGAAGACGTCGCCGGAGAGTGTCGTCAAGGGGCTCGGCCTCGGCGCGGACGACTACCTCGGCAAGCCGTTCCACCGCGAGGAGCTGCGACGCCGCGTCGAGACGCAGATCAAGATCATCGAGAACCGCACACGGCTCGAGCTCGAGGTCACGCAGAAGGGTCACGCTCTCGAGGTCGCGGAACGCGCGAACCACGTCAAGTGTCAGTTCCTCGCGAACATGAGCCACGAGATCCGCACACCGATCAACGGCATCATGGGCTTCGCGAACCTCGCGCTGTGCTCCGAGATGACGGAGCCCGATCTGCAGAGAGAGTATCTCGAGAACGTCCTCTCCTGCACCGAGAGCCTGCTCGAAATCGTCGACGACATCCTCGACGTCGCGAAGATCGAGGGGCAGGGGATCGATCTGGAGCTCGAACGCGCGGCCGCACGGCCATTGATCGAGGCGCAGGCCGAAGCGTGGCGCCGCAGGGCCTCGGAGAAGAGCCTCGAGTTCGAGTTCGAATGGGATGAGCGCCTCGAGCACGTCGAGCTGAACACGAACCCGCCGCGGCTGATCCAGGCCCTCGACAACCTGGTCGACAACGCGCTCAAGTTCACGCGCGAGGGGAAAGTCGCGGTCAGGGCCCGTCACGTCAACGGAGACGGTCAGCCGCCACGCCTGGAAGTGTCCGTATGCGACACCGGCGTCGGCATCGACCCGGCGAGACTCGAGGAGCTGTTCCTGCCCTTCATGCAAGCAGACATGGAGCTGAACCGGTCCTACGAGGGAATCGGCGTCGGCCTGTCGCTCAGTCGCATCATGGCACGCCTTCTCGGCGGGGACGTCAGCGGAAGCAGCACGCCCGGCGAGGGCAGCACGTTCCGCCTCACGGTGCCGCTGGACTCGAGCTCCAAGACCGAGCACGTTGCTGCGCCGGAGGACTACGTCGACGCCGGGTAGCCGGCCACCTCCTCTTTCTCGGAAGCCATGCTCACCGAGAAAAGCCTTGGCGCGCTCGGTGACGTTATGTTGCAATGGTCACGCTTCTGTAGAGGAAAAGAGCTGTCTTATCGGATCATGGGCGAGTCTGCCAAACCCACCTCAGCAACGCGCACCGATCCCGCCCAGTGGGTACAGCGGGCGCGTGCCGGCGACGCTGACGTCTGGAGCGAGATCGATTCGCGTATCCGCGACAGTGTCGTCGCCCGACTGCGCCTCCCCGCGAGCGTGGACCGCGAGGAAGTCGCGGCCGAGACGACAGCCGACGTCTGGAAGGCTCTGCGTACGCTTCGCGACGAGCAGAAGCTTCTGAGCTTCGCAGCGACCGTCGCGCGCCGCGTGGCGTCTCGCAAGCGACGCGAGCAGAGCCGGCACCTACCGCTCGAGGCCGAGCCCGAGTCCTCCACACCACAGGACGGGATTGGCGAGAGCCTCGACCGCCGGGAGCTGATCGGGAAGCTGGAGTCGAGCTTGGCGTCCGCCGATCGACAGCTCTTTCAGCTCCTCTACGTCGTGGGCAAGAGCAGCGCGGAGCTGCAAGCCGAGCTCGGCGTCTCGGGCCGCCTCCTTCGACAGCGCAAGCATCGCCTCCACAACAAATTGCGTCGCGCGCTGCCGCGAGGGCACGACGACAGCTGAGCGGCGCAACGGGGGGCAGACAGCCCGTTGAGGAAGGGGCGCAGGCCACGCGCCCGTTTTTTTTGCCGCCGGCAGTTTTTCAGGGAACGCTCGGGGCCTGAGGCCACACATAAGGGTGAGCACAGGGTATTTCCCCCATCCCCCTGACTCGAAGGTCAAGTAAGAGAGGCTAGAGGGCCTATCCTCTCCCCCACCATCATCATGGCCCTCTATCCCTCTCTCTTTCTGACCTGTCTCGACGACCGCGGGGGTGGGCGCCTTCCATCGCGCGCCCCCAAACGGTAAACTCCCGAGCCGGAGTTATCACCGTGTCGAATCATCACGACGAGTACTCGACGGTCACGATCGTCGGCTTGGGTCTGATCGGCGGCTCGTTCGCATTGGCGCTGCGACGTGCCGGATACGACGGCGAGATCCTCGGCGTCAGTCGCCCGGAGGCGCTCGAGGAGGCCAAGCGCCTCGGAGCGGTCAACGAGGGCTTCCCGTACGACGAGCTCGCAACAGCTGCGGCCCGCTCCGACCTCATCGTGCTCGCGACGCCGATCTCGCGCATCGTCGAGCTCATCGAGGCCCTCGGTGCAGCCGGAGACTCGCTGCGCCCCGGAACGGTGATCACCGACGTCGGCAGCACGAAAGGCGCGATCCTGAGCGCCGCCGAACGCTGCCTTCCAGAGGGCGTGTCGTTCATCGGCGGACATCCCCTGGCCGGAAGCGAAGAGCGCGGCATGGGCGCCGCGGATCCGCTCCTCTTCGAGAACGCCTACTGGGTGCTCTGCGCCGGTGCCGGCGTCGCGAAGGAATGCGTCGATGGTCTCGGCGCGTTCGTGTCGCGCACGGGCGCGCGCGTGCTCGTGCTGCCGCCTACGGAACACGACCGGGTCGCCGCCGCGATCAGCCACGTCCCGCAGCTTCTCGCAGTTGCGCTCGTCAACTCGCTCGACGACCTCGACGCGAACCGGGAGCACGCCCACATGCTCGCCGCCGGCGGCTTTCGCGATATGACGCGCATCGCGTCGAGCCCGTATGCGATGTGGCGCGACATCTACGCGACGAATCCCGACAGCGTCCGCGCGATGCTGAAAGGCCTCGTCCAGCGCCTCGAGAAGCTGACGCACGAGCTCGACGACGAGCACCTCGACGCGGCGTTCACCGCGGCGAAGGACGCGCGCGACCACATCCCGCGGGACACGAAGGGCTTCCTGACGCGCCTGTGGGACCTGCACGTCGTCGTGCCGGACAAGCCCGGCATGATCGCCGACATCTCCGGCCACCTCTACGGCAAGGGGATCAACATCAAGGACATGGAAGTCCTCAAAGTCCGCGAGGGCGAGACCGGCAGCGTGCGGCTCTCGTTCGCGACCGCAGAGATCGCGAACGAGGCGCTACACGAGCTCGAGCGAGCCGGCTACCGGGCGCGGCTCCGCGGCTGAGCATCCGTCCTCGCGGTCGCGGTTTGAGTCGTCCGACGGCTAACCGCCCGCTCGCTTCCTCCGTCGCCGTCTCACGGCCGCGCCGGCGAGGCCGATCAGGCCGATGCTGCCCAGCAAAGCGAAGCTCCCGGGCTCGGGCACGGCCGCCGTGCCTGAGTATTCGACGAAGTAGCCGACGACGGGATCGGATCCAACCGCGGGAACACCCTGCGCCGTACCTCCTGCCAAGGAGTCGTCGGCCCACGTACCGGACGGGATCCCGAAGGTCGTGTCGCCGATGTTCATGTACGCGTATCCGGCGTTGTTCGGCTCGATTCCTCCGAAGTTGGCGTAGCCGGCGGCGGCAAAGCTCTGACCGGCCTCCGGGCCCACCAGCCAACCCTCGGCGTGCTTCCCCCCGAGCCAGGCGCCTTGGAACCCCGAGTGGCTCCCGGCGATGGAGAGAAGGAAGTCATTCTCCGCCTGCGAGGTGATTGTGACGAGATGGCCGTTCACACCGCTGAAGGTCATGGCAGCGGCCGCGTCCCTGGCCGTCCACCAGGCGTTGTTGTCGCCGGTGAAGGGATCCGTCACCTGGATGAACTCGTAGTGGTTCGACCCGAACGCCACCGGCGAAGCCTCCGCCCGCGAGGCGAACACGGCACAAGCCCCAACCACACCCATCGCGACAATGCTCAGATGTCTCACAGTATGCACTCCCCGTCCCGAGGAAACTCGACTCCCAACAGGGGCCCGACACAGCACGTTCGTCGTGGGCCCCCCCTCTCTCGCAGCAGCTTCCCCTCGGTCACAAAGCCGCCACCGACACGATACTCGCTCGCCCCCCGCCGGAGTCAACCAGGAAGCCGACCGAATCCTCTACCGCGGCTCGGTGCAGACGACGAGCAACTCGTCAATCGAGATGTTCGAGTCGCCCTGCCCGGAGTGCATCAACGGTCGTTCGAGGATTCGCACGGCGCCGTACGACTCGCGGCAGAGATCCCGGAATCGTTCGAGGGGCGGACGATCGCCATCGCGCGCGAACTGCTTCAGCAGTAGCCCGGTGGGCGACGAGTAGCTGATGACGAGCTTCGCTCCGCTCGCGGCGGCGGCGCGAATCACCGTGCGAAACTCGTCCTCGACGCGTGCGGCACGACAGAAGCCCGATTGGAACCGGTCGCTCAGCGCCGGGTATCGCCCACGCAGAATCTCGCCGCTGCGGTCGCGCTGCAGCTCGGGGTAGTCGTAGCGCGCGAGCACCTCGAGCACGTGATAGAAGCGCGAGTAGTTGTCGGCCGTGTACGGCGGATCGAGGTAGACGAGATCGATATCGCCGGGAAAGCGAAACGCTCCGTCCGCCGGATCGATCGTGCGCTGATAGTCCCCCGTCGACGCGACGTTGCCGCCGACGTGAATCGTCTGCCGCACCGTATCCGCGATCTCGTCGGAGTAACCCGCGAACACGTCGAAGACCGACGCCAGCCTCCGCCGCGCCATCGCGCGCAACTCGGAGTCCTTCTTCAAGTGCCGCGGCTGCGCGAAGTGGCTCGTGCCGGACGTCGTCACGGACGCCGCGTGGAGCAGCGCGCTCAAGTAGTGCGTCCGCCGGGCCTCGGCGAGCTCGTCGTGCCCGTCGAGATCGGCGATTGCGGCGCGCAGCGAGTCGATCTCGATCGCCTGCTCGAGGCCGAAGTAGACGTTGCCCCAATACGTCGTCGCGAGGCTCGCGGGGCGCAACGTCGGATCTTCTCGCCGGGCTTCCTGCGCCGCGCGGCCGAGGATCTCGCGCGCTCCGCCGTAGAGCCGCGAACGCGCCGGGACGCGACATCCCGGCCAGAGTCGCCGGGCCCGCTCGAGGAAGTTCCGATAGCGTGACGGCCACTTCCCTTCGCCGCCGGTGTCGCGGTACTCGGCCAGGAAGCGACGCTCCTCCTCGAGGGCCGGAGCGTACGCTGCGGACAGACGCTCGAGGTTCTGCGAGAACACCTCACTCAGATCCTCGACGACGTCGAGCGTCGCGAGAAGCGACGGCTTGGTGTCCGGGTGGTGCTCTATCAGGCTGCGAGCGATCACGGTCGAGTAGAGCTGCACGTCGTTCGCGAACACGCGGTAGCGGCCCGCACAGAACGCGCTGACGACCCCACTGCCGGCCATCAGGTCGACGACGGTGTCGCCCGGCTCGAGCTCCTCGGCCAGAACGGTGTCCAGAAAACCCGGAATGACCCGCGACTTCGCACCCATGTACCAGATGGATCGGTGCAGGCGCGGGCCCGCGCTGCTTGCAGGCATCTCTTCACTCCTTCTCCCGGTTATCGGCAGAAGGAGCGCCGAACTTTACGGGCCCTTCAAAAAAAGGCCTCGCAAGAGGATACAGCCGAGAACATCGCGGCAACGCCCCACCGTCGCCGTGATCGTCGTTCGCGGCTCGCTTGCAGTTCCCCCGGCCGTGGGCTACTTTCGGCAGTTTCGCCAGCGGCTCCCCGTCCCCGGAAACCACCTCCCATCATGAGTTCCGACCGTTCCATCCTGCGCCACGACTGGACCGTCGACGAGGCGCGAGTGATCCACGACCTCCCGTTTCCGGAGCTCGTCTGGCGGGCTCAGTCGGTGCACCGCGCGCACCACGACCCGCGCCAGGTCCAGATGTGCGCGCTCCTGAGCGTCAAGACGGGCTCGTGCTCCGAGGACTGCTCGTACTGCCCGCAGAGCGCTCACAACAAGTCAGACGTCGAGAAGGAAGCGCTCGTCGACGTCGACACCGTCCTCGAACGCGCTCGCGAGGCGCGCGATGGCGGCGCGTCGCGCTTCTGCATGGGCGCCGCGTGGCGCGAGGTGCGCGACGGCGGGGAGTTCGACCGCGTTCTGGCGATGGTCCGGGGCGTGCGCGACCTCGACATGGAGGCGTGCTGCACGCTCGGCATGCTGACCAAGGAGCAGGCCGCCCGACTCGCCGAAGCCGGGCTGACGGCGTACAACCACAACCTCGACACCGGCCCCGGCTACTACGACCGGATCGTCACGACGCGGTCGTACCACGATCGGCTGGACACGCTGCGCCGCGTCCGCGACGCCGGCATCACGATCTGCAGCGGCGGCATCCTGGGCATGGGCGAGTCCGTCGACGATCGGCTCGAGATGCTCTGCGTGCTCGCGAGTCTCGACCCACACCCCGACAGCGTGCCGGTCAACGCGCTCGTCGCCGTCGAGGGAACGCCCCTGGCGGATCGCCCGCCAGTCCCCGTCTTCGACATGGTGCGAGCCATCGCGACGGCGCGCATCCTGATGCCGGCGTCGATCGTCCGCCTGAGCGCGGGACGCACGGAGATGTCCGACGAGGCTCAAGCGCTGTGCTTCCTCGTCGGCGCGAACTCGATCTTCACCGGCGACAAGCTGCTGACGACGCCGAACCCGGGTGAGGATCAGGACCGCCGCCTGCTCGCCAGCCTCGGCATGGAGCCGATGGAACCCGCGACCGACGACGAGGCGATCGCCGCGTCATGAGCCGGCTGCACGGCGATCTCGAGCGCGCCCTCGCGCAACTCGACGACGCCGGACTGCGCCGCCGGCTCGACACCCCGCGTGGCATCGACTTCGCGTCGAACGACTACCTCGGCCTGGCCGGCGACCCGCTGTTCACGGCCGCGGTTCGCGCCGCCGTCGGCGACGAGGGGCTGCTGACCTCGCCCGCGTCGCGTCTGCTGCGGGGCACTCTGCCCGAGCACGACGAGCTCGAGGCCGCGCTGGCCCGGTTCAAGGGCACCGAGTCTGCGTTGATCTTCCCGACCGGGTATCAGGCGAATCTCGGCGTCCTGACCGCGCTGATCGGTCCCGACGACCGCGTGCTCTCCGACGAGCTCAACCATGCGAGCATCATCGACGGACTACTCCTGACGCGCGCGACGCGGCACATCTACGGACACCTCGATACCGCCGCGGTCGAGAGCTCTCTGCGCGAGCCGTGGCCCGAGGGGCGGACGTTCATCGTCACCGAGAGCTACTTCAGCATGGACGGCGATGTCGCGCCGCTCGATCGGCTCGCCGACCTCGCGGACGAACACGACGCGGCGCTCATCGTCGACGACGCCCACGCGACCGGTGTGTTCGGAGCAGAGCGCGGCGCCGGATTGATCGAGACGTTCGATGTCGCATCGCGCGTCGATGCCGTCGTGTCGACGTTCGGCAAGGCCCTCGGCGCATTCGGCGCATTCGTCGGCGCACCGGCGATCGTGCGCGAGTGGCTGATCAATCGCGCGCGATCGTTCATCTTCACGACCGCGCTGCCGCCGCTCGTGCTCCGAGCGATGGCCGCCGGTATCGAGGCCTCTCGCGAGCAGCCGTGGCGTCGCGAACGCGCGTGCTCACTCGCCGCTGCGCTGCGCGATCGTTTGCGCGCTGCTGGCCTCGACGCATTCGCCAGCGAGGGGCCGATCGTCCCGGTGCTCGTCGGCGACAATCGGTACGCCGTCGAGGTCGCCGATGAGATTCAGCGCCGCGGCTTCGACGTACGCGCAGTGCGCCCGCCCACCGTCGCCCCGGGCACCGCGCGGCTACGCGTGTCGGTCCACGCCGACCGCACCGACGACGAGATCGACCGCCTTGCCGCGACGCTGATCGAGCTCGTCTCACCGGACGACGCCGCTGGCACCGAACGGAGATCGCCGTGAGTATCGTCGTCACCGCGACCGACACCGAAGTCGGCAAGACCGTCGTCAGCGCGCTCGTGCTCGCGCGCTACGGCGCGGCACATCCTCTCGCGTACTGGAAGCCGGTCGCCACGGGTGCGACGGACGATCGCGATCGTGACCGCATCGTTGGATGGGTCGGACATCTCGTCGACGTGCTCGACGAGACGTACCTCTACGACCCGCCGGTCTCGCCGCACCTCGCCGCGCGGCTCGCGGGTGAACGCATCGATCCGGAGAGCATCCTCGCAGACCTCGTCCGTCACGGAATGGAAGACGCCGAGCGCAACCTCGTCATCGAGGGGATCGGCGGCCTCCTCGTGCCCTTCACCGACGAGGGCTACGTCGTCGCCGACCTCTTGAGCGAGCTCTGCCTGCCGACGCTGGTCGTCGCTCGCAGCACGCTCGGCACGATCAACCACACGCTGCTGACGCTCTCGGAGATGCGACGGCGGAAGATCGACATCGCCGGCGTCGTCCTGGTCGGTCCCCCGAACGACGAGAACCGCCGCGCGATCGAGGGCATCGCCGGAGTCGAGGTCATCAGCGAAGTCGACATCCTGCCGGAGCTGACGCGCGACACGGTCGCCGCGGCCGGCGCGGCATTCGATCCGCGAGGACGCCTGGCAAAGTACTTCGAGGGTTCACCATGACCACGTCGGATTGGCTCGAGCTCGACCGAACGCACGTCTGGCATCCGTACACGCAGATGAAGACGGCCCCGGCGCCGCTCGCGATCGAACGTGCCGAGGGCGTGTGGCTGCAGACGACCGACGGGCGTCGCATTCTCGACGGCATCTCGTCGTGGTGGGTCAACATCCACGGACACGGCCACCCGCGGCTCAACCGCGCGCTGCGCGAGCAGACGGAGAAGCTGCAGCAAGTGATCTTCGCCGGCTGCACCCACGAGCCGGCCGCGCGGCTCGCAGCTCGATTGGTCGACGTCACGCCGCCCGGGCTCGGACACGCGTTCTACTCGGACGACGGCTCCACCGCGGTCGAGGTCGGCTTGAAGCTCGCCGCGCAGTACCACGTCCACCGAGGCGACGACAAGCGCACCGTGTTCATCGCGCTCGCCGATGCATACCACGGCGACACGTTCGGCACGATGGCTGCCGGCGGCGTCGCGACGTTCCACGGCATGTTCGCGCCGTGGCTCTTCGAGGTGCGCCACGCGTGCGCTCCGCATGGCTACGACGATCCGCGCGACCCGACGACGCTGCGAGCCGATGCAGCGGGCGACGGCGACCTCGAGACGATTCTGGCAAGCGCGGGTGATCGCGTCGCTGCCGTCGTCATCGAGCCGATGCTCCAGGGAGCCGGTGGCATGCGCGTATGGCCCGTCGAGTTCCTTCGCCGCGTGCGCGAGCTCTGCGATCGCTTCGGCGTTCTCCTCATCGCGGACGAGGTGTTCACCGGCTTCGGTCGCACGGGCAAGCTATTCGCGTGCGAGCACGGCCCGATCGTCCCCGACATCCTGTGCCTGTCGAAGGCGATCACCGGTGGCTACTTGCCGCTGGCGGCGACGCTGTCGACCGACGCGATCTTCGACGCGTTCCTCAGCGACGACCGCGGCCGCACCTTCTTTCACGGCCACTCGTACACCGCCAACGCGCTCGCGTGCGCCGTGGCGGTCGAGAGTCTCGCGATCATCGAGGATGAGGACGTCATGACACGCGTCGGCGAGATCGAGCGGCTATTCGCGGCGCGCCTCGAGCGATACCGCTCGCACCCCGCGGTCGCCGACGCGCGGGGCATCGGCGGGCTTGCCGCGCTCGAGCTCGCGCCGACGGGACGCGACACCGGCTACCTCGACGCGCTCGGGCCGCGCCTCTATGATGAGTTCCTCGCGCGCGACATCCTGTTGCGCCCGCTCGGAAACTGTCTCTACTTCCTGCCGCCGTACGTGATCACCGACGACGAAGCGCATCGCGTGTTCGACGCGATCGACGAGGTGCTCGACATCGTCAGCGCGTGATCGCCGCGTGCGGCGTCGGTCCCGATCTCGCGAGTCTGAGAGTCTGACAAGATGCGCACGCTCCTCGCCGTTCTCGTCGCTGCCGTACCGCTCGCCTCGATGCCGCACCTCGCGGCCGCCGATTGGCCGATGTGGCGGCGCGACGCTGCGCGGTCGGCCCGTTCGCCGGAGACGCTGCCTTCCAAGCTGACGCTTCGCTGGAGCCGCGAGCTGCCGTCCCTCGATCCCGCATGGCGCAACCCGCGTCTCGGCTTCGACCACGGCCACGAGCCGATCGTCGCGGACGGGCGCATCACCATCGCGTCGTCACATGATGACAGCGTGACGGCGTTCGACCTCGACACGGGCGCGGAGGTCTGGAAGATCCACGCCGGCGGCCCCGTACGCTTCGCGCCGGTCGCATGGCAGGGGCGCGCGGTCTTCGGCTCGGACGATGGCAAGGTCTACTGCGTCGATGCCGCGAGCGGCCGCTTGTTGTGGCGATCGCGCGCCGTGCCGTCGCGGCGGAAGGCCATCGGCAATCGCCGCATGATCTCCCTCTGGCCCGTTCGCGGCGGCCCGGTGATCGTCGACGGCACGGTGTACTTCGCGGCCGGCGTGTGGCCGTTCGAAGGCGCGTTCGTCGAGGCGCTCGACGCGAAGACCGGCGAGGTCGTCTGGATCAACGACGCGGCCGGCTATGTCTACGGCTCGCAGCCGCACAACGCGTCGGGGCTCGGCGGCTTGACGCCGCAGGGCTACCTCGTCGCGGACGACGATGACCTCATCGTGCCATGCGGAACTGCCTACCCGGCGCGATTCGATCGCCGCACGGGCAAGCTGAAGTCATTCGCGCTGCCGAAGAAATCTCGCCACCCCGGCGGCTGGTTCGCGTGGATGGACCCGACGAAGGCCAAGGCGGTCCGCCGCGGCGAGCTGTCGTTCGACACGGCTGTCAACCGCGAGCGGCACGAGGACAATCTGCGTCTCGGGGACGGAGAGGCCGGTGCGCGGCGGCGCATCGTGGCCGGCGAGGAGACGCTCGCGTTCGACGACGTGAAGAAGCGCGTCACGGTCGACGGTGACGTCCATGCGATGGTTGCGGCGAGCGGCCGCCTCCTCGTCACGACGCGCGACGCGAAGCTCCTCTGCTTCGGCGCGCACGACGACGGAGGCGAACGCGAGCCGCGTCACTGGAAGCTCGCGCCGCCGATGCCGATCGCCATATCGTCGTCGATTCGATCGCGCAGCGACGAGGTGATGCGGCTCGCCGGCACGCGCGACGGCTGGGCGCTGCTCGTCGATCCCGAAGGTCCCGCGACGATCGCGTCGTACGCCGACCAGACGCGATGGCGCATCGTCGCGCTCGCACCGAACGCTGCCACCGCGACGCGCTGGCGCACGGAGCTCGCGGAGGCCGATCTCCTCGGCACGCGCGTCGACGTCGTCGAGGGGGACATCGCCGACGCGGGACTGCCGCGCTGGTTCGCCAGCGTCGTCGTGGTCGCCCGCGGTCTCGGTACGGCTGGCGAGTCCGGAGTCGATTCGAGGCGTTTCCTGGCGGTTTGGAGCTGCGTGCGTCCGTACGGCGGCGTCGCCCTCGTCAGCAGTGTGAAGCCGACTGATCTCGCCGTCGCGACCGAGTCTCACGATCTCGCTGGCTCTCGCGTCACCGACGCCGGCAGTAATTGGACGATTCTGCGCCGCGAGGGACCGGTGCCCGGATCCACCGACTACACCGGCGGCTGGAACAGCCCGGACGCGCTCGTTCGGGCGCCGCTCGGCGTGCTGTGGTTCGACGACGTGCTCGCGCACTTCAAGCGCTCGCCGCAGCCCCAGTTCGTCAGCGGCGTGATGGTCTCGAACCCGAAGGAGTGGCTGCCGAAGGTGCCGCGCTCGAGCGGGTCGGTCGGCTACCAGCTCCTGCCCGCCGTCTACAGCGACATCTACACCGGACGCGTGCTGTCGCCGCAGGAGTCGAAGGAGCTCGCGACGCACATTCCCGGCCTCGATCGCTCGAAGCGTCAACCGGTGCAGTATCGCCCGGCGACGCAGAAGAACGCGTGGAAGCCGAAGCCGCCGCGTCCTGGCCAGCGCGTCAACCCGCTGACCGGCAAGCGCGAGCCGCGGACCTTCCCGAAGGACTACGGCTGTGACGGCGGCGTCGACTACGGCGCGATCTACGGCATGCGCTCGGCGACGGCGGCGTTCTACGACAAGACGTGCGAGAGCGGCACCGTGCACATCAGCGGACCGCGCTCGGGCTGCACGAACAGCGTCATTCCCGCGGGTGGCGTACTGAACGTCCCGTTCTTCTACGCCGGTTGCACGTGCAGCTATCCGCTGCCGGCCGGACTCGCGCTCGCGAGTGAACCGGAGACGTTCGAGCAGTGGGCGACGTGGGGAGCGAGCGAGCCGCAGGACGTGCAGCGCGTCGGCATCAACCTCGGCGCGCCTGGCGACCGCGTCACGCGCGACGGCACGCTGTGGATCGACGCGCCGTCGCGAGGCGGTCCGTCGCCGAAGGTGCCGATCGCGATCGCGCCCCAGAGCGCGCGGCCGTGGTATCGCCACTCGCTGTGGATCGAGGGCGGTCGCGGCTGGCCGTGGGTCGTCGCGTCGGGCGTGGAAGGCCTCGAGTCGTTGACGGTGCGCGGCCTGATAGCCGGTACCTACACCGTACGCCTGTTCTTCGCCGAGCCCGGTCTCGCACAGCCGGGCGAGCGGATGTTCGACGTCGCGGTCGGCGGCTCCCTCCTCGCCGAGCGGCTCGATCCCGTGCGCGAAGCGGGCGGCCGGCTCCGCGGCGTCGTGCGCGAGGTCGACGGCGTGCGGTCGACGGGCGCAATCGACATCCGACTGACCGCGCGCGCCGGAGCGACAGTCCTCTGCGGCGTCGAGGTCATCGCGGCGGGACTGACGCACGGCGACGTGCCCGCGCTGCCGGATCGCGACACGACCCTGCTCGAGACGGCTGCAGGACCGAGGTAGCCGGAAACCGAGGGCGTTACTCGTCGCACGAACGACTGCGCGCGAGATACGAGCTGCGCGGAGCCAGCTACGGTCGACAGAGTAAATCGTCGTCGGTCGGATCGCCCCCTTCCTCGGGGAACGGGGCGGTGTCGGTGTCGGGGTCGGAGTCGGAGTCGGCGTCGGT
>CAYMRB010000098.1:0-25115 GCA_964392615.1 uncultured Planctomycetia bacterium | reverse complement strand
CCCGAAGTGTGGCGAGGCGTCCAGAGGCGCATCCGGCTCGGCCTGTCGGCCTCGGCCCTCCCGAGGGTTTCTTGGACAGCCTCCTAGTTCACCGCGCGCGGGTACTCGATCAGGTAGTAGCAGGTCTTGTCCCGAGCGCCGTCGATCTCGAACGCGCCGTCGCGCGCCCCCAGCGTCTTGCCGGTCCGACGCCCGTCATGATCGAGCACGTGGACGGTCGGCCGCCCCCGCTTGCGCAGCGCGATCGTCGCCCGCACCGGCTCCATGCGCACCGGCGAGCTGCCGCGACGCAAGAGCCGGCTGTCCCCGAGAACCTTCATGCCGGTATTGCGCGAACGCGCGACGGCGACGACGAGCAGCTTCTTCGCCGACGCGATCGTCGCGTCCTTGTCCTGCGCAGTGACGTAGATCGCGCCGAAGCGACACTGCGGCGAGATCGTCACGTCGCCGAGCACGCACGTCTCGCCGCGCGCGAAGCCGACGACCGCCTTGGTTGCCGCCGCATCGATCGTGAAGAAGCCGTCGAGCTTCGACTTCCCCTCCCGCCAGCGCAGCTCACCGGTACTCGATGCGTACGCATCGCCGCGTCGGTGAGCGCCGATGTCGAAGGCCGGCGTGTCGCGATAGCTGTCGGTGAACTCGACGACCGTACGCGTCACGGCCAGCGCACGCGACGCGACCTTGTCGCCGTCGAACGTCTTCACGTCGTGCTGCTGCGTCACGCGCTCGTCGAAGCCGAGCTTGCCGTCGGCGAGCGACGGAACGTGCACGTAGCGCGTCGCGACGACATCGGACTCGCGCACATCGTCGCGCAACACCTGCCGCGAGACCGCAGGGAACACTCCGAGGACATGCGGTGTGGTGACCTCCCAGCGATCGCGGCCGATCTCGGCGGCAAAGCGGCCCTTGTCGCGGTTCTGGAACATGTACGACGCGTCCCAGCCCTGCAGGCCCATGCCGTACGCGCCGATGATCGCCGGTCCCTCGACACCCCATTCGTTCGGTGCGACGTGGATCCACTCCGACAGCATGAACGGCCGGTCGGCAACCTGCTGCATGCCAGCGCTCAGCATGCCCGAACCCGCCACGCGCAGCATCGTCGCGTTCTCGATGCGACCGCCGCCTCCCCCGCCGAAGTAGTTGTGGCGATCGACCAGACCGACGAGCGAGTCGGAGTGCAGATTGTAGTAATGGCTCATCGCGCGGCCGGCTTGCCAGTTCGACGCGAGGATCTCGCCGTCGTAGCCGGTGCGCCGAATCGCGTCCACGTACCGAGCGTAGAACTCGTTCTGGATCTCGTAGAGGAAGAGCATCGTGTCGAGCAGCCGGCGACGCTTCGGCCGCTGCGAGCCGGCGAGCTGGTCGGGATCGTAGAACCACGGATTGCCGACCGGGGCGATCGTGCGATCGCCCCAGCTCTCGTCCGTGAAACCCTCGTTCGCGAAGCTGTTCAGCGCGCCCTTGCCCCACGCCGCGATCAAGCCCTCTTCGCCGCCGTAGCGCTTCTCGAGCCAGGCGCAGAACAGCTCCGACGCCCGTCGGCGCAGCGTAGGTATCTTCTGCAGCTTCGTGAGTGTGCCGAAGAACAGCGCGCTGTCCTCGTTGAAGAGCTCGACGACCGCGACGGCGGGATCGCCGGCGTACTTCATGCCCGTGTAGCGGTTCTCGTGCTCGAGAAGCGCGACGACCTGGCGGATCTGCAGGTCCTGCAGCTCGCGCCCCAGGAACACGCTGCCGTGTCCGGTCGACACCCGCGTGCGGCCGGCGCCGAACTCCTTCGCGTACGGCACGTGCCGCGAGTCCTTCGGGCCGAGCTTGACGCCGAACGTCGACGACAGAAGGACGTAGATGCCGCGCTTCTTCAGCTGCGCGACGAAGTAGTCCATGCGGTCGAGACCGTCCGGATCGAGCTCGACGAAGCTGTCCTTCGATTGGATGCCGGCCCAGCCGGGACCGTCGGCGTATTTGTGAAGGCGCACGGAGTTGATGCCGAACTTCGCGTAGAACGCGGCGCGGCGCTCGGCGAGGTCCTTGTCCGGAGCGCAGGACGAGTAGCAGACGTTCAGCCCCCAGAGCTTGATCGGCTCGCCGCCGTAGACGAGATCGTCGCCGCGGCGCGCGATTCGCCCGCGCTGGCCCGCCGGCGCGTCGAGCCAGCTCTCGAGGCCGATCTCGCTCGGCGCGTCGCCATCCGCGGCGTCCTGGTGCGGTCGAAACTCGTACCACGCATCCGATCCCGGCTCGTCGGGGGAGCTCTCGGGACCGGCGTGGTACGTCACCGGCTCCGGCAGGTCGACCGTCAACGTCACGCGGCGAACGTCAGCGGCGGCGAGCTGTCGACGAGCGAGGACGATGCGGAGCGCACCGTCGCACTCGACGTCGCACGGTGGCGAAATCGAGATGGTCGTCTTGCGGCCCGCCGGGTCGACGAGCATCAGCTGCTCGATGTCCGTGCCGAGACTGCGGCGACCGAGCGGCAGCGCGATCGTCTCGACGGTCTCGTCCTTTCGCCGCACGACGACCTCGCCGCTGCGGAATGCGGCCTTCGCGCACTCGACCGCCGCCATGATGTACGTCAGGTCCGTGTCCTTGTCCGAGCGCAGCTCGATCTCCAGCTGCAGCCGTCGCGGGCCGGAGCGCCGCACCCGGGCATCGAACGCGATCTTCGCACCCGACGCGCGCACCGTCGCGGCACTGCGCAGGCGCGACCCGGCGGCCGACTCGTCGATGCCGCCGCTGAACCCGAGCCACTGCCAGCTCGGGCCCCAGCCACCGAGAGCGACGCTCAGGTAGCTGTCGTTCCCGCGCAGAATGCCGACCGTGTTCGAGTTCTCGGGCAAGGCGACGAAGGCGGCGGGCGGGTCGGCAGAGAGGCGTGGCGGGGTGATCCAGGCGACGGGCAGGGCCAGGCAAACCGTCAGCAGCGCAGGTTTCATAGGGTCCTCGTGTCTCCTCGGAGCGAGCGGATGCGCGACGACAACGGCACCGTATCACAGCGGATTCCTGAACCGAGGAATCTCGAAGAAGGCTTGTCCCTCCTCGGCCCCGCCGGCGCATGCCCGTGCAGAGAACCGACCCCGACCGCGTTCCGAACCCCGAGAGACACTCGCCATGACCACCGATCGCCTCACCCGCTTCCTCGCCGTCTGCTGCTCGGCCTTCTGTGTGCTCCTCGCAGCCCACCGGCTCGCAGCCCAGGAACCACCGGCTGCCGCACCGCTCGGCTTGACCGTCGACGACGACGACCGGCGCGACGGCGGCGTCGCTGGGCTCGGGCTCTCGCGCTACTTCGTCAACCTGAGCGCACAGGGCCTCGCCCTGCGCCGAGCGTTCGAGCTGCGCCAGGGCCGGGCCCTGGTCGACATCGAGGTCCACTGGAACGGCGCCGAGGAGCGCTTCAGCGGCGTCTGGGCCCCGATGGGCGGCACGCTGCACTACCTGATCCAGGGCAGCCCGACGGAATGGCGGGAGTACTACGAGTCGATGGGCCCGCTGCGGGGCCGCTATCTCGACATCGAGGTCGGCTACTTCGGCGGCGCGAAGAGGTACTCGGCGATCTTCCTCGAGGACGGCGACGACTACGGCTACGCGCTCTACACGACGAACTCGGACGCCGAGTTCCAGACGCGGCTGAGAGAGCAGCTGCGCCGCGGCCGGCGGATCGTCGACTTCGAAGCGTATCGCGAACCGAACGGGACGATACGCTACGCCGGCCTTTGGGTCAGCGATCCGAAGCAGCCGATGACGCATCTCTACTACGGCCTCGAGAGCGCCGATGTCAGCGACCTCCTGCGCCCCCTCGCGGGGCGGGTCATCGACCTCGAGTACTACTACAGCCCGGTCCACCGCGAGCATCGCTGGGCGCTGATCACGGCCGCGTATCGCGGCGGGGGTTGGGGCGTATGGCGCAACGACGACGCCGACGGCTTCGCCGCGCGTCACGAGATCACGGCCGACGCGGACACGCACCTCATCGACCTGGAGGTCTGGGAGAGCAGCGGCGAGCTGCGCCATGCCGGCGTCTGGGGCGATGCGTACAAGTCGCTGCACGAGGTCGGCCCGATCGTTCAGAACGATGACGTCGAGCCGATCCCGGACGATCTCGTCACACTGACCGAGAACTTCGAGGGCGCGGCTGGCTCGCTCGGCATGGTGGGCTTCTACGCGCGCAACGTCCGCACGCACCAGTCGATCTCGTACCGCGCGGACACGCCGTTCTATCTCGCGAGCGCGACGAAGGTGGCGATCCACATCAAGCTCTGGCGCGAGATCGAGGCTGGTCGGCTCAGCCTGAGGGATCGGATCCAGTACACCCTCGATGAAAACACGCCCGAGCCGTGGTACGTCGACGACCGTTCGGGTCCCGGGCTGACGTCGTGCGCGTTCACCGGTGGCAACTGCTCGTCCGACTTCGGGCTTCGGTTCCGGCTGGAGAGCCTCGACAGCGCCATGATGCGCGTCAGCGACAACGCCGCGACGTCGATGCTCGTCGACCAGCCCGAACTCGGCCTGTCGTGGGCCGCGGAGGATCTCAACGAGTGGATCGCCGGCTTGGACGGCGTCGCACCGGGTTGGGGCGTCGTCACGAGCATCCACGATGTCGACCGGACGATCCTGTGGCAAAGCCAGGTCATGGCGCGGCCGACGGAGCGTTCGTTCTTCACGATCCCCGCCTGGCGGTTCGAGCCGTGGTTTCGTCAGAACAACGACTTCTGGAACACGCTCGCGCCGCTCTTCGGGGGCCGACTTCCGTCGCGCGACTTCAGCGACGGCACTCGGTACTTCAACATGGGTCTCAACAGCGCGACGCCGCGGGCCTTCGGACGTTTGCTCGAGGCATTCGTCGAGGGCGAGTACCTCGACGCGATGCAGGAGAGAGCGCTCGACAGCATGAACGAGGCGACGGTCCTCGGCGCTCACCGCGCGTTTCCGAACCACGTGACCGTGCGCTCCAAGGGCGGCGTGAAGGGCGACACCGTCTGCGACACGTCGATCTTCCAGATCGGCCCGGACGCGATCGCCCTCGGCGTCTACACGCAGGACAACACGCGCAACGTCGGGCAGGTCCGCGCATTCACGCAGGCCTACGGGCTGCGCTTGCTCGAAGAGCTCACGTCCGACCTCGTCGGGCACGACGGCTCGAACTCGCCCGGCGTCGCGCAGGTCGGCGACAGCGTGAGCGTCAACCTGTGGGTCGACAATCGCGGCGGCGGCGACGCGACTGCATTCGACGTGCGGTTCATCGCACGGCGAGTCGACGGAGAGCCGACGGCCGGCATCCGCCTCGGCGCACGACGCGTGTCGAGGCTCCGCGGTGGAGAGACGACCCTCGTGACGGGCCGGTTCACCCTACCGCCCGCTGTCACGCCCGGAACGTACGAGATCCGCTACATCATCGACCCGCCCCGCGCGGGCGAGGAGTGGCAGCTGGGAGAGGTCGGCGAGCTCGACGAGACGAACAACTCGGGCTGGGTGAGCACTCGCCGGCTGACCGTGCAAGGCGCGCCGCAGGGCGTGCCGTTCCGCAGAGGCGATGTCGAGTCGGACGGCACCGTCGCCATGAGCGACGCGATCCGCGTGTTCGGATTCCTGTTCCTCGGCAACGAGCCTCCGGAGTGCATGGATGCAGCGGACGCGAATGACGACGGCCGCGTCGACCTCAGCGACGGCGTCGCGATACTCGAGCACCTCTTCCTCGGCACGGGCAGCATCCCGGCGCCCGGCCCGCAGCGCTGCGGGCTCGATCCGACCGACGACGCGTTGAGCGAGTGCCGCGACCCGGCGTGCGAGGGGTAGGTCGCGGCGGTCGTTCTTCCGCGCAAGATGGCGGTTTCCTCGCAAGCGAGGAAACCGCCATGCGCGTCGCGCGGCGGAACGAAGACGCCGTCGGCTCCCCCGCTACTGGCGCTGAGGCGCTGTCCACTCGATCGGCACCTCGATCGAATCGATCGCCGGCATCTCGGCGGCGGTCGGATCGACGAGGAAGTGCACCGTGAACCGCCCCCACACCGCCTGCCGGAGGTCGCGCGGGTCGATCGTCGGGCCGGAGAACGGTCCCGGTGCGTCGAGCCGGTCGCGGTCGTCGAGCGCGCCTTCCCACAGGACGACCGCGCGTGCGCCGGAATCGAGCGGTGCCGCGAGTCGCACGATCGCCGGGCCGAAGCGCTGCGACGGCGTCGTCGCGCTCCGCGCTTCCGCGATGCCGAGTCGGAACGGCAGCGATCGCGCCACGCTCGGTACGAGGCCGGGGCGGAACGGACCGACGGACCACGGCGTCGTCAACGCTCCATCGGGAGCCGGCGCGGCTCGAGCGCCGGCCGGGACCTCGAAGCGGACGCGACCGGGCGCGCCTGCGCCGCCGAAGCTCCACCCCGTCGGCGCGCCGGCCGCGCCGCCGCTGCCCTCGTAGAGCGGGCGGCCATCCGCGCCGACGGGCGGTGGCCTGTCCGCGTCGCCGCCGCTGACGTCGACCTGAGCGAGGGGGTCGACCTCGAGTCGCTCGGCCCGCAGATACACGCTGCCGCCGGCGCCACCACCGCCGCCTCCGCCGAGATCGATCGACTGGAACGCGTCGCCGCCGCGCGCGAGGAGACGGGCCCCGGCGAGGAGCCGGAACGACGCCGCCGCGATGCGCAACGCGCCGCCTCCTCCGCCGCCGCCGGTCCCCGGGGCGCGGCGCGCGGCGCCGGGGAACGGGAAGTCGCCGTCGACGCCGGCGCGATACCGCTCGCTGACGTCCGGGCTCGCACCGCCACCGCCGCCACCGCCGCCGCCCTGCAGGAAGAGCTCGCCGGATGCGGCAATCGATCGCTGCCCGAAGGCCCTGCCGCCCGCCGCGACGAGGTCAGGAGCGTGCAAGCGATCGCCGCCACCGTCCTCGCCGTCGCGGAGATTGCCGCCACCGCCGCCGCCAGCGGCGGAGTCGGGGCCACAGTCCTCGCCGCCGACCTCGCACCTCGCCCCCGGACCGCCGCCCGCCGCCGGCTGCACGTCCGGCAGCCGCGCCGCGACGATGCCTGCGGGCAGCTCGCCCGCCGCCGCCGCGCGGAAATCGGTGTTGGCCGCGTCGATATTCTCGGGATCGCCGTCGCGGAACTCGACGTTGCCGCCGTCGCCTCCCGCGCCGCCGCCCGGCCCGGCGCGACCGCCTTGCCCTGCGAGCGGAAGCACACCCGGCGCCGAGAAACGCAGCGCGCCGCCATCCTCGCCGCTGACGTCGATCGTCCCGGCGATCGTCGCCTCGCCGCGCACGAGGAACTGCGGCGCACGCGGGCCGACGACGCGAAGCACGACGCCGGCGTCGAGATCGAGCGACTCGAGCTCGAGGATGCCGCGCCGCTCGCCGCGTACCGCCGCGCGCAGGAACACCTCGCCGTCCGGCGCGAGGACGACGCCGTCCTCCGTGTCGAAGGTCCACAGCGAGATCGGCGCGCCGGACTGCGGATCGATGGTCGGCGCGCCGGTCTCCGGATCGACGCCCTGCACGAAGCGGAGCCGCAGCGCTCCGTCGACGCCGGTCCCGGTCGCCGGCGGCTCGTCCGACTCGGAGAGGCCGCCATCCTCGACGAGACCGTCGTCCGCGATCTGCGGCCGCTCGATCGGCGGAAAGACGTTTGCCGACAGGAGGACGACCGGTACGCCGACCTGGTGTTCGACCAGCCGGTCCAGATCGCGCTCGACGTTTTCAAGCCGTTGCGAGGCCTCGTTCGTCGAGCCGTAGCGCATGACCTCGTCGCCGACGCGCACGACGCCGCTCGGCGGAAAACCCGCGATCGACTCGACCGACAGTCGGCGATCCGAGGCGCGCGTGAACTGGTCGCGCACGCGCGCGGTCAACCGCGTTTCGACGCTGCGCCGCGGCGCGCGCGCCGGCGTGAAGGACCTGGCGCTCTCCAGCCGGATCCGGCCGTGCGCCCCCCAGCCGGCGAAGAAGGGGGTCTCGTTCTGGCCGACGGTCTGCCCGGCAGCCCCCCCGAGCACTTGGGCGCCGTCCCACGACGCGACCCGCACCGCGCCGAGCGCTCGCACGACGATCGCGCCGCCGGAGCCGCCACCTCCGGGTGCCCCCGGCGAGATGCCGTTGACGCGCACGCTCTCGCCTCCGGCCCCGCCGTCCGCGACGATCCGGCCGTCGACGCGCACGCTGCCTCGCGTGACGACGAGCAGCGCCCCGCCGCCGCCGCCGCCTCCGGAGCCGCCGGCGGCCGTGAAATCCATGGTCGCGATCTGCCGTGAGACGCTCGCCCCGCCGCCGCCGCCGCCCGCGCCCGTCGTCAACACGGTCTGGGTCGGCTCGCCCCGCGGTGCGCCGCCGCGTCCCACGCGCAACGGGCCAAACGCGACCGACGGCGGGGTGCCGTAGTCACCGTCGCGACCGGCCGCGCCGTGGCCGCCGCCGCCGCCCGGCGCGCCGACCATCCAGGACGACCGAGCCAGATCCGGATTGACGAGCAGCGAGCTCTCGCCCGCTTCGCCGCCGGCGTTGCCGCCGCGCGTCGCGGACTCATGGCGCGTCGCGTGCGAGTTCGCGCCCTCGAGCGTCACGCGGCCGCCGTCTCCACCTCTGCCACCGCCCGGTCCGCCGCGTCCACCCGCGCCCGCGATCTCCAGGGCCAGGTCCTCGTGGCCGCCACCCTGCCCGTCCGCGCCGCTGAGGTCGAGCTCGCCGTCGATGCGCAACACGACTTCGTCGTCGGGCGTGTCCGGGCCGCTGCCGGCGAGTCGGACGACGAGCGGTCGCGAGCCGGTCGCGACGACGCGTGCGCCCGCCTCGATCGTCAGACGCGCGAGCCAGAGCTCGCCGTCGTCCGCGCCGGGGTTCGCGAGCTCGATCGGCGTCGCGGTATCGTCGGGCTCCGAGTCGACGCGGAATGCGAGCTCGTGGTGGGTGAACGACAGATCGTCCGTGTCGAGCTCGTAGTACTCCTCGACGAATCCCTCGGGCGGCGCGTCCGGATCGACGCGCGGCGCGAGGACGAGATTCTCGGTGCCGGCGCCGAACGGATCGCCTGCGTCGATGCGGGCCGCACGCAGCGTGCCGGCGTCCGGCGGCGCGTTCCAGAGCGCGCTCGTCGCGTCCACGTCGAGAAGCGTCGCATCGTCGAACGACTCGACGAACGCCGCCCGCAACGGATCGTCGCCGTCACCTCCCGCGCAGCCTGGCAGGTAGACATACGGCACGGGCGGCGTCTCGACGACGTGCTCGAAGAAGGCGCGATGGCCCGTCTCGAGCTCCGGGCGCAGCCGGAACATCACGTCCCACTCGCGCGGCGCGTCGGGGTCGTTGAACGCGAGGAAACCGTCATCGCGACACGCGTCCCATACGAATGTTCGCACGGCGCCGCCACCCGGGAAGAGGTCGCCATCGTGCCGCGCGAGCGGGCCGCAGGCGATCTGGTTCGTACCGTCGTTCGCGGCCTCGTCGGCCGCCGACAGCGCTGGGAACCACGTCGTGCCGCCGTCGATGCTGAAGTCGACGTGCACCATCCACGCGGCGTCGATGACGCGTTCGTAGCACGAGTACTCGATCCATACGCGTCCGAGCGTCGGCTGCGTCGGGACGTTGACGGCGTTGATCGTGATGCCCGGGATGCCCGGGATGCCCGGATCGTCGCCCGCGACGACCGGGATTTCGAGGCGGTTCGAGCGCTCCCTCGTGCGTGCGCTCACGAACTCGACCCCCATGCTGCTGCGCGGGTCGGTGAAGAGCAGTCGGACGTCGCGGTCTTCGTCGTGCAGGTGAAACGCGACCGACTCGAGTCCCGACGGATGCTCCTGAATCGGGCCGAGCCCGGTCCGCCACAGCGATTGTTCGAAGCCGAACGCATCGGACAGCACGATCTCCTGCGCATCGAGCAATCCGCGGCCCCACAGGCGAACGAATGACACGTCGCGTCGGAAGCCGAGCGGACCGTCGTAGATCAGGTGCTCGCCGCGATCGCTCGGTGTCAGCGTGAACGCCGTCAGCGACGCGACGCGGCGCTCCGTTACGCACGCAGCGTGAGACTCGCAGCCAAGCGCGTCGTCGGTGGGGTCGCGACCACACGTCTCGTTCGGCGGTGGTGGCGGCTCGCCGCCCCGGAACAGGTAAGCGAGGACTTGCACGCTGTCCGAGACGCTCAGACGGCCGTCGTCGTCCGCATCGCCGGCATCGGCGCACGTCGGACGCAGCCCCCCCTGGAAGAGGTAGCGCAGCAGAAACACCGGGTCGCTGACGTCCAGCTGCCCGTCGGCGTTGACGTCACCGCGCACGAAAGCCGCCTGAGCGCGCGCGGTGGCCGGGATGGTGACGGCCAGAACGACCGAGAATGCGGCGACTGCGGAACGGGCACTCGTGACGAAGACTCGTCGGGATCGCATCGAGACCTCCTTTCCCACGGAAGGGCGTCGACGACAGGGGGACCTGCCGCGCGCTGGAGACTACGACCCCGCTAGCGGTTTCGCCCGAGGGTGAGACGTGCATTCGCGCCGCGCCTCACGAGGGCGTCGAGACCTTGCCTTGACTACTGCGAATACCCCGCTGCGACAGACGACGGTACACCTCGCGGCCTCCGGCTGTCAAGGGCGGAGACGAGTTCGATCGACTCTCGCTACTTCCCGCGTCTCCCGCGTCGGCGCCCGCGTTCGAGCCGATCCTCGAAAGCCTGCGCGTCCATCTCGGCGAGGCTGCCATCGCACGCAAGCTGCTCGTCGCCGTCAGACAGACCGCCAGGAAAAGGCCAGCAGGATGATCCGGAGCCGGAAACTCGCGTTCGCTCCGCCTCCGAGCGCGCTCCGCCAACCGCGACCAGGGCTGTCGCACAACCCTCGACTGCGCGTAAAATGACAGCTTCCCCACCCACGCGAGGAAACCGTCATGCGCGCGAGCACGATCTGTCTCCTGTTGACGCTGCTGCTGCCGATTCTTCCGTCGGCGGTCTCCGCACAGAACCGTCGACAAGCCGACCGCCAACGCGGCTATCCCCCGACTCTCGAAGGCGCCCGCGTCGAGGTCTACAAGACCATCGGCGACGTGCGGCTGAACGTCTGGATCTTCACTCCGAAGGACCACAAGGAAATCGACAGCCGCCCGGCAATCGTGTTCTTCTTCGGAGGCGGTTGGCGCGGCGGCTCGCCGAAGCAGTTCCATCAGCACTGCCTGTATCTCGCCGAGCGCGGCATGGTCGCGATGGCCGCCGACTACCGCGTGTCGTCGCGACACGGCGTCAAGGCGAAGGACTGCGCCGCCGACGCGAAGAGCGCGATCCGGTGGGTCCGCAAGAACGCGAAGCGGCTCGGCGTCGACCCGAAGCGCATCGCCGCTGGCGGCGGCTCGGCCGGCGGCCACCTCGCCGCGTGCTGCGGCGTCATCGACGGCCTCGACGAGAAGGGGGAAGACAAGTCGGTGAGCTCACGCGCTGACGCGCTCGTCCTGTTCAATCCGGCGCTGGTCCTCGCGCCGGTCGAAGGCAACCCGTTCGATCCGCGCCGCCAGAAGTGGATCGGCGACCGCATGGGCATCGAGCCGGAGAAGATCTCGCCGATCCACGGCGTCGACAAGAGCGACCCGCCGACGATCATCTTCCACGGCACCGCCGACACGACGGTGCCGTACAAGACGGCGGAGCTGTTCACGCAAGCGATGAAGAAGGCGGGCAACCGCTGCGAGCTCGTCAGCTTCGATGGTGCGAAGCACGGCTTCTTCAACTTCGGGCGGGGCGGCGGCAAGCCCTACGTCGAAACGGTCCGCGCGATGGACCGGTTCCTCGGCAGCCTGGGGTACCTGAAGGGCCCGCCGACCGTGAAGGTCGCGAAGCCTGAAGCGGACGCAGCGCGCAAGACGAAGAAGACGAACAAGGAGACCTCCCGATGAATCGACGCACCGCCATGACGACGGTCGCTCTGTACGCGCTGCTCGCGACGTTCTCGCTCGCGGAAGCCGCCGAGCGCCCGAACATCCTGTGGGTCACGAGCGAGGACAACGGCCCGCACCTCGGCTGCTACGGCGACGAGTTCGCCGACACGCCAAACATCGACGGAATCGCGCGCAAGGGCATGATCTACCTCAACGCGTGGTCGACGGCGCCGGTCTGCGCTCCCGCGCGCACGACGCTCATCTCGGGCCTCTACCCGCCGAGCACCGGCGCGGAACACATGCGCAGCATGACGCGGCTGCCGGATGGCATGAAGATGTATCCGCAAATCCTGCGCGAAGCCGGGTACTTCACGTCGAATCGCAGCAAGGAGGACTTCAACCTCGCGAAGACCGGGACGATCTGGGACGCCGGCGGACGCAAGGGCCATTGGCGCGGCCGCAAGCCCGGGCAGCCTTTCTTCTCGATCTTCAATATCGGGACGAGCCACGAGAGCCAGATCCGTCGCCGTCCGCACAAGGCCGTGCACGATCCCGCGAAGGTGCGCGTGCCGGCGTACCATCCCGATCACCCCGCCGTGCGACAGGACTGGGCGCAGTACTACGACAAGATCACGGAGATGGACGGGCAG
The DNA here is from genome assembly GCA_964392615.1 of uncultured Planctomycetia bacterium. Classification (GTDB taxonomy): domain Bacteria; phylum Planctomycetota; class UBA8108; order UBA8108; family UBA8108; genus CAYMRB01. Next base: position 12,632 of record CAYMRB010000098.1, on the reverse strand, counting down.
GTCGGCGGCATCCTGAAGGAGCTCGAAGAGGACGGCCTGGCCGACAGCACGATCATCTTCTATTACGGCGACCACGGCTCGGGCATGCCGCGTTCGAAGCGCTGGCCGTTCAACTCGGGCTTGCGCGTGCCGATGATCGTCCACATGCCCGCGAAGTTCGCGCACCTGGCGCCGCAGGGCTACCGCGCCGGCGGCAAGTCGGATCGCCTCGTCGGGTTCATCGATTTGGCGCCGACCGTGCTGAGCATCGCGGGAATCAAGCCGCCCGCGACCATGCAGGGCCACGCGTTCTGCGGCCAGCACGCCGCGCCGGAGCAGCCGTTCGGATACGGCTTCCGCGGCCGCATGGACGAGCGCTACGACATGGTGCGCGTCGTTCGCGACAAGCGGTTCATCTACCTGCGCCACTACATGCCGCACAAGATCTACGGCCAGCACGTGGGCTACATGTTCCAGACGCCGACGACGCGCATCTGGAAGGAGCTCTACGACGCGGGCAAGCACCAGCCGCCGAAGACATACTTCTGGGAGCGCAAGCCGGCGGAGGAGCTCTTCGACCTCGACGCGGATCCGGACGAGGTGAACAACCTCGCGACGAGCTCCGCTCCCGAACATCGGGCGGCGCTCGAGCGCCTGCGCAAGGCGCACCGCGAGTGGGTGTTCCGCGTACGCGACGTCGGCTTCCTGCCCGAGGGCGAGATCCACTCGCGCTCCGAAGGCTCCACGCCGTACGAGGTCGGTCACGACCCGAAGCAGTACCCGCTCGAGAAGGTCTGGGCGGCGGCGGACCTCGCATCGTCGCTGCGCCCGGACGCCGTCGACGAGCTGCGCGGTCTGATGAAGGACGAGGACAGCGCCGTGCGCTACTGGGGCGCGCTCGGCCTTCTGATGCGCGGGACCGGTGCGGTGAAGAAGGCGCACGCGGACCTGACGAAGGCGCTCGGCGACGAATCGACCTATGTGCGCGTCGTCGCGGCCCAGGCGCTCGCCGAGTACGGCGATGCGAAGGATCTCGACAAGGTGCTCCCGCTGCTGGGCGATCTCGCTTCGACCGACCGCTACGACGTCTTCACGGCGATGGCCGCGCTGACGGTGATCGACGAGCTCGACGACAAGGCGAGCAGCCTGACCGACCTCGTCCGCAAGCTGCCGAAGAAGCCGAAGAAGGCACCCGGACGCACGGGAGGCTACGCGGGCCGCTTGATCGACAAGATACTGACCGACGCGCGCGGACCGCGAAAACGGCGGTTCTGACGCGGCGCGCGAGGCCGGCGGAACCGGAACCGCGTATCCCGTCCCGGCTTGCTGGTTGAACACGCCGCGGAATCGATGAAGATAGGGGGCTCCGCGTCCGAAGGAGTGTTCACGAGAAGCCGTGGAAAACGTCCGTAACTTCTGCATTATCGCGCACATAGATCACGGGAAGTCGACCCTGGCCGACCGCCTCATCCAGGCGTGCGGCGCCGTCGATGACCGGAACTTCCGCGATCAGGTGCTCGACTCGATGGACATCGAGCGCGAGCGCGGCATCACGATCAAGTCGAACACGGTCACGCTCGAGTACACCGCGAAGGACGGTGAGCAGTACACGCTCAACCTGATCGACACGCCCGGCCACGTCGACTTCTCGCACGAGGTGCGGCGGTCGCTCATGTCGTGCGAGGGCGCGCTGCTCATCGTCGACGCGGCGCAGGGCGTCGAGGCCCAAACCGTCGCCAATATGTACCTGGCCGTCGAGTACGAGCTCGAGATCGTGCCGGTCATCAACAAGATCGACCTGCCGGCGGCCGACGTCGATCGCGTCAGCGAGGAGATCGACGAGGAGCTCGGCCTGGACCCGTTCGAAGCGGTCCAGTGCTCGGCGAAGAACAACATCGGCATTCCCGATGTCCTCGAGGCGATCGTCACGAAGCTCCCCGCACCTGCGGGAGACGATGACAGCCCGCTCCAGGCGTTGGTTTTCGATGCACAGTACGACCCGTTCCGCGGCGTCGTTCTGCTCGTCCGCGTCAAGGAAGGGACGATCACCAAGGGGCAGAACATCCGCCTAATGCACACGGAGGCCGACTACGAGGTCGAAGAGGTCGGCCTGCTGCGCCTCGAGAAGATCAAGACGGGGAAGCTCGAGGCCGGCTCGGTCGGCTATGTGATCGCGGGTATCAAGGCGATCCGCGACATCAACATCGGCGACACGATCACCGACGCCAAGAACCGCGCGCCGGAACCGCTGCCGGGCTACAAGGAGGCGAAGCCGGTCGTCTTCTCGTCGCTCTACCCGATGTCGTCGGAGGACTACGGCGATCTGACCAAGGCGCTCGACAAGCTGGCGCTCAACGACGCGTCGCTGACGTTCACGAAGGTCTCGTCGGCCGCGCTCGGTTTCGGCTTCCGCTGCGGCTTCCTCGGACTGCTCCACCTCGACGTCGTGCAAGAGCGACTCGAACGCGAGTACAACATGTCGCTGCTCCTGTCGGCGCCGACCGTTCGCTACGAGATCGATCTCGAGGACGGTGAGCACCTGTCGATCGACAACCCGAGCGAGTTCCCCGATCCGTCGACGATCCGGCGCACCGAGGAGCCGTTCATCAAGGCGTCGATCATCCTGCCCGAGGAGTACCTCGGCCAGATGATGGAGCTCTGCCGCGAGCAGCGCGCCGCCACGACGTCGTTCAACTACCTCTGCGTCGGTCGCATCGAGCTGGTGGCCGAGATGCCGCTGGCCGAGGTGCTGTTCGACTTCTACGACAAGCTCAAGACGATCACGCGCGGGTACGGCTCGTTCGATTACGAGATCATCGACTACCGCGAGACGGACATCGTCAAGGTCGACATCCTCGTCAATCACGAGCGCTGCGACGCCCTGTCGCAGCTCGTACACCGTGAGAAGTCCCGCGCGCGCGCGCTGCGCTACTGCGAGAAGCTCGCGAAGAACATCCCGAAGCAGCAGTTCAAGATTCCGATCCAGGGGACGATCGGCGCCAAGATCATCGCGCGGACGACCATTGGCGCCTTCCGGAAGGATGTGACGGCGAAGTGCTACGGCGGCGACATCTCTCGCAAGCGCAAGCTGCTCGACAAGCAGCGCAAGGGCAAGGCGAAGATGAAGACCGTCGGCTCCGTGCAGATCCCGCAGGAGGCGTTCGTCGCCGTGCTGCGGTCGGATCCCGAGGAGTGATCGCGCCGTGGCGCCCGCGCCACTCGAGAGCAGCACGACGGGAAACGCCGGCCTCTACGTGCACATCCCGTTCTGCGCGACGATCTGTCCGTACTGCGACTTCGCGCGGACGATAGCCGAGCCGCAGACGCGCGCGCGCTACGTCGATTCGCTACGCGCCGAGATCGCTCTCTGGACCGACAGCGACTTCCGCTTCCGCACCGTCTACTTCGGCGGCGGCACGCCGTCCGTGCTGCAGCCGGACGAGCTGGGTGCGATTCTCACCGCGGTGCGTGAGGGCTTCGAGGTCGACGCGAATGCCGGCATCTACGTCGAGGCGAATCCGGACGACGTCGACTCCGCGACGCTCGCCGCGTGGCGCGACCTCGGCATCGGCACGTTGAGCCTCGGCGTGCAGTCGTTCGACGACGACGAGCTGCGCTGGCTCGGGCGTCGACACGATGCCGCATGCGCGAGGCGGGCGGTCGAGCTTGCGCGAGAGGCCGGATTCCGCACGGTGTCGCTCGACCTGATCTTCGGCCTGCCCGATCAGGATGCGGCGAGCTGGCGGCGCAGCCTCGACGCGGCGATCGCGCTGTCGCCCGATCACGTGTCGTGCTACCAGCTGACGTTTCACGAGGGCACGCCGCTCGCGCTCCGACGCGACCACCGCGGTCTCGAGGAGCTCGCCGAGACCTCGCAGGCCGAGTTCTTCGAGCTCACGCACGCGGTGCTCGCCGACGCCGGCTTCGAGGCATACGAGGTGTCGAACTTCGCGCGCGGAGTCGAGCATCGATCGCGCCACAACTCGGGCTATTGGGATCACTCGCCATACCTCGGCCTGGGCGTCGGCTCGCATTCCCATCGCGGTGACGAGCGATGGTGGAACGAGCGCGAGCTCGCGAGCTGGGAAGAGCGCATCGCGACGGGCGAGAAACCCATCGCCGGCCAGGAGACGTTGACGCGAGATGACCTCGTGCTCGAGACGCTCATGCTGCGACTACGAACGAGCGATGGTCTCGACCTCGACGCATTCCAGCGCGAGTTCGACGTAGACCTCGCCGCACGCAACGCGGCGTTCATCGCGGAACTCGGCGCGGCAGGGCTCGTGTCGACGGACGACGGCCACCTGCGACTGCCGCCACGGGGCATGGCGGTCGCGGACGGCATCGTGCGATCGATCGCGATCTGAGCTCACGCAGTGTTAGACTGACCGACGTGTCGACTCCGCGGAATGTCGTTTCGAGTCGGTAGCTGTCCGATGGCCGTATTGCCGAGAATCCCAGCGATCGTTGTCACGCTCTTGTTGGTGGCGGCGGCCGCTTCCTGCCGCGAGCGGCGCGACCAGGAAACCGATGTCGCGAGCCTGTCCGCCGGACACGGCTCGGGCGACCTGTATCGACAGGACAGCGGTCTTGAGCTCGGGATTCCGCGACGAGTCGATCCCGGGGTCGAGCTGCCGCGGCTCTATCCGGCGACGTTCGGCGGGAAGCCGGCGTTTCCCTCGCCGTGCCGAACGGATGACGGCACGGAGCTCGTCACCGCGATGACGCACGACGGGAAGTACACGCTCGTGCCCGTTACCGTCGAGAACGGCTCCACGCTCGATCACGCGAGGCGGCTCCTCGGAAAGGGGAGGCAGCTCGGAGTCGACGGCGAGGACTTCCCCGCGCTTCTGCGCACCGGCTTGCACGAGGAGGACGAGCTCGATCGCACTCGGACCATCGTCGGGCGATCCGTGGTCAAGCTCACTGAGCTCGGTCGCCCACAGCAGTTGTCGTGGACGGGGTTCCTGGCGGCGGACGAGGACCTCCTCTCGGTGCTCAAGGGAGACAACCGACTCGTGGCTCGGCTCGGACTGACACACGTCCACCTGGCACGGCCATTGTTCCACATATGGAATGTCGCTCTCGAGGAAAGGAAGCACGGGCGTCGCGGAACGATCGGCTCGATCGTGTATCACGACAAGAGGCTCTCGTTGAGCTGGATCGGCAGCAAGGGGTGGCAGAAGTCGCTGTTTGACGACGAGATCAGCGGTCAGCATCAGTTCGAGGTGAGTCGAGCTCTCGACGCGCGCGAGCGGTCATTCCTCCGGACGAAGTACGGGCACCTCGACGCGGAGCAGATGGAGGCGCTCGTCGAGAGCCTGTCGCGGATTCACTCCGGGGAGATGGTGCCTTACTACGTGATGCGCTACGGTTTCTACGAAGGACACACGGACTACCGCGCCGATCCGATCGCGATCGCCTGGATCTTCGGGCTGCGAAGCCTCGAGGAGATCGAGGCCGCGTTCGGTGGCGAGCTGGACCGCGCCTTGACGCGGCATTTCACGCGGCGGGTGGACGACCGGTAGTGTGAGTCGGCGCCGCGCCCGCGGGCGCTCGACTAGAAGCAAACGAGAGGAAACAAACATGTCGAACACCGGAAGGCCGGTACGCGCGCTCGTCTTGGTCGCCACTTGCGTGCTGTGGCACAGCGCGATCTTCGCGCAAATCCGCGTGCTGCCGGACGCACCGCGCGGCGGCGAGGCGCAAGGCGTGGCGTGGGACGAGGTGCCGGACTCCTTCCGCTCGCTGCCGCTTCCAACGTGGCAGCCGCCGACCGATCTCGCCGCGTGGAACGAATCCGGGCGCGCGGCGGTGAAGAACACTCTCGTGCGCCTTCTCGGCAAGATGCCGACGCGTCCGGCACCGAGTGCGGTGAAAGTCATCGGTGCGCGCGAAGAACGCGACGGCTACTCGATCGAGCGCATCGAGTTCTTCAACGGCGTCGATAGCACGGTGCGCGGCGTCCTGCTGCTGCCGCACGATACGAAGCACGCGGCGCCGGCGATCGTCGCGTTGCATGGACACGGCAGCACGAAGGAGAGCGTCACGACCGACCTCGACCACCCGCAGTGCGTAGGACCGTCGCTCGCACGACGCGGGTACGTGGTCGCCGCGATCGACGGCTACTTCAACGGCGAACGCATCGGTCGCGGACCGGCCGGCCGGCTCGACCGCAACAAGCACGGCCAGGAAGCCAGCCTGTTCAAGCTCAACCTGTGGCTCGGCCGCACGCTGTGGGGCATGATGCTGCGCGACGAGCAGATCCTGCTCGACTACCTCGAGACGCGTTCCGAGGTCGACCGCGACCGTATCGGCGCCACCGGCATGAGCATGGGCTGCACGCGCAGCTGGTGGCTCGCCGCGATCGATGATCGCGTCAAGGCGATCGTCGGCGTCGCGTGCTTCACTCGCTACACCGACCTCATCGCGCACGGCAACCTGCGCCGCCACGGCATCTACTACTTCGTTCCCGGTCTGCTCGAGCACTTCGACACCGAGGCGATCTTCTCGCTCGTCGCGCCGCGACCGATGCTGATGCTGTCGGGCGATCAGGACGGAGGCGCGCCGACCGACGGCATCATCGCGCTCGAGAAGAAGCTCGACGGCGTCTACCGGCTGCACGGAGCCGGCGAGAAGTTTCGCAGCGTGCTCTATCGCGACACGGGTCACGAGTATCTCGCGGAGATGAAGGACGAGATGCTGCGCTGGTTCACGCGCTGGCTTCCGGTCGAAGGTGCCGGGCCAATCGAGCGCAAGGCCGCGGAGCCGTTCTGGTTCGCGCAGATGGCCGATCCGCAGTTCGGATTCTTCGACAAGGACCGCACCTTCGATCGCGAGACCGTGCTCTACGAGAAAGCGATCGCGGCGGCGAACCGCCTCGGCCCACGCTTCGTGATCAACTGCGGCGATCTGGTGAACAAGCCGGGCGATCCGGCGCAGATCGCGGAGCTCCTCCGGATCACGAAGAAGCTGAAGCCGCAGATCCCGATGTTCTGGGTCGCGGGCAACCACGATGTCGAGAACGTGCCGACTGCGCAAAGCCTCGCGGCGTACCGCAAGATCTTCGGTCCGGATCGCTACTCGTTCCACTACCGGCGCAGCCACTTCATCGTGATCAACACGTGCGTGTGCCAGCACCCCGAGAAAGTCCCCGCGGAGTGGGACGGGCACCTCGCATTCCTGCGCGAGAAGCTCGCCGAGTCGAAGCGCGAGGGCGACCACCACTCGCTCGTCTTCGGACACCACCCGTTCTTCCTGAAGTCGGTCGACGAGGCGGACGCGTACTGGACGATTCCGCAGGAGCGCCGCAAGCTGCTGATCGATCTGTTCGCGGAGCACGGCGTCACGGCGATCTTCTCCGGCCACTACCACCGCAACAATCTCGCGCAGCACGGCGACCTGCAGATGATCACGACGGGCCCGGTCGGCAAGCCGCTCGGCAAGGATCCGTCCGGCTTCCGCATCGTCAAGGTACGACCGGACCGCATCGAGCACGCGTACCACGGCCTGGACGCGATGCCGCAAGCGGTGGACGCCCGCTGACGAGAGACGAACTCGCTGACACAGAGAACGAGGTCATGATGAACCGTCGACATTGCCGCCTCTCCGTCCTGCTGATCGGGCTGTGCCTCGTGCCGTGCGGCGCGGCGGTGGTGGCCGACGAGAAGGACGCCGCCGACTCCGTTCCCGATCTGACCCGGACGATCGACTTCGAGCGCAAGGGCGAGTATCACCTCGGCCCGACCGGGGCCAAGGGGTGGATCTACACGGGCCGCGACTTCATGACCACCGACGCCCGGCAGATCCTCATCACGAAGGTCGAGCCGGGAACGCCGGCCGACGGCGTGCTGGAGGCCGGAGACGTGATCCTCGGCATCGGCAGCAAGGAGTACTTCTCGGGCGACGCGCGCAAATCGCTCGGCAGGGCGATCGACGCGGCTGAGGCGAAACATGGCGTCTTGAGACTCATCCGCTGGCGTCCGACTCCGAATGTCACGCCACGCCAGGGCACCGAGACGACCGTCGCGTTGCAGCTCGAGGTGATGGGCGAGTACAGCATCACGGCGCCCTGGGACTGCCCGAAGACGGAACGCGTTCTCGAGAAGGCGCTCGAGGTGCTCGTCGAACGCAAGGAGATGGGACGACTCAGCGACGTGGCGCTCGCGCTCTTGGCTACCGGCGAGAAGGAACATCAGGAGATCGTCCGCGAATACCTCCACGCCGCGAAGTGGGCGAGGCCCGACTTCAAGGTGAGCGTGGAGTCCGGCGGGCTGCAATGCTGGTGGGTGGGCTATCGCGGTCTGCTGCTCACCGAGTACTTCCTGGCGACCGGCGACGAGTACGTGCTACCCGCGATCCGGGAATACTCCGTCAAGACCGCGATGGGCCAGAGCGCCGGCGGCACGTGGGGTCACGGCTTCGCGTGGACGAGCAAGAACGACGGCAAGCTGCACGGACGATTGGGCGGCTACGGCGCGCTCAACCAGGCCGGCCTGCCCTGCCTCCTCTCGCTGATCCTGGCGAAGAAGTGCGGCGTCGAGCATCCCGAGATCGATACGGCCATCTCGCGGGCGACCCGGTTCTTCGAGCAGTTCATCGGCAAGGGATCGATCGGATACGGGTACCACCGGCCGAGCCTCGAGATCCACGCCAATGGCCGCAACGGCATGTCGGGAAACGGCAAGAACGGCATCGCCGCGATCGCCTTCCGAGTCCTCGGGCACCGCGAAGGCCAGCGATTCTTCGCCAGGCTGACCGCGTCGCTCTACAACACCTGCGAGTACGGACACAGCGGCAACTCGTACAGCTACTACTGGGACCCGCTGGGGGCGAGCTGTGGCGGGCCGATGCTCGTCGCGGAGTTTCTGAAGAAGCTACGCTGGTATCACGCGCTCACGCGACAGGCCGACGGCAGCTTCGCGTATCAGAAGCTGGGCGGACACTACGGCAGCGGATTGCTCGATCCGACCGCGGCCCAGGTGTTGATCGCGACCCTGCCTCGCAAGGCGATCTACCTCACCGGCAAGGGGCAAGAGGTGAGCGAGTGGATCGGCGCGAAGGACCCATTCGAGACTCTTGCCGCTGGCAAGTGGCGATCAGCCGACCCGGACAAGCTGAGCGTCGACGCGTTCTTCGGCGCACTCGACAGCTGGTCGCCGATCGCGCGCGAGTGGGCCGCCAAGAAGCTGGCCACGAAGCGCGGCGACTTCGTGCCCCGGCTGCTTCGGTTACTCGAGAGCGATCGCGCCGAGGCGCGCGCCGGCGCTTGCGCAGCCTTGGGGTATCTGGGCGATCGAGCTGCCGACGCGGTGCCGCATCTGTCCGAGGCGCTCGCGGATGAGGAGTCCATCGTCACGATATCGGCGGGCTACGCGTTGGCTCGCATCGGCAAGCCGGCCCAACAAGCCGTGCCCGATGTGCTGCGGGCGATCCTCGCGTCCAAGGAGACGGAGCCGATGCGCCCCCGGCAACAGGCGTTGGCCTATGCCCTCGGCTACGCCGCCGGCAAGTACGCGCCGCTCTACTTCGACGGCATTCTGGCGCAGGCTCCGGAAGGGCAGAACCCTCTCGCCGGTCTGGACCGTGAGCGACTGCTCTATCCGACCATCCGGCAATTGCTCGAGGACTCCTCGGGTCGCACGCGCGGCTGCGGTGCCTATGCGTGGACGTTCTTCAGCCGCGAAGACGCCGCGGCGATGGCGCAGGAGATCTACGACGCGATCGCGACGTCGTCGGCGAACTACCGCATGTTCAGCGACGATCCACGTCAGGCCGGACTGGAGCTGCTGGCGCGCCTCGACATCGAGGAGGGCCTCCCGCTCTGCCTCGCTACGTTCGATCTCAAGGAGTGGGGCCAGTCGACGCGGGTCCCCGGTCGCTTCAAAGTTCTCCAGACCTATCGCGGCAACGCCAAGCCGTTCCTGTCGCGTCTTCGGGAGATGCGATCGATCTGGAAGAGCGGCGAGCACCGCGACGGGCTCGAGCAGACGATCCGGATCATCGAGGAGGACAACGATCCCCGGCCGCTGGTCAGCCTGCACGACCTGGTCGACGAGCGGCTCGATCGGGACCTCGCGTCCGCGCGAGACGATCGGCAACGCGTCGAGCTCTGCCGCCGGTTGACGCGTCAGCGGCAGGAGGATGGCTTCTATCGCGCCGCCGGACTGCGCAAGCTCGTCGCGATCCGCGGCGCGGGTGCCTTTGACGATCTGCTGGGCGCGACCGCGCACCCGAACGCGATCCTCCACGAGACCGTCGTCGCGCTGGCCGCCGGGCTTCCGGGCGCCGAGCAGACAGACAAGTGGGTCGACCAGCTCGCCGACGCGGACGGAAGACGACTCGCCGGCATTCTCGACGTGCTCGGCCGCCGCGGAGACCGGCGGGTTCTTCCCGCGGTGAAGAAGTACCTCGAACACGGTGACCCGGTCGTACTCGCCGCCGCGATTCGCGCCGTCGCGGACATCGAGAGTCGCTGAGTCGACCAGCGCGACGCCGAACGGGAACGAGTCAGTCGAGACGGCCGTGAACCGCGACGCCCGGCGGCAAGGACACCTCCTCGACGACTTCGCGCAGAGCGCGTTCGGCGAGGGCCTGCGCCACCTCGATGCGCAACGGTATCGCGCTCTCGCCGTTGTGCCGATGCAGTACGCCGGGGGCCCTCACGAGCCGAATCTCCGCAACCGAGGCCAGCGGCACGCGCCGCCGTTCTCCCGTGTCGGACGCGTCGAGAACGAGGTCTTCCAACGCCTCGCGTCGCTCTCCGATCGCGACCACGACGGGAGTGGACTGACGGCCCGACGCGACGCTCCCGACGCGCACCCCGTCGGTGGCCAGCTCGATCTGCCGGAGCACCTTCTCCAGGGACAGGCCGACGCGTGCGAGTTGCGACCGATCAGGAACCAGCTCGTACTCCGGCTCGTCGTTCGCACGCTCGGGCAAATGAACCGCGCGCACTCCGTCGACGCGACCGAGCCGCTCGGCAAGCCGCTGCGCGACCTCGGGCAACGCCGAACGACTCGGTCCGGTCACGTAGAGCACCCGTTCACCGATCCGCTCGGGCGGGTCGCTCCGCACGAGGCGCACGCCCGGGGGCATCCGGTGCTCGAAGCTCCGACAGAGGGTCTCGAGCGCGCGCCGAACGTCGTCAGCATCGGCGTCGGGCCGCTTGGCGACGACGAGCGCGATGCCGGGGTCGCCCGCCACGGCGACGGAGCGATCGGGCGGCAGCGCACGCGTTTCGACGCGCGCGACGTCGCCCACTCGAATGGCGACGCCATCGGCACGCTGCGCGATGACGATAGCGTTCAGATCTCTGAAAGAAGCCACGGTGCGCATGAGGATCTCGGTCGAGCCACCGCGCAGCGTTCCCGCAGGGGGTGTGGTGAAGCTCTCGCGAATCGCGCGGATGGCAGCGTCGATTCCGACACCGAATGCCGTCAGGCGCTCGACGTCCAGGCGGATCTCGGTACGGAACGAAAAAGCGCCCTCGAGAGATGCGTGCGCCACATCGGGCACCGCGAGCAACGCCTTGTGCAGCTCCTCGGCGATGACGGTCAGCTCGCTCGGCTCGAGGTCGCCGCAGACGATCCAGCGGCCGACGCGATCGGACGCCCGCGCTGCAAGCGCGACCTTCGGCTCCTCGGCGCCCTCGGGCAACACGACGCTCCCGACGACTCGCGCCACCGCGGCAAGCGCTGCGTCCCGTTCGAGCGAGCCCGCGAAGGCGCAGCGGATCGACCCTCGACCGCGCCGCGACGTCGCGCGGAGCTCGAGCAGGTCCTCCTCGATGAGGAGCGCCTCTTCGATCGGTCGTACGACGAGCGACTCGACCTCTTCGGAGGCCGTGTCCGGAAACGCGACCTCTACGTCAATCTCGGGCCCTGCCGTCGGGCGCGACGCCATCGTCAGCACGTAGACGATGCACCCGACGGCACAGGCCGCGATCAGAAACGCGACGCCGAGAATCCCGATCGTCGTGGACGTTCGCATGGGGCGGTGCAGACAGCTACTCGCACGGAGGGAACGCGCCGCAGGTCAGATCGTCCTCGGTCGGATCGGCCCCGCACTCATCGAGCGGAGCAGGCGGCAGGGCGCCGCCGAGGAACAGGTAGTTCAGCAGGTACACCGCGTCTGTCAGATCCACCGCGGCGCTGCCGCTATCGTTGAAGTCCGCCGCCTTCATGCACCCGGGCACGGGTCCGCCGGTGAAGAGGAAATCGAGCACGAACACAGCGTCGCTGAGATTCGCATTCCCGTCGGCGTTGGCGTCGCCACGGCGAAAGCCGACGTCGACGGGCTCGGCGTCCTCGACCGTGAGCTGAACGTCGTCGAAGGCGACCCAACCGGTGAACGAGTGGTCGCCTTCGTCCTCGAGCGCGCAGAGTCGAATCTGCAGAGGCAGCCCCGCGAGGTCCGCATGCGCCGGATCGGGCATGTAGGTGAGCGTCGCGGTCGTGAACTCGTCCTCCGGGACGTCCTCGCTGTCCCAGTCCTCGGCGATGACAGTCCCTCCGTCGACTCGACCCTGGTATCGAGCACCGTCGACATTGACTCCGCCGACCGCGATCTGGATGGCGTAGCCGAAATAATCCGGCTCGTAGAAGTCGCTTCCGGGCAGCTGGCCCACCTCAGCGCTCAGCGTGTAGATCTTG
>CAYMRB010000097.1:0-25314 GCA_964392615.1 uncultured Planctomycetia bacterium | reverse complement strand
GCCTTCCCGGCCCCGTCGGACTGCCGAATCTGGTGCGCGAATCAGATTGGGGTCAACGAGCCTGCTTAGGTACGCCGACGACGACCGTGGGTGGAAGGACCAAGGGAAACTGCTGCAAACCACATCATCTTTTCGGGCTATCACAGATGAGAGCATCGACGGCTCTTCTGGCGATACTCGTGTCGACAGCGCGGGCTGCCGATACGGAATTCGGTTTCGATATCGAGTCGGCCGAGGATCTCAAGAGCCTGAGCCTCGAAGAAATCCTCGATATTCCGATCACGATCGCCTCGAAGAAGGAGGAATCCTCTCGGCGCGCCGCCGCCGCGGTGCACGTGATCACGCAGGAGGACATCCGACGATCGGGCTTGCGCAGTATTCCGGAAATCCTGCGCATGGTGCCCGGCCTGCAGGTCGCACGAATCGATGCGACTCGTTGGGCGATCAGCGCACGCGGGTTCAACGATCGGTTCGCGAACAAGCTTCTCGTGATGATCGACGGGCGCACGATCTACACGCCGCTCTTCGCGGGAGTCTTCTGGGAGGTCCAGGACACGGTCCTCGCCGACATCGAGCGCATCGAGGTCGTACGGGGTCCCGGCGGCACTCTGTGGGGGGCGAACGCGGTCAACGGCGTCATCAACATCGTGACGAAGTCGGCCGCGCAGACACACGGCGTCCACGCCTTCGCGGGCGGTGGCACGGAGGAGCAAGCCTTCGTCGGCGCGCGCTACGGCAGCGCGATCGGCGAGGACCTCCACTATCGAATCTGGGCGAAGGGCTTTCTGCGCGACGGGCTGGTCAACGCGGGAGGGCACCAGGTCGGTGACGATTGGTACGGCCTGCACTCAGGCTTTCGGGTCGACTGGGATCCTCGCTCGTCGGACACGGTGACGCTGCTGGGTGGCCTGCACTACGTCGAGTTCGGAACGCGTCGAGCGTTTCCGACCCTGGTCGCTCCGTACGCCGTCACCCTGGCCGACCAGAACCGCGCCTACGGCGGCCACCTGCTCGGGCGATGGTTCCACGAAATCTCCGATAGCCAGGACCTTCAGGTCCAGATCTACTACGATCACACGTCGCGCCGCGAGATGGTCGCTGGCGAAAACCGCGACATGATCGAAGCGAGCGTCCAGCATCATCTCGAGTTGCCCTTGCGTCAGGACGTGGTCTGGGGCCTCGACTACCGCTACTCGAACGACGAAGTCTTCTCGGGCCCATTCCTGGCGTTCAACGACAAGCACCGCGCGGTCCACCTCGTCAGCGCTTTCCTGCAGGACGAGATCACCCTCGCAGAAGACCTGCTGCGACTGACCATCGGCACCAAGGCCGAATACAACGACCACACGAAGTTCGAGATCCAGCCCAGCGGCCGGCTGCTATTGACCCCGGCGAAGAACCACACCGTCTGGGGAGCCGTGTCGCGCGCCGTGCGCACACCGTCGCGCGCGATCGACGACGTCATCGTCCCGCTGACCGCCATGGCACCGAACCCGCCCACCGTTCCGCTGCCAGTCTGGACCGAGCTCCGAGGCCGCCGCGGGATCGAGAGCGAGGATCTCCTCGCCTTCGAGCTCGGCTACCGGACACAGCCGGTCGAGCAGGTGGCGCTCGAGATCGCGGGCTTCTTCAACATCTACGAGCATCTTGACACCTACGAACCCGGCGCCATTCTGCCGCAAGCCGGACCGCCGCCTCACCTGCTCCAGCCACTCTACTTCGACGACGAGATGGACGCCGAGACCTGGGGTGTCGAGGTCGAGGCGAAGTGGCACGTCACCGATTTCTGGAACGTGTCGGGGTCCTACACGTTCCTCGGCATGGCGCTTCACGCGCCAACCAGCAACAGCCCGATCGCCGAAGATGCGGAGCGCCAGAGCCCGCGCAATCAGTTTCAGGTGCACTCGCACCTGTCGCTGCCGTGGGACCTCTCGCAGGACCTCGCGCTCTACTGGGTCGACTCGCTCGGTGCACACGGCGTTCCGAGCTACTTCCGGCTCGACCTGGGGCTGACGTGGCGCCCGACGGACTTCCTCGAGGTTCGCCTGGTCGGGCAGAATCTCCTCGACGATCGACACCCCGAGTTCGGCAACGTGATCCTCACCGACGCGTACGAAGTCGAACGCGGATTCTACTTCATGCTCACGTTCCGCCACTAGGCCTTCGGGCAGCGGTCCCCTCTCGTGAACCACCGGTCCCTACTCGCAGCGGCCCTCGTGCTCTCGGCGCTGATTCCGAGCAGGCTCAGCATCGGTGACGACAAGAGTGCGAACGCCGAACGCGAGTTCAAGTCGGTGGTGCTCCTCAAGGTGATTCTCTTCGTCGACTGGCCTGCGAACGCTTTCGACGACAAGAAGGAGCAAGCACCGCTCGTCGTCGGCATCCTCGGCAAGGACCCCATCGCGACGGCCATCGAGAAGGCGATGAACGGCGAGCGGGCGCACGGTCGACGACTCGTCGTCAAGCGTCTCCGCAAGGTCGACGACGCCAAGCGCTGCCATCTGGTCTTCGTCTGTTCGTCGGAGCGCAAGAAGTTCGCCGCCATCGCCAAGACGCTGGAGAAACGACCCATCCTGTCGGTCAGCGATGATCCGACCTTCACGCGTCGAGGAGGCGTCATGGCGCTCCTTGTCCGCAAGGGCAAGGTCTTCATCCAGGTCAATGTCGACCGGGCCCGACGGCAGAAAATCCGCATCAGCGCCAAGCTCCTGCGCCTCAGCGAGGTCGTCAAGGACCCCGACAAGGAGAAGGCGAGCGAGAAGGACCGCCCAGCCGCATCGAGTCGGACCCGAGACGAACGCCCGGACACCGGGAGACTGGCGGCTCGACAAACGCTGGTCCGGAGCCATCATCGACGGACCATGGTAATCGAGCCCCACTACGCCGGCATCCCCGCCGATGATGTTCCGTCGCTGCCGCGCCAGCCCGTCACGGTCGTGCTGGACAACATCCGCAGCGCGTTCAACGTCGGATCGATCTTCCGCACGGCCGACGCGGCGCCGGCGGAGCATATCCACCTGTGCGGCATGACCGCGTTTCCCCCGAACGATCGCCTGGCGCGCACCGCGCTGGGAGCCACGGACTACGTGCCCTGGAGCTACCATCGCAAGGCGCTCGACGCCGTCGATTCGCTCGTCGAGCGCGCGATTCCGGTGATCGCCGTCGAGGTGGCCGACGGCGCCGTCGCGCACACCCGATTTCGGTGGCCGCGGCCGGTCGCCGTCGTCTTCGGACACGAGGTCCACGGCATTCGACCGGAGGTCCTCGAGCGATGCGACGCGACGGTCGAGATCCCGATGCACGGCTACAAGAACTCGATCAACGTCGCCACCGCGTTCGGCGTAGTGCTGTACGAGATCCTGCGCCAGTGGGAGATCGTCTAGCCGCCCGAGAGGCGTAACGCCCGAGAGCCGGCCGCGAGGGACAGCGCTACCGCGACGGGAACAGGTACTTCGCGTTCTTGTCCGCCTCGCGCTCGCGGTAGTCCTCCAGCACCTTCATCATCGCGCGAACGATGTCGGAGCCGCGGTGCTCGGACCACAGGCGGTCGATCGAGCTCTCCGCGACGTCGGACCAGACCGCGATGCGGTTCTCGACGATCGTCGCGGCGACGAGCACGTGCTGCGGCAGCTTGTTCTCGGGATAGGCCTCGAGCGAGCGCCCGATCCACTCGTATGCCTTCTCCTTGGCGAGGATCGCGTCGTAGGCGCGGGCGATCGACATGGCCAGAGCCGCCTTGTCGAACGGCTGCGTCAAGGCGTCGTAGCGCAACTCGACACCCGCGAGCGCGTCGACATCGAGCCCGTCGATGAACTCGAGGCCCGCCCTGCGCTCCGCGTCGAGACGTTGTTCCAACGCGTGAACAAGGGGCGGCGACCGGTACGTGTTGAACCCGGCGAGCGACTCCGCGCGCTCCTTGCTCAGCGCGCGGGCTGCCGTCGCGTCGAGCGGTGGATCCGTGTACTTCGACAGCGTGTGGAAACTCGACAGCGCGAGGCCCGTGAATGCGATGCTCGAGAGCACCGGACCGCGATAGAGGCGCAGCAGCCAACGATCGCCACTCGAGTAGCTCAGAATCTGCGTGTCGTCGCGATAGAACATCGGCTCGCCGTTCGCGTGCATCGGCGGCTCCATCTTCGCGACGTCTTCGGGCCCCATCAGGAGCAGAGACAGGACACCCTCGGGAGACGCGATCTCGTGCTGGCAGGCGCCGGCCCACTTGCGCCCCTTCAGCATGCGCTCGGTCGCGAACACCTTGCACCGCTCTCGCAGCGCCAACAGATCGAACCGAGGCGCTCGTGGATAGCTGACGACCATGAAGTCGTCGCCGCCGACCTTGACCACGAAGGTCTCGGGAAACACCGCCGCCTGCGTCTTGATGATGCCGCGCGTGTCGAGAGGCGTGATGCGGTAGAGCGGCAACCACTGCATGAACACCCCGCCGTCGCGCAAGATGCGGCGCACGCCCTCGTAGAACTCCAGCGAGTACAGACTGCACACGCCGTCCGCGGTCGGCGGCGGTGGCTCCATCGACACGATGTCGTATGACGCGTCCGGAGCACGGTCGACGAAGTGGCGGCCATCGTCGATGTGGAACGTCACGCGCGGATCGATGCCGAGGTCATGGTTGTACGGCTCGCCGCCGTCCGGAGGGGCCTCGCCGAAGTAGCGCAGCGAGAGATCCGTCATCTCGGTCGAGATGTCGACCACGTCGAGCGTTTCGACTTCGTCGTACATCAGGAGCGCGCCGAACGACTGCCCGGAGCCGAGGCAGATGCCCAGACAATCGCGCGGGGACTCCTTCTGCGGATAGAACAGGACCGGGATGTGCCCCTGGATCGCCTGCGTGGACGCGTCCTTCTTGTAAGTCACCGCGAGCGACACGTGTCCGGAGCCGACCTGCAGGCTGTTCTCGTCGTCGAAGACCCAGGCGGTGACGAGGGGTCCCTCGAGCACCTCGACGAGCGGCATCCTCTCGATGCCGGTATTGCGGCCGTAGCCGAAGCGACGGATCGTGTCGCGGCTCGTGTCGGGCCGAACCACGACGAACGCCACGACGCCGATCAGGCTCGCGCCGAGGAAGCCCCAATAGAACGGACGGCTCCAGTCGCCAGCCGCCGCGGCCGCTTCCTGTCCGTG
Organism: uncultured Planctomycetia bacterium; assembly: GCA_964392615.1. Taxonomy (GTDB): domain Bacteria; phylum Planctomycetota; class UBA8108; order UBA8108; family UBA8108; genus CAYMRB01. Next base: position 20,175 of record CAYMRB010000097.1, on the reverse strand, counting down.
GCGCCGCTCCTGGCGCGACAACTGGACGCTCTGCCCGGGGTCGGTCCTCGACGATGCGAGCAGCGCCGCGACGGACAGCAGGAGCGATCCGATACCGAGCGAGATGAGCGTCCAGTGGAGGCCGAGGACCGGCAGGAACGCGTAGCCGGCCATGAAGCCGCCAGCGCTCGAGCCGAGCGTGTTCCAGAACACGAGCCGGCCGGAGATGGCCCGCAGGCCCGCCGAGTGGCGCGCCGCGCCGGCGATCAGCGACGGCAATCCGACGCCGATCAGCACGACCGGAACGAAGATCGCCAGCGCGATCTGGAAGAACGGCGCGAAGAAGACCGCGTCGAGCTTCTCGCTCCAGAATAGGAAATAGTCGGCATAGTCGGCGTCGATCTCGAGCGTCGGCTTGATCGGAGAGTAGACCGTGCCTCCGACCTCGTAGCGCAGGCCTTTGAGCGCGACCGAATAGTCGGCCTTCTGCCACCACCCGATCATGAAGAGCGCTGCGGGCGGCACCAGCGCCTGCACGAACGCGAGAATGCGCAGCGGATTCCAACGCCGCGCCAGGAGCGGCGCCAGGAGGAAGCTGCCGACCGCGAGCGCGAGCAGGTACACCGCGAGAAGGAGTGCGGTGATGTAGACCGTCGTCGTGTGGAAGAGCGTGAAGTACCGCGCCCAGCAGACCTGGTACGCGATCGCCAGGAGCCCGGAAGCGAACGCGGCGGCCGGAAAGAACACGGTGCGTTCGCCGAACGGGCTGACCGCGTCCGACGCCGCGTCCTCCTTCGCAGGCTCGGCTCCCGCCTCCTCGGCCGCGTCTTCGCCGTCGATCGCGTGGAGCGGCCGGTGCTTGCGGAACGCGACGAGAGCGAACGCGCCGACGAGGAAGTTCCCGATGCCGCCGACCTGGCTCGTGCCGTCCATGCCGAGCGCCGGAATCGCCCAATAGCACGTGACGAGCACGCCGCCCACGGCGCCGAGAATGTTGATGCCGTACAGGAAGCTCGTGCGTGACCCGATGGAGCGATCCTCCGCGACGAGCCCGTCGAGCAGCAGCGGCAGCGTGCCGCCCATGAAGAACGTCGGCACGAGGACGAGCAGGAAGAGCAGCAGGAAGCGCACCGCGAACAGCGCGCCGGCCGATCCCTCGACGACGGGATAGATCGCGCCGTAGAGCGACTCGAGCAGGTCGAAGAGCCACGGGAACGCGACGGCGAACACGCCGATCGCGAGCTCGAAGAGCCCGTAGACGAACAGCGGCGACCAGCGCTGCGACCGCAGCCAACGCCCCACCGCGTAGCTGCCGAGCGCGATGCCGAGGAAGAACGACGTCAACACGGTCGACAACGCGATCTGGCTCGCGCCGACAACCAGCGCCGCCTTGCGGATCCACACGAGCTCGTAGCCGAGACCGAGGGCACCCGAGAGCAGAAAGAGGATCGTTGCGATGGGAAACGGGCGGACGCGCAAGGTGCCGATAAACTCCAAAATAGCCGTGAAACGGACAGCCTGCAGGACCGAGGATTCTACCCCGGTGGAACGTTCGGGAGCCACCGCCGACGCGCCCCGAAGCCCGGATCCGAACCGTTGCGGAGTTGAGCCGCCGCGCAGCGGTCGGCTCCAACTCCGCCGGCATGGGCTGCCCCTGGTGCTGCGGGAGGCACGGAACATCGCTTCCGGCCAGCCCATGCAGTGGTTAGGATGGCGTTCATGAACTGCAACGGCCGTCGACACCGCTCGTTTGCCGTCCTTCTCGCCCTCTTCGCCCTTCTGAGCCTCTCCGCGTCGGTGCTCGCCGACGTGCGCAAGAAGGAGCCGAAGAAAGATCCGGAAAAGAAACCCGCCGTCGAGCCGAAGGCCGGAGCCCCCGCGCCGAAGGACGAGTTCGTCAAGCGGCTCGAGCTTCGCCTCGGCGAATGGGAGCGGGCCGCGGCGCCGCTGCGGATCGATGGCCTGACGGTGGAGGGGTTCCTGGCGCCGGATGCCCTGGCGTACAAGGCCGCGCGCACGTACCTCGATCAGCGCAAACACGGCTACTCGCACGACAAGGCTGCCGAGCGTGTCGCTCGCCTCTTGCCCCGCTGGAAGCGCTATCGCGGCACGAGCCTGTTCGTGATCCGGATGCGCAACACCGGCTACCGCCGCGACGCGGACAACGTCCAGATCATCACGCAGACGAAGAATCTGACGCGCGACGCCATCCTCGTGCGCGACGCGCGCAAGCGCCGGATCGCGACCAAGATCGCCGGATTGCCTCTGAACCTGCGTCAGGCGAAGCTGCGCGTGCGGAAGTTCTGGGTCGTCCGGGACAGCGGCGACAGCGCGATCTCACGGCGCCAGCGCGGCGGCGTGATCGTCGGCGGGTCATCGCGGACCACCCGAGAGCCCAAGCTGTCGAAGCCCTTCAACGCGCTGGTCCTGGAGAAGAACCCGGCCGAGATCGAGCTTCTCGCGAAGCGGGCTACCCTCGAGAAGTCGAAGAGTCGCGTCTTCGACGTCGAGCTCGCGCATTGGAAGCGCTACGTCGGGCCGTTCGCCGCCAATCAGATCGATCTGAACGAAGAGCGCGAATGGTCCGAGATCGACGATCTCGACCTCGCCGTCCGCCTGCCGCCCGCCGGATTCCGAGTTGCCCCCGAGCTCGCCGACTTCCTGCGGTCGCTAGAGGAGGCCGCCGCGGCGCAGCAGGCCGCGAAGTAGGAGAAATCGGCCCGCCCGGCTGTCGACATCTCCATCATCGGAAATCGAGGAGTGAAGGTGTCGGTCCTCTGTCCGCCTCATCCGTCACGAGGTCAACCCATGCTCGCTTTCGGTATGCCTGGCCCCTTCGAGCTACTCATCCTGGCCGCGCTCGCCTTGGGCCCGATCGCCATCGCCGCCGTCATCCTCGTCGTCGTGCTGCGCAAGCAGCCCAGCAAGGGCGCCGCGCCGCGCGAGGATTGAGCTCTCGGGCCGCCGCTCGTGGGGTTGCCCCGGCCCGCGGGCTTTCGTAAGATAAGTCCCCGAATCGTTCGGATTTGCGGGTTCGCGAGTGCGCGGTGCGAGGAGCTCCCCGGCACCGATCTCGCGGGACGAAGAGAAGCTCGACGGAAGAGAAGACAGCCGGTGGAGAGTCGGCCGGAGAGCCATTCGACGACGCCGGACGCGACAGGCGAACTGCCGCGCTCGCTCGGCGACTACACGCTGCTCGAGGAAATCGGCTCGGGGCCGCGCGGCACGACGTTCATCGCGTCGAAGGGCACACGGCGCTGCGTCGTCAAGGTCTTCCGCGATGGCGCTGCGGTCGACCGTCGCCTGCTCGAACGATTCCGGCGCGGCGTGGAGGGCGGCATCTCGCACCCGAACCTCGTGCGCGTCGAGGAAACCGGCACGGACGACGACGGCCACACGTGGATCGCGATGTGCTGGCTGCGCGGCGATACGCTGCGCGATGTCTTGAACGACCTGCGACGCGGCCACAGCGATCGGCCGTCCTTGTCGCCCCTCTCCGTCGGCCAGGACGGCGAGCTCCACCCGTCGTTCCTCGCGCACGCGGTCGAGCTCCTGCGCGATGTCGCGATCGGCATCGAGGCGCTCCACCGCAACGACATCGTCCACGCACGTCTGTCGCCCGACAACGTGATCCTCTCGCCCACCGGCCGGCTCGTCGTCACCGACGTCGGCGGCACGTCGGGCGATATCGCACTCGAAGCGGTGCCCTATCGCGCCCCGGAACAGCTCCTCGACACGGGTCCGCTCGAGTCGCCGCGAGCCGACGTTTGGGCGCTCGGCGCGCTCCTCTACGAGCTCGTGACGTTTCGACCGCCGTTCGTCGACGAGGACGAGGCCGACTCGCCGCTCTCGCACAACGCGCTGGTACGGCGCATCCACCGCGCGAGCCTCGCACGGCCGCGCGACGTTCGCGAGGAGATCCCGCACGATCTCGAGGAGTGCATCCTCGCGGCGATGGCTCCCGAGCCGGAGGATCGATACTCGTCGGCCGGTCGGCTCGCGGAGGACCTCGAACGATTCCTTCACGGCGAGTCGCCGATCGCCGCTCGCTCGCTGGCGTTCAAGCGGCAGGTCGACGGCAGTCGCGCGCCGGGCTTCCGGCTCGCCGGGCGCCTGGTGGCCGCGATGCTGCTGGTCGGAATGGTCTTGGTCGCGATCCACCTCGGCGGCAAAGCCCGATCGCTCGAAGAGCGCATCGCTTCGGAGCGTCAGGTGCTCACGACATTGAATCGCGGCCAACGCGAGGAGGCGCTCGATCTGGCCGCCGAGCTCGCCACCCAGCACCCGGACAACCCGCACATCGTCGAGTTTCACCGTGCGCTCGAGGAAGCTCACGCTCGCGAGCAGCGCTTCACCGAGGACCTTCGCGTAGCCGACGACGCGAGGAAGACGGCCATCGCCCAACGCGATGCCGCGCGCGCTGCTGCGGATCATAGGGCCGAGGCCGTCGCCGCGATGCTCGAAGGCAGCCTCGACAAGGCGGTGAACTCGATGCGCTCGTCGGTGAAGCTCGTGCCGAATCCCGACGCGGCGGCGATCAGCGCACTGATCGAAGCGCGCGCGCGCACCGATCCGCTCGTCCGCGGGCTCGAGGATCCCCGCGCGGCCGTGCGCACCGCCACACTGCGCGACCTGGCCGACGAGCTCGCGAGCGGTCGCCGCGCCGACGGCGACGTCCAGCTCGCCATGGCCGCACTGCGCTCGGATTCCATGGACGAGCAGCGCGCGGCGTTCGCCGTCTACGGCAGGCCTGGCGTGGGTTCGCCGGTGCTCGAGGAGCTCGAGATCGACGCGACCGCAACCGCTCCCGAACGTCCGGTCCAACTGGCGGGAGCGACCTTCCTGTCGCTCGTCGACGTGCTCGCAGCCGCTCGCGACGACGCGGCCCTCGCGTTCCTCGCCACCTGGTCGTTCGACACTGCGGTCGAGCTCGACTCGCGCGTCGGAGGCTCGGACGCCATCGCCATCCGTCCGCACGTCGAGGTCGACGTTTCCGCCGCGGAAGGGCGCTTCGCTCGCACGTGGATCGCGGTCAAGGCGGCGACCGATCCGACCGCGCTTCTCGAGCAGTCGGCCCGCATCACCGCTCGCAACGACCTCGTTCGACACCTGGCGATCGCTCTCCGCGAGACGCCGGGGGACGAGGCCATCGCAGAGCTCGACCGCATCGCACGAACCCGCTACCTCGAAGCGGGGCGCGAGGCGATCGACGGCCTGACGGCGCATGCTGCGAAGAACGAGCTGCTCGGATTGGCACGAGATCCGCTGCCGCTTCCTCTGCGGCACATCGCATTGCAGAGGCTCGGCAACCAGTCGGCGGCCGACGCCGAGATCCGCACCGGACTCGTGGAACTCCTCACGCGAAGCCCGGAGTCGACGTTGCGCCGCGCGGCGTTCGACTACCTGTCCCGACTCGACGGGAACGACGGAAGCGACGTCTCCGAGTCCGTCTGCGCCGCCCTCGACGACGCGGATCTGCGGGACGACGCCCTCGCTTGGCTCGATCGAATCGTCCCGCCGCAACGGGCTCGAATCGCCGTCGAGCTGCTCGGCCACGAGACCGCCGCCGTCCGCGCGCGCGCGATCGACCATCTCGGAGAGGACCGCGATCCGCACCGCGCTTCCGATCTCCTCCGCGCACTTCTCGACGAACGGGCCTCGGTGCGCCAGGCCGCGGTCGAGGTGCTGTCGAGACGACGCGATCTCGACGCGTTGCGCGAGTGGCTCGAGCAAGCCGAGGACGCCGCACGCGACGCCGTTCGCCGGTGGATGCTCACCGCACCGACCGGGACTGCTGGATCGACCGATCCCGAGTCGGACGACGCTGCAGATGCTCGCGACGAGCCGGGCGCCCTCGAGCAGCTCAGGAGCGGCCTGGAACGCTGGCGAACTCGAGTGCGGTCGGAAGGATCACCGGCAGGATCCGACTGAACCCCGTCGGGCCGGAGTGTCCGGCGACCTCATGGTCGACTGGGCGCCCGGCGGACGGAGACGCCGCTCGAATGCACAATGACTTGTGAAACGTAGCACGTACAATCCCGGCATGTCTGCGACCGAGAGCCCGATCCGAGGAATGCCGCGCCGTCGAGCGTGGACGCTGTACCTGAGCCTGCTCACCGTCATTTGCGCCGCCGACCTGGCGACAAAGGCGTGGGTCTGGAAGCTGCTCGCCGTCGAGACGGTCGGCCATCCGCCGCGCGTCGTCCGCGAGGCGACACGCGACATGACGGTCATCCCCGGGTTCTTCGACCTCGAGGCGAACTACAACTACGGCGCGTTCAACGGCTGGTTCGGAGACTACACGTCGGCGCTCGCTGTGCTGTCCGCCGTCGCGCTCATCGTCATCACCGTCATCGTCGCCTACGTCTTGCGCAAACCGGAAGCGCCCAGCGCGTGGTTCATCAGCGCTCTGGGTCTGATCGCGGGTGGCACCGCGGGCAATCTATACGATCGCGCGGTCGACGCGGCAGTGCGCGACTGGATCAAGTGGTACGTCGTCATCGACGGCAAGCCGCATGTGTGGCCGAACTTCAACATCGCCGACAGCGGAATCTGCGTCGGAGTCGCCATCCTGATCGTGCTCGAGCTGCTCGGCATCCTCAGAGCGCGCCGCGAGGAGAAAACCGCGGCGGCTCAGAGCTGACGCCACCCGTCTCCGAGTGCCCCGCCTGTCGCCGACAGCGCGACGACGCCCCATGTCGCGGCTCGATTACTCACAGCGGCGATCGTACAGCGACACGAACGGCACGAGGTTGTTGCCGATGAACTCGGAAGTCTGCTCGACGTTCCGACCGACCGTCTCGAGAGACGTCGTCTGGACGGGCGTGTTGAACTGACCGACGTTCTCGATGTAGATCGAGCGCCGGTCCCGGAGGTACGCCTCGACGCGCACGTTGAACCCGTACGGCTGCTCGCGAGTTGCCGGGAACACGAGACGAAAGCCGTGCACGTTCGTCGGTCGACCCAGGAGCTCGAAGTCCTCGTCGCGGATCTGGAATATGCTGCGGGCGAGGAACTCCGCCGCGCTCTTGAAGCTGTTCGGCGTACAGATCGCGCGCACGGTGACCTGCTGTACGAGAAACACCGGAATCCGCAAGACCGGCACCGCATCTTTCAAGACGGTCAGCACCTTGTCGGCGAACTGCTCGACCGTGATGCCGACGTGATCCTCGGTGAACCGGATGCGGTCGCGGGTGAACTCCAAGTGCGAGAACCCCCCGCTTCCTTCCTGGTCGCGCCGCTCCACGCGGGCGCCGGTGGCCGTGCGGATGTAGTTCTCGTAGCCACAGCTGCCGCAGACGCGGTTGTACACGTCCCGCAGGTCGTCCTGCGTCGGCTTCATCGGCAGGTGCACGACTTCGGCGAGCAAGCTGATCGTTCTGGGTTCGCTGAGCAAGTTTCTTCTCCACACCGCATATGGGTGTGGAACCTCAATAGCTGCGCAACATGGGAGACGTCTTCTTGGAACGTCCGGAAACCGCGCGGTTTTTTTTCAGAAGAGTCCGTTTTTCCTCAAGCGCCTTCGCGGAATTTCCGAAAAGGGGAGTAGACCAACAATCGCATACCCGTCCACCGTGGGGCGGCGCAGTTCGGTAGCGCCTCTCCGCGGTTTTTTTTTGCCTCCGCGGCCCGCCGATCGGGTGGCAGTACGTCGAGCCGTATCACTCCATGTACAGGCCGAGCCGCTTGAGCGACTCGCGCAGGTCGCGCAGCGCCTTCTCGTTCTTCGATCCGCGTACGGCCGTGCACGTGTCGTTCAGTCTTTCGTGTGCGATGTCGCTCTCGTCGAGGACTTCGACCAGGCGATCCGTTCCTTCCTTCGTCGCGGAAGTCAGCAGGCTGACCTTTCGGCAACGGACGAACTGAACTCCCTGTGTCCACTCCCGCAGAGTGTAATCGACGTTCGGGGGCAGATCCGCTCGGCTGTATCGCTTCAAATCGTCGACTATTTCGCCCGCCGAGAGACCGGACACGATCCCACGCTTGACGCTGTCGCGCGTCAAGCGATAGCGCTTGACGCGATCCGACTCGACGCGGTCTGCAAACCGACTGAACGAGAGGTTGGCCTCGTCTTCCAGCGGCATTCCCGGAAACACGAGAATCTCGAAGTCGGGGTTGACCAGCGCCGGCCGCTCGAGGTGGCTCTCTTCTCGCCACTCGGTCAGGCCGAAGAACCGCATGCCGAGTTCCGAAAGTCGAAACGACTGCAGGACGCCGTCGCGATAACCAACGTCCAGGAAGCCGAGCAGAACGAGGCGGTGAACGACCCAGTACGACAGATCCTGCTGCAATCGGCCGAGCGGGATCATCAACGCGTCGTCGTGGAAGTCCTCCTCGCAGCGCTTCTGATAGTCCTCGCGCACGCCGGCGTCGTCGAGCTGAATCAAGTAGGCCGCGACGACGGTCCCCAACACGTCGTGAGCGCCGACCCACGATCCCGGCTCGAGCTCGCGGAGGTGATCGAGGAAGACTTGCCGCAGGCGCCCCTGATGGAAACTCCAGTGCTTCTCCTGGTGATCGTCGAGGAAGAGATCGAAAAGGACGCGGTACTTCTCGAGAAGCGTCTTCTGCTTCCAAGCGCGCCGTCGAATCGTATCGCGGGAGACCCGATTGTCCTCGATCGTGAAGAACTTGAGCCTCTTGCACGTTTCCATGAGGACGCGCACCGCAGATCCCTCGAACACGTCGCCGTAGCGCGTGGTCGTCAGAGCTTGGCTGATGCGATCCTCGGTCTTCTTGTAGATCCGCCCTTCCCGGGTGACTTCGATTCGCTCGGTTCGGAGCAGCTCCAGGAAACGCTCGATGTCGACGACGAGATCGGTGCCGACGTGCACCTCGGTGTCGTTCTCCGCGCTGAACGATCTCGCCGCCTGGCTGGCGCTCTCGAGCACGTTCTCCTGGAAGACGACCAACGACTCTTCTTCGAAGTGAATCCCGTAGTCCTTCAAGTCGAGGACGCCGATCGTGCCGATCCCGGCGACCTCGAGCTCGCCGCGCCACCCGGACGGGTAGAGCGTTACGCCGCCGTCTCGCCTCGAGGGGTTCCTGTTCTGCGTACACGACGCTGCGCTGTGCGGCAGGATGCCGTGGTGCGCGCTGACCGCCTCGCGGACCGCATTCCGCAGGTCCTCGTCGTCGATCGATTCGAGACGCGCGTCGAAGCCCGCGGCGGGACTCGCGGTCGGGTGCACGGCCACGCCGAGAGCACGCTCACGGCTGAGCATGTCCCCGGATTCGCGAATCTCGATGGCGACCGTGCGCCGCAGCGCGTTGCCGAGCTCGTCGGGAATGACGAAGAACTCCTGCCGGCCCGAGCCGTTCATGCTCACGTGCTTGTGGACGAAACCCCCGTCGCACAGCGTCTTGATGACCGACTCGACCTCGAAATCCTCGATGTGGCGCCCTTGACCCGCCCCGCGGATGTCCTCGATCGTTCCGCTGTATCCGTCTCTACCGAGGAGCGAGGTCAGGAATGCCTGGTGTGACTTGCCGAGGCCGTCGAAGCGATCGCGAACACGCTCTTGGTCGCTCATCGTGTTGACGAGTCCGGCCATGAGCTTGTCGCGCTCGCTGATCATCGCGTTCCCCGGCAACCAGAACAAATAGTACGTCTGGAGGTCAGCCTTGGGTGTGTCTTCGAGGAGGCTTCTCAGGAGCATCGGATCTGGGTGTAACCGTCGTCTTCCGCGAGCAGTTCGTCCGCGGATCGAATGTGGTATCGATACCCTTGTTCGGTCAGGAACAGCTGGCGGCGCTCGGCGAACTCCTGCTCGCGGCTACCTTGGGTAACGATGGAATAGAATATCGCCGAGGAGCCGTCCTTCTTCGGTCGCAGAATGCGCCCGAGCCGCTGGGCTTCCTCTTGGCGTGAACCGAACGTGCCCGAAACTTGAATCGCGACGTTCGCTTCCGGCAGGTCGACGGCGAAGTTGCCGACCTTGCTGACGATCAATACGGGCGTATCGCCGCGCCGGAAGGACTCGTAGAGCTCGTCGCGGGTGTCGTTGGGTGTCTTGCCGGTAATCAGTGGTACGGACAGGTCACGACTCAGCATCTCCAGCTGCTCGATATACTGTCCGAGCACGAGCACACGTTCGCCGCTATGGCGCGTGACCAGCGAACGGACGATCTCGAGCTTCTTCGGGTTCTCCGACGAGATGCGGAACTTCCCGCGTCCGTTCGCGGCGAGGTACTTCTCCTGGATCGATGGATCGAAGCTGACCCGCAGCTCGTAGCACGAGGCGGCCGCGATCCATCCTTCGGCCTCGAGCGCACGCCACGGAATGTCGAACTTCCGCGGACCGATCAGACTGAACACCTCGGCCTCACGGCCGTCTTCACGCACGAGGGTCGCGGTGAGTCCCAGTCGGCGGGTCGCCTGGATCTCTGCGGTGAAGCGGAACACCGGAGCCGGGAGCAAGTGAACCTCGTCGTAGACGATGAGCCCCCACTCGTTCTCGGAGAAGATTCGGAAGTGGGTGAAGTCGTCGACCTTCGACTTGCGATGGGTCAGGATCTGATAGGTAGACAGCGTGACCGGACGGATCTGCTTGACCGCACCGCTGTATTCGCCGATCGCATCTGGCGGTATGTCGGTCTTCTCGATCAGCTCGCGACGCCATTGCCGCAGAGCCGTGATATTCGTCGTCAGGATCAGCGTCTGACGCGCCACTTTTTGCAGCACGCCCATGCCGACGATCGTCTTGCCCGCACCACACGGCAGAACGATGACTCCGCTGCCGCCATGGCAAGTGCCCTGCGCCCAGAACCCGTCGACGGCTTGCCGCTGATAGTCGCGAAGCAGGAACTCGCTGCCGTCCGCCAATCGATCGCGGAGACCGACGTCGAGCCGAGCGCCCTCGCGATAGCCGGCGAGATCGGCAACCGGATAGCCGAGCTTGGCGAGCATCAGCTTGATCCGACCGCGACACTCCGGGCGCACCGTGATTCCCTCGGCGCTCTCATCCTCTCCGGAAGCGTCCGCTGCGTCGTCCGAGAAGAACTCCTCGAGCGTCGCGTGGGTGCAGAGCTCTTGAATCAGCTCGTGATCGTCACTTTGGAGCAACAACCGATCGTCACTGCCGCGCGCCAGGCGGACCTTGCCGTAACGACTGATGGAGTCCTCGATCTCCTTGCGGACGTTCGGCGGTAGAGGAAAACGCGACCGCGTCTTCAGGAAGGCGACGATGTCCTCGGCACCGAGACCGGCGGCGGCGGCATTCCACAGCGAGATCGGGGTGATGCGATAGACATGGACGTGCTCCGGGCTCTTCTCGAACTCGGAGAACGCCATGAGTCGTTCACGGAGCTCCTCGAAGTGCGGATCAAGCACTTCAAGGAAGATCGTTCCGTCCGCTTGGACGATCAATGAGCTCGTGATCGGAGACATGCAGAGATGTGCCTCTGAAGGAACGCCGGGCGTCGAATGCCTCGGTCCGGTCCAGCGACTCTAATCCTCGGGATCGGCACCTCCCGCCGGTCCGTCGTTCGACTGCGTGTCACCCGATTCGTCACCATCCGCCGGCTCCGCGTTAGGCGGTTCGGTCGGCGATTCAGCCGGGGCTTCGCTCGACTCGCCTTCGGAATCGTTCGACTCCTCGTCTCGGACGACCTGCTCGACACTGATGAGCTCGTCGTCATCTTTCAGATTGATCAGTCGCACACCTTGTGTAGCGCGACCGATCGAGCGGAAGCTGGCGACGTCCGTCCTCATGACGATTCCGTTCTTCGTCATCAGGACGATGTCATCGTCGTCCGTTACCGCTTTCAGGGCCACGACTGGCCCGTTCCTTTCCGTCGTCTTGATATTGATCGTACCGGAACCGTTGCGCTTCTGCATCCGGTACTCCAACACCGGGGTGCGCTTCCCGTAGCCGCGAGAGCAAGCGGTCAGGAGGCCGAGGCCGTCCACGGTGGTGTCGGCGATCACCATGTCGACGACCCGATCATCTCCCTTCAGGCTGATGCCTCCGACGCCGGTCGCTGTCCGCCCCATGGGACGGATGTCCGACTCGAAGAAGCGGATCGCCATGCCATTGCGGGTGCCGAGGATGACCTCGTTCCCCTTGCTGCAGAGGCCGGCACCGATGAGGACATCGCTATCGCGCAGGCCGATCGCGATAATGCCGTTGCGCTTCGGACGCGAGAAAGCGTCGAGCTTGACCTTCTTCACAACACCCGAGCGCGTTGCAAACACGACGAAGTGCGAATCGTCGAAGTTCTGCACGCAGACCTGCTGGGTGACCTTCTCGCCGGATTGCAGCTGGATCAGGTTGACGAGTGAGCGGCCCTGCGCCGTGCGCGCGAGGTCTGGAATCTCATAGACCTTGAGCCAATAGACCTTGCCGCGGTCGGTGAAGAAGAGGATGTAGTCGTGCGTCGACGCGACAAAGAGATCTTTGATGAAGTCGCCTTCTTTCGACTTCGATCCCGTGATGCCGCGGCCACCTCGTCCCTGCGCTCGATACGTCGTCAACGCTGTCCGCTTGATGTACCCCTGGTGCGTGATCGTGACCGCGACGTCGTGCTCGGTGATCAGATCCTCGATGCAGTAATCCTCGGCAGCCTCGACGATCTCGGTACGTCGCTCGTCACCGAACTTTGCCTCGACGTGTTCGAGGTCCTCGAGAATCAGGTCGAGCACCAAGCGCTCGCTCGCAAGGATCGCGCGGAACCGCTCGATACTCTCCTTCAGCTTCTGAAGCTCGTCCTCGAGCTTCTCGCGCTCGAGCCCGGTGAGCCGGCGCAGCTGCATGCTGAGGATCTGTCCGGCCTGCGGCTCGGTAAAGCCGTGCTCGGACTGCATCCGCGCGCTGGCTTCCTCGTCCGTATGGGACGAGCGGATCAGCGCGATGATCTCATCGATGATGTCGAGCGCCTTGAGGAGGCCCTCGACGATGTGGGCACGCTCCTCGGCCTTGCGAAGATCAAACCGCGTACGCCGCCGGATGACGTCCATCCGGTGGCGCTTGTACTCGGTCAGCATCTCCTTGAGATTCAGCGTCTCCGGCCGACCGCGCACAAGCGCGATGTTGATGATGCTGAACGTCGTTTGAAGCGACGTGAACTTGAAGAGCTGGTTGACGACGATGTCCGGATCACCGTCTCGCTTCAGCTCGATAACGAGGCGCACGCGCTTGTCGCTCTCGTCGCGGACGTCGGAGATGCCCTTGATCCGGCCGTCCTTCACGCACGCCGAGATCTTCTCGATGATCCCGACCTTCGACTCCTGGTAGGGAATCTCGGTGATCACGATCGACGGCGGGCGTCTCCCTTTGCCTTCCTCGAGGTGGTACTTCGAACGTACCTTGATCAGGCCACGCCCCTCCTTGTAGGCCTTGTGGATCCCGGCACGACCACAGATCTCGGCGCCCGTCGGGAAATCGGGACCCTTGATGTACTCCATCAGCCCGTCGACGGTGATCGAGGGATTCTCGATCAGGGCGCGGAGTGCGGCGCAGACCTCGCGGAGGTTGTGCGGCGGAATGCTCGTCGCCATGCCGACCGCGATGCCGGTCGAACCATTGCACAAGAGGTTCGGGAAGACCGCAGGCAGGACGGTGGGCTCTTCCTTGCGGTTGTCGAACGTCTCTTGGAGATCGACTGTTTCCTTGTCGATGTCCGCCATCAACTGGACGGTACCGTCCGTCATGCGCGCTTCGGTGTAACGCATGGCGGCCGGTGGATCACCATCGAGCGACCCGAAGTTCCCCTGACCATCGACGAGCGGATAACGGATCGAAAAATCCTGTGCCATCCGCACGAGCGTCGGGTAGATCGCGCCGTCGCCGTGCGGGTGGTAGTTCATCATCGTCTGACCGACGATCGCAGCGCACTTGCGGTGAGACGAACGCGGTCCGAGGTTGAGGTCGTCCATGGCGACCAGGATGCGACGTTGTGACGGCTTCAGACCGTCACGCACATCCGGCAGAGCGCGCTGGATGATCACGCTCATCGAGTAGGTCAGGTACGACTCGCGAAGCTCGTCCTCGATATCGTGATCGAGTATGCGTTCGTCGCGGCCGAATTCTTTGTTGTCTCCGTCAGACATCTCGTCCTGCTTTCAGCCGGCGTCAAACGTCGAGGTTCTTCACGTCGAGCGCGTGTTCCTTGATGAACCGACGCCGTGATTCCACGTCGTTGCCCATCAAGATCGTGAAGTACTCGTCGGCCTTGTACGCGTCGTTGATCGTCACCTTCAGAAGGGTCCGCGTTTTCGGATCCATCGTTGTCGAGAAGAGCTGGTCCGGGTTCATCTCGCCGAGACCCTTGAACCGCTTCGCGTCGAACACTTTCTCCGCGTTGCCCGTCACGCCATTGAGAACGCCGATCAGGTCGTAGATGGGCTCTTCCTTGGACTCGGACACTCGCAGATTCGCAATGGGCTCGAGCGTCGGGCCCGTGCCTTCGGGATGGAAGACCCCGGAAGACGCGGAACGATGACGATAGACGCGCGGCGAGAAGTGCAGTGACTCGAGCTCCTGAGCCAGCGCCCCGATCGTCTCCTGTTCGAACAGCGTGTACTGGACGACGTTCGCGCCGTCTTTCGCCTCCAGCGAGTCGGTCTCTTCAGCTACGCGCAGCTCCTGCTCGGACTCTGCCCGCAGACCCTCGACGAAGCTGTTGCGGTCGGCCTCGTCGTGAAAGAAGTGAGACTTTCGGTTCTCGCTATCAGCTCCGGCGATGCCATGCCCGTAGACGCTGACCATCAACCCCGGATAGCGGCCTTCCTCGTCCCGGTCCTCGTTCAGGTAGTCCGGGAGCACGATCCCCTTGCGGGCGAGGAGATCCTCGATCTTCTCGAGCCGTGAAATTGTCGTACACAGTCGACGAAGCTCGTCTTCGGAGAGCATCGTCGGACCACCGCCGACTTCGAGTGAGCAACCGGCGACGCCGGCCTCGATCATCGCGGACTCGAATTCCTTTTCGTCCTGCACGTAGCGCGACTTGCTCTTGGCGCGCTTCCCGGCGAGCTCGTAGAGCGGCGGCTGGGCGATGTAGACGAAGCCCTCCTCGATGAGCCGCGGCATCTGACGGAAGAAGAACGTCAGAAGCAGCGTGCGGATGTGCGAGCCGTCAACATCGGCATCGGTCATGATGATGATCTTGCCGTATCGCAACTTCTCGATGTCGAAGTCGTCCTGACCGATCCCCGTGCCGAGCGCCGCGATGATCGTCTGGATCTCCTGGTGCCCGAGCATCTTGTCGATGCGGGTCTTTTCGACGTTGAGAATCTTGCCGCGGATCGGCAGGATCGCCTGGAACTCGCGCACGCGGCCCTGCTTCGCGGATCCGCCTGCAGAGTCACCCTCGACGATGTAGAGCTCGGTCCACTCGGTGTCGCGACTCGAGCAGTCCGCGAGCTTGCCGGGCAGGTTACCGCTCGACAGCACGGTCTTGCGCCGCGCCATGTCGCGCGCCTTGCGGGCCGCCTCACGCGCCGCGCGCGCATCGCCCGCCTTGCGGACGATCGACTTGGCGGTCGACGGGTTCTCCTCGAGGTAGATGCCGAGCCGTTCGTTGACGATCTGCTGCACGACGCCTTCGACCTCGGTGTTCGACAGCTTGACCTTCGTCTGGCTTTCGAACTTCGGGTCCGGAACCTTGACGCTGACGACAGCGACCAAGCCTTCGAGGTAGTCGCTACCGTCCGGCAGGGTGTCCTTCTCCTTGATTACCTTGTTGTCGCGAGCGTACCTGTTCAGCGTTCGCGTCAAGGCGGACTTGAACCCGCTGAGGTGCGTTCCACCGTGAATCGTGTTGATGTTGTTCGCGAAGGTGAAAATGTTGTCCGAGGAGTACTCGCGGTTGTATTGAATCGCAACCTCGAGGTGTACGTCCGTCTCCGGGTCGAGCTTCTCGACGTGAACGATGTCCGGGTGCACCACTTCCTTGCGGCTGTTGTGGTGGCGGACAAACGCCTTGATGCCTTCCTCGTAGAAGAACTTGTCGGACTTCGACGTGCACTCGTCGCTGATCGTGATCGTCAGTCCCTTGTTCAGGAACGCGAGCTCGCGGCAGCGCTTGCTCAGCACGTCGTACTGGAACTCGACGGTCTCGAAGATCTCGGCGTCCGGACGGAACCGGATCTTCGTACCCTGCTTCGTCGTCTCGCCGATGAGATCGACCGGCCCTGTCGGCTGAGCCTGACGATACTCCTGGCGATGGTGCTTGCCGTCGCGGTAGACGTCGACCTTGACCCACGCGCTGAGCGCACAGACGACGGACACGCCGACGCCGTGCAGCCCGCCCGACACCTTGTAGCTGTCGTGGTCGAACTTGCCGCCGGCGTGAAGGACCGTCATGACGACCTCGAGCGCCGACTTCCCCGACGTATGCGTGTCGGTCGGAATCCCTCGGCCGTTGTCGCGAATCGCGATGCTGCCGTCGTCGTAGATGTGGATCTGAATATCGTTGCAGTAGCCTGCGAGCGCCTCGTCGATGCTGTTGTCGAGCACCTCGTAGACGAGATGGTGGAGCCCGGACGCATCCGTCCCGCCGATGTACATGTCGGGACGCTTGCGAACCGCCTCGAGCCCCTCGAGGACTTGAATGTTGTCGGCTCCGTACTCGGCCGTCTCGACCTGGGTCGACGCGCCATCACCGGCTTCGGTCGCCAGATCGATGCCATCTTCAGCTGTCATGAACGTTCTCGTCCTGATTCAAACGGAGGCGTCTGAGCTTCTGTCGTAATGTCTCCGGCCTTGCGCCCGGTGGAACCAACACCCGCACGGAACCGAATGTCGGTGATGTTTTCGGCGCAGTCTAGCCGGCGCAGAGACGCGAGGATTTCTTCCCGATAGTAGGTCGACAACTCCTGCAAGAGCGGAGCCGAGTCGACTTCGACGACGAGTACTCCCGCGGTCAGATCGACCACTCTCGATTGCGTGGCGACCGCCTCGCCCACCACATCGCTCCAACGCCGGTACAGACTCCCGGTGTCGATACGCGTGTGGGCTCGATTCCTCCGCAGCCACCGATCGAGGACAACCTCGATCGGCTCGACTCCCTTGCTGCGGCTTCTCTGCGACATCAACGGGCGGCGCAACCGTCGTTCCCCGCGCTATCCGACCACCAACGGCATGAGGTAGTGCCGGTAGTTTTCGACGCCGCGAATCGTTCCAGGCTTGTCGGTACCGTCGAACTCCATCGCGATCTCCTCCTCGCCGAGTGTGCGAAGCGCGTCGATGAAGTACACCGGATTGAACCGAATCGAGAGATTCTCACCCTCGATGGCCACGGGCACTTCGATGCGCGACTCGCCGATGTCGCTCGCTTTCGACTCGAGGCGCACGTGGTCGTCCTCAAAACAGAACTGGATCGTGGCTGTCTCCTTGTCCGTCACCAGCGACGCACTCTTGGCGGCGGCGAGCAGATCGGCCTTGTTCCCGCGCACCTTGGTCGTGACTGCTCTCGGAATGGCCGTCGAATAGTCGGGATAGGACCCCTCGACCAACTTCGCCATGACCTGACCGTGCTCGAGAGCGATCTGTACCTCAGTCTCTTCGAGCGAGAACTGGAACGTCTGCTCGCCTCGAGCCAGCACCCGAATCATGACGTCGACCGCACGATTCGGGAGGATCGAGGACACCGCCACACCCTTCGGGTTGTCGATGCGCATCGAGTCATGGGTCAGTCGCTTGCCATCGGTCGCCGTCATCGTCAGGGACGAGCCCTCGATCTCGACAAAGACGCCAGCCAGTTGGTAGCGAGACGAGTCGCGACAGGCGCCCACAGCGACGCGTCGCAGCATCTCGTAGAAGGTCTCGCGCGGCAGAGTCAGGGCCGAGTCGGAAGCGAACTCTTTGACCTCCGGGAACTGAGCGGCGTCCTCGCCGAGCAGCCGGAACTCGTAGGTGCCCGCGCGCAGCATCGCCCCTCCCGGACTCTCCGACGTCTCCTGTTTCTCCGTCGCGTCGAGGTGGACGGAGCTGCCGGGCACCTCCCGGACCAGCGACGCGAGACGATTCGCCGGCAGTGCGAGAATCCCGGGCTCCTCGACCTCGACCCGCTCGATGACGAGACGCGACGAGATATCGAGATCCGTCACGGAGAGCGTCAGGGTGTCGGCCCCGTCGTCTCCGCGTCCCGCTTCCAGTAGGCAGTGCTGCAGAATCGGACGCGTCGTCGGCGCCGTCGAGACGATGCCGGCCACGCTTTGCAGGCGCTCGAACAGCTCGTTACGGTCGCAGCGAATCTTCATGTCGAGAATCCAAGGGGGCTGGGCAAAACCGGGAGTACTGGCCGATCCATGCCTCCGCCGACGGGCTTCGACAGCCGCCGACAGGCAACCGGCGATGAACGGCCGACAATCACGACGCCGGGCCGGATCCCTCGAGCGCCGCCAGGATCGCCACCATGGGCCACCCGGCGAAGAGCAGAGCCAGCGCGCCGACCGTCCGCCACGAGGACAGCGGTCGTGCCGCGGAGCTCACCTCGCGCCGTTCGAGAATGGCGTAGCCGCAAGCGGCCGCCAGGCACGCGAGGACAAAAAACACCGGCAAGTGCGCGCTTTGGAGCAGTTCCGGGCTCGCGAAACAGGTCTGACCGACCGCGATGAGTCCCAGAACGTGGCACCACTCGAGGACAGCGACGACTCTCCGCAACAGACTTTCCTCTCGAGTCCGGCCAACCCCCGACGAGGTCATCGCATAAGGGACCGTCGCGGGCTCGCTCCACAAAACGTCTCATTATAGTTGAACCCCGTTGGAAGGCAATCAAATTCCAACAGCGTAAACTATTGTGATAACACGACTTAGGATCTTCGAGCTCGGAGTTTTAGAGTTCCAGGGCGATATCGTAAGTTGTTTCATCTTAAAGATTTACGACAAACGCTCTCAACCTCTTCAGTTTCGTCGTTGTAACTCATTTTGCAACAACAGTTTAGAAGTCGATCGCTCGGTCCTGCTGAACGAGTCAGCCAGAGACAGGCGGCCTGCCGGACGAAGTCGAGACGAGGGGCGTTTTCCCCGCCAGGATGACCCATCGAAAGAGATGAACCCATCTCTCATCCTTAGATTCATCCCCTCTGGTGAAAACCCCCTCGAAGGACGTGGGGAGAGGAGCTAAAGGATTGTCTTGTAATAAGATAAGCGAAGTTTTGAGTTGTTGGATTCGCGACGGATATTGTCTGGAGAGATGTTGAATTCAGTATTTGTTGGTTGGTTGGATGTGCGATTCGTGACGAGGGATGCCTGGAATCCCGCCAAGCGTCCGGTCTCATCGCCGGCCACTACACGGCGGGTCCACGCGATTCCCCGTGTGGATGGCAGCCCGGCGCAGAAGGCGCCTCAGCCGGCGGATCGGGGGGTGCAGGTCGGTCAGCGCCTGAGAATCGCGCGGATTCTCGACCGCAAGACCTTCAGGTCGGTGCGGATGTCGACGCGCGAGGCGGCGCGCTTACGCACGCAGCGATTCGCGTAGACGACCGTCGAATGGTCCCGGCCGCCGAAACCGACGCCGATCTGCTCCAGCGAGAGCCCGGTCAGCTCGCGGGCGAGGAACATGCCGACCTGGCGTGCGTGGACGACGGAACGCACCTTCGATGGCGACAGGAGATCCTCTCGGCAGACGTCGTAGTACTCGACGACCGCGTCGACAATCGCCTCGACGGTGACGGCTCGCGGTGTCGAGGGACGACCGTCGAGCTCGCGCACGGCCAGCTCCGCCGTGTCGACGGAAAGCGGCGAACGGTGCACGTCCGTTATCGCGAGAAGGCGCAGGAGCGCCCCCTCGAGCTCCCGAACGTTGTCGGAAACCTGCTGGGCCAGGTACTCGGCCGTGACGAGGGGCAGCTCGCGGCCTCGCTGGCGCGCTTTCTGCGTCAGAATCGCGACGCGGGTCTCGAAGACGGGTGGCTCGATCGGCGTCGTCAGACCGGCGCGGAACCCGGAGATGAGCCGCTCCGGAAACGAGGGCAGCTCGTCCGGATTCTGGTCGCAGGCGAAGACGATCTGACGTCTTTCGGCGATCAGGGACGAGAAGACGTGTAGGAACGACTCGAGCGTCCTCTCCTTGCCGCTCAGGAATTGCAGATCGTCGACGATCAGGACCTCCTGATCGAGGCACCGGCCGTGGAACTTGTCGAGTTCGTTGCGGGCGGCGGCGTCGACATACGCGTTGGTGAACGCTTCGCCGGGCGGGTAGAGCGTGCGCAGGTTGGTCGTGCGGAGGAGCTGTCGCGCGACGCCCTGCAGG